>NZ_CP040676.1:72500-406250 GCF_005960665.1 Exiguobacterium mexicanum
GCTCAACGGATAAAAGCTACCCTGGGGATAACAGGCTGATCTCCCCCAAGAGTCCACATCGACGGGGAGGTTTGGCACCTCGATGTCGGCTCATCGCATCCTGGGGCTGGAGTAGGTCCCAAGGGTTGGGCTGTTCGCCCATTAAAGCGGTACGCGAGCTGGGTTCAGAACGTCGTGAGACAGTTCGGTCCCTATCCGTCGTGGGCGCAGGAAATTTGAGGAGAGCTGTCCTTAGTACGAGAGGACCGGGATGGACGCACCGCTGGTGTACCAGTTGTTCCGCCAGGAGCATCGCTGGGTAGCTACGTGCGGACGGGATAAGTGCTGAAAGCATCTAAGCATGAAGCCCCCTCCGAGATGAGATTTCCCTTTGAGCAATCAAGAAAGACCCCTCAGAGACGATGAGGTAGATAGGTCATGGGTGGAAGCACGGCGACGTGTGGAGCTGAATGATACTAATCGGTCGAGGCTTTGATCTAGTCTAAGGTTTGTATGAATTGATGAGTCTTCAGTTTTCAGGGAACAACCCTGAAATGGATTGACACGCCCTCGAGGCGATGTTAATATTCTTTTGTCTGGTGGCGATAGCGAAGCGGCCACACCCGTTCCCATGCCGAACACGGAAGTTAAGCGCTTCAGCGCCGAAAGTAGTTGGGGGTCTCCCCCTGTGAGGATAGGACGCTGCCAGGCAAGATCGTTCCGCAATAGCTCAGTGGTAGAGCAACCGGCTGTTAACCGGTAGGTCGTAGGTTCAAATCCTACTTGCGGAGCCATATTAAGGCCCGTTGGTCAAGCGGTTAAGACACCGCCCTTTCACGGCGGTAACACGGGTTCGAATCCCGTACGGGTCACCATTTGGAGGATTAGCTCAGCTGGGAGAGCACCTGCCTTACAAGCAGGGGGTCGGCGGTTCGATCCCGTCATCCTCCACCATTTAATTTTAACCAATCAAACCATATATGCCGGTGTAGCTCAGTTGGTAGAGCATCTGACTTGTAATCAGAGGGTCGAGGGTTCGAATCCTTTCGCCGGCACTCCTTGGGGGGGTAGCGAAGTGGCTAAACGCGGCGGACTGTAAATCCGCTCCCTCGGGTTCGGCGGTTCGAATCCGCCCCCCCCCACCAGGTTTGAGCCATTAGCTCAGTTGGTAGAGCATCTGACTTTTAATCAGAGGGTCGCAGGTTCGAGCCCTGCATGGCTCACCATGTTTTTGCGGAAGTAGTTCAGTGGTAGAATACGACCTTGCCAAGGTCGGGGTCGCGGGTTCGAATCCCGTCTTCCGCTCCATATTTTTCCCTTTAAGGGGCCTTAGCTCAGCTGGGAGAGCGCCTGCCTTGCACGCAGGAGGTCAGCGGTTCGATCCCGCTAGGCTCCACCATTTGTTTTTTTCTTAAGTTACTTATGACTTAAGTTTTTTTTTGCCTAAATCCATGAACCATTCACTTGAGAGTACAGAGAAAGGCAGCCTGCCACCATTCAGGCTGCCCTTTTGTATGTTTATTCATCATGATGTGAAGTTGAACCACGACTTTGGTAGCGTTTACAATGAAGATATTAAACGTTCAAGGGGGAAATGGGGATGAATTGGTCATATATTGAAGTTCCGCTTCGCTATGGACAGGGGAAACATGGCGTAGAGCAAGGTCCATCAAAGTTACGCACACTTGGATTGGAGACATTATTACCGGCCTCAACGAAGCGACAGACGATTCGGGTGTTACCTGAATCTGAAATGATCAACAGTGAAGAGCATTTGAAACGCGTAGACGGGGTGTTATACACGGTCCAAGAACTGGCAGAAGTCGTCGATATCGAGATACAGGCGAAACGATTCCCCTTGATCGTTGGGGGCGATCACAGCATGGCAATCGGAACGCTAGCGGGTCTTGCCAAAACAGGACCGTACGGCGTCATCTGGGTCGACGCACATGCTGATTTGAATACGGGAGAAACGTCTCCATCGGGCAATATTCATGGCATGCCGCTTGCTGCGGCGCTGGGAATGGGAGATATTCGCTTGACTGAAGTCGGCGGACGTGAACCCAAACTCGCGCCTGAGCACTTGGTCTATATGGCGCTTCGAGACATCGATGAAGGTGAGATTCGAGAAATCAATCGTCTTGGCATTAAAGTCATCACGGTCGAAGAAATTCGGACGCGGGGCGTCGACGTCATGATGGAAGAAGCACTCGCTTATTTGCGCGCACGTGTCGATCGCTTCTATCTCAGTTTCGACATGGACAGCTTGGACGCAAAACTTGTGCCAGGTACCGGGACGCCGGTCGATCAAGGTCTGACGGCCGCGGAAGGAAAAGCGATCTTGGCCGAAGCGATGAAGGCAGACGATCTGATTGCGATTGAGTTGGTTGAATTGAATCCGGCGCTTGACCATGAAGATACGACGACCCAGTTGGCGTTTGAGTTGTGCGAGACGATTTTGAAATCCAAAGAAAACCTGTTATTGGAAGGTGAAACTGTCTGATGACCTTACGGTTTCCAAGTCCCTTTGCTACAATGGACTTGGGAACTTTTTTTTGTTGTCACGATTTTTTTGAAACCTACATAGAAAATGATTCGTATAGAAAGATGACCGCATAGGTTGCGGAGAGGGGAAGTGGATTGATGGAACGGCTGACCACCCGTTTAGTAGACGAATTGAGGTCGGGGAATCATGATTCGTTTGCTGAGCTGGTAGAACTGTACAAGGATGGTGTCTTTGCTGTCGCTTATAAGATATTATATGATCGTGGCGAAGCGGAAGACGCAGCCCAGGAGACGTTCATTCGGGCGTATACCCGGATTGATACGTACGATCCTCAGTACAAGTTCAAGACGTGGCTCTATCGCATTGCAACGAACGTCGCAATCGATCGTCTCAGAAAACGAAAGCCGGAGTATTCGATGGATGCCGAGATTGCGGGCACCGACGGCTTGACCTATCAGGACCATTTGGCTGATGAAGCACCCCAACCCGATGCCCAAGTCGTTCATCGCGAAATTCGAGGCGAGATGCATGACGCGATTAAGCAGTTGCCCGATAAGTATCGGATTCCGCTCCTGCTGAAGTACGTGGATGATTTATCGCTCAAAGAGATTAGCGTCATGATCGATATGCCGGTCGCTACGGTTAAAACAAGGATCTTCCGGGGAAGAGAAATGTTAAAGACAATCTTTCAAAACAGGGAGGGGTTCAATTGACTCCTGAAGAAAAAGTACAACAATATTTGGAAGATGGCATCCTGCCCGAAGAATCTGACGAACTACGTCACTTGTTGGAGGACGACGACTTATATGAAGCGTACCTTCAATACGAACGAATAGATGCCGAACTGAAGGCCTTACCACGGCCGAAACTATCCGATGATTTTACAGCCCGTGTGATGGCATCTCTACCGGACGCGAAAGCACGGGTAGAGGTCACACCGGTGACTCGATTTGAAGAAAAAGTCCAGACGAAACGCAAACCACCATCCAAATGGATGACGTGGTTCCGTAAGCATCCAGGACTGATGGCGGCCGCCTTATTCTTCAGTTTGATGTCGAGCGCGACGCTCGGCCTATGGAACGAATCGACAGAGACGATGACGTACACGAAAGTGCCGGGCATCGTTGTCACGTCAAACGAGGTCGTCATCCCGGAAGGCGTTACCGTCGAGCGGGATATCACGGTCCAAGGCGGGGACCTTCGAATTGAAGGGACCGTCAATGGGAACGCGACGGCTGTAAATGGTCGGGCTTATCTGGCTAGCGCTGGAGAAGTCACAGGAGAACTTGAGCAGATCGATCGGATGTTTGAGTGGATGTGGTATTCGTTCAAACAAATCTTCTAACGGAGACGCCGGAGACGGCGTCTTTTTGTGTTCGTTTCAATCTGGTTTCGTTTTATTGTCTAGCGATGCGCGGTTTCGGAAATGTGATATAATGTAATTTGCACGAATTGGCTAGGTAGTTGAGGAGGGGAGCATTTGCCGCTACTTGAACAGGTATCATTCTTATCATTTTTTAGTCTTTCAGAGAACGTACATTGGTACGATTATTTGAATGACGTTTTAGATATTGTCGTCGTCACGTATGTCATCTATAAGTTGATGATGATTGTACGTGGGACAAAAGCGGTCCAATTGATTAAAGGGATTTCCATCATCCTTGTCAGCTGGTTCCTCAGTGGGTTCTTTGGGTTGAAGACGTTACAGTTCTTATTGAATCAAATCATCACATATGGACTACTTGGGATCATTATCATCTTCCAACCAGAACTCCGAAGAGGACTCGAGCATTTAGGACGAACAAGTAATTTGTTCGGCCGAACGAGCACGAGCGATGAGGATAAGCAACGTCAAATGATCGAAGCGATCGTCAGTTCGGCGCAATACATGTCAAAACGTCGCATCGGTGCATTGATTGCGATTGAACGCGATACGGGCTTGAATGAGTACGTCGAGACCGGGATTCGCATGGATTCGCACATCACATCACAACTGATCATCAACCTTTTCATTCCAAACACCCCGCTGCATGACGGGGCGATGATTATCCAGGACGGGAAAATTGCGGCCGCGGCTTGTTATTTGCCGTTGTCCGAGAGCCCGCACATCGATAAAGCGTTAGGGACACGACACCGGGCCGCCATCGGGGTCAGTGAAGTGACTGATAGCGTGACCCTCACCGTCTCTGAAGAAACAGGCGCCGTGTCACTCGCGATTGCCGGTCGTCTGTATCGAGAGCTGGATGAGGAGGCACTTCGCAATAAGTTGATCCAAGAACTCGTTATTGAAGAAAAAGAGACGACGCTCTCGTTCTTTAATAAAAAAGGGGGGGACAAGTAAGTGATTGATCAGTGGTTACAACATAAATGGTTTCTCCGCATCATCGCACTTGCTTTAGCCATCCTGCTTTATTTCATGGTCGCCGAAACGAGTTCGTCGACCAACTCCACGAATGCCCTCCCGATCGTCGGACAAAGTTCGATGACGCTCGACGTTCCCGTCGAAGTGTTCTTCGATGAGGTGCAGTACGTGGCATATAACGTTCCAGAAGAAATGAACGTTGAACTTCAAGGACCATCTAGCAGTTTAACGATGACGAAATTGGTGAAAGATTATCAAGTCTTCGTCGATTTAACGAATCTCGGGACCGGCTTCCACCGTGTTCCGGTTGAGGCACGCGGCTTTGGCGGAGACGTCAACGTCAAGCTCGAACGGGATACAGTAGAAATTTACATCGACCGTAAACAGACAATTGAAGTTCCCGTATCGGTCAACCTTTTGAACAAAGAGCAGTTGCCAGAAGGGAAAGTGGTCGGTGACGCCGATATTGAACCGGCAACGGTGAAAGTGTCGGGCGGTGCCAGTCGGATTCAAAACGTCAAAGAGATCACGTTGAACGTCGATGTCGCCAACCAAAGTCAAACGTTCACGCGAGAATTGACGCCGACGATTTTAGATGCGAACGGCAATCCGCTCAACGTGACTGTTGAACCGAACATCATCAGTGTGTCGGTCCCGGTCTACGAACAAAGTGCCGTCTTCCCGATCGAAGCAGTCACGACTGGTGAAGTGGCCGACGATTACAGACTGGTCGATACGTTGCTTGAAGAGACGGAAGTCCGTGTCTTTGCGCCACAAGACGTGCTCGATGCGATCGACACCGTGGAGACGGAGCCGATTGATTTAGACGGCATCGACAAGACCGGGAAAGTGACCGCCAATCTCGCTTTGCCAGAAGGCGCTTCATCCCTTGCGACAAAGCAAGTGGAAGTCCAATTGCTCGTCCGGGCTGCAGATGAGACGCGAGACGACACAGGCGAATTGACGGAACGGGTTCGCTTGACGGTCCCTGTGACCGTGCGGGGGTATGACCGGACCAACTTTACGCTCCAAGCTCCTGAAGTGATTGGAGTGACGTTGTCCGGGAAGCGATCCCTGTTGGAAAACATCACGTCGAACAGTGTGAGTGTGACCTTGGACTTGACAGGTCTCCCGAGCGGACTGCATGGGGTCGACGTCGATTATGAAGTACCAAAAGGTGTGACCGTCGTCTCACCGAAAACGATCGACATTGAGTTGACGAGTGTCGATGAACAAACCGAAACGTCCTCGATTCAATGAGGCGTTCAATCATACAAAAGTGAGGAATTGAATTCATGGGTAAATATTTTGGAACTGATGGAGTCCGCGGTGTCGCGAACTCAGAATTGACAGCAGAATTAGCATATCGTTTAGGTCGTGCGGGCGGCTACGTGTTATCGAAACACTTGCCAGCCGGCGAACAGCCAAAAGTTTTGATTGGCCGTGACACACGCATTTCAGGCCACATGCTTGAAGGTGCACTCATCGCGGGTCTCCTATCAATCGGAGCCGAAGTGATGCGTCTCGGCGTCATCTCGACGCCAGGTGTCGCTTATTTGACGAAGTCGCTTGATGCAACAGCCGGTGTCATGATCTCGGCATCGCACAACCCGGTCGCGGATAACGGCATCAAGTTCTTTGGTAGCGACGGCTTCAAGCTCGATGACGCGACAGAAGCGGAAATCGAAGCGATTTTGGATGCGGCGGAAGACACGTTGCCACGCCCGGTCGGGAAAGACCTCGGCTTTGTCTCGGATTACTATGAAGGTGCACAGAAGTACCTTCAAATGTTGAAACAGACGGTCGACGAAGATTTCGACGGTCTCCATATTGCCCTTGACTGCGCCCATGGTGCGACGAGCGGATTGGCAGCACGTCTGTTTGCTGACCTCGAGGCGAACGTCTCGACGATCGGAAACTCGCCGAACGGCTTGAACATCAACGAAGGTGTCGGCTCGACACACCCTGAGCACTTGGCACAGTTCGTTCGTGAAAAAGGAGCGGACATGGGTCTCGCCTTTGACGGCGACGGCGACCGCTTGATTGCGATCGATGAGAACGGTGATATCGTCGACGGCGATAAAATCATGTACATCTGCGGGAAGTACTTGAGCGAGAAAGGCCGTCTCAAAGACAACACAATCGTTGCGACGGTCATGAGTAACCTCGGCTTCCATAAAGCGGTTGAAGATGCTGGCATGACGGCGCTTCAGACGGCGGTCGGTGACCGTTATGTCGTCGAAGAGATGAAGAAACACAACTACACACTCGGTGGCGAGCAGTCGGGTCACCTCATCTTCCTCGACCACTCGACGACGGGAGACGGCATGCTCTCTGGCGTTCAACTCGCTCAAATCGTGAAGACGACAGGCCGCAAGTTGTCAGAACTCGCGGCTGAGATGCCGGTCTACCCACAAAAACTCGTCAACATCCGTGTCACGGATAAGAATGAAGCGATGAACGGCGACCGTGTGCTCGCGACGATTCAAGAAGCGGAAGCAGAAATGAACGGCAACGGCCGCATCCTCGTCCGCGCTTCTGGTACGGAGCCGCTCGTACGCGTCATGGCGGAAGCACCGACTTCGGAAGAATGTGACCGTTATGTCGAACGAATCGCACAAGTTGTCCGCGAAGATTACGGTGTAGAAGGATAATTCTGTCGAAATAGGGAATAAAACAAGGGAATCCGTCCTCGGGTTCCCTTTTTGTTTCCGTTTTGTCACTGTGAAATTATGTGATTTTCTTGACGAATGGAGGTGTGATTTGTACTATTAAGAGCGTGACCTTAGAAACGGAAGGACACCCAGTACGAAACAAGCGCCAGAACTCTTCGGAGTTGACGAGGTTGGAGGTTATCGAGTTTTCGGCGGATGCCTCCTAGTCGCCTGTCACGACTACAAGCAAACCCTCAAAACGCCCGGGCGACCGGACGGCCAAAGGGGAGCGCGTTGACAGCTCTTAGAAAAAGCCCGTTTCCTTTTTCGAGAAATCGAATATAGAGGAGATTTTTGTATGTGTGGAATTGTAGGAATGATTGGGAATACCGGAGCGAAGGAAATCCTTCTCAAAGGTCTTGAAAAACTCGAGTACCGCGGTTACGACTCGGCAGGTCTTGCTTTGATGCATGATAACGTGAACGTGCATAAAGAAGTCGGCCGGATTGCTGCGCTACGCGAAGTCGTCCCAGCAGAAGTAGATGGCACGATTGGAATCGGCCACACACGATGGGCAACACACGGGGTGCCGAGCGTGCCGAACGCCCACCCGCACCAGAGCACGACGGGCCGCTTCACGCTCGTCCACAACGGTGTCATCGAGAACGACGAACAGATCAAGGCGACACTCGACGTGCCGTTCCTCTCGGAGACGGACACGGAAGTCATCGTCCAGTTGATGGAGAAGAACTTCGTCGAACTCGGCGACGTCGAGGCGGCGTTCCGCAAGACGTTGTCTGAGCTCCACGGCTCGTACGCGATCGCGATGATCGACTCGGAAGATAAAGAACGCCTCTATATCGGCAAGAACAAGTCACCGCTCCTCGTCGGACTCGGCGACGGCACGTTCAACGTCGTGGCGTCTGACGCGATGGCGATGCTCCAAGTGACGGACCAGTACCTCGAGCTCCACGACGGCGAAATCGTCATCTTGACGCGCGAATCGGCGACGATCAAGACACTCGACGGCGAAGTCCTCGAACGTGCCCCGTATACGGCCGAGATCGATGCGTCAGACATCGAGAAAGGCACGTACGCGCACTACATGTTGAAAGAGATGGACGAGCAACCAGCCGTCATCCGCAACATCATCCAGCACTACCAGAACGACGCCGGTGACATCGAGCTCACGGAAGGCGTGCGCTCGCTCGTCTCAGAAGCGGACCGCATCTATATCGTCGCCTGTGGTACGAGCTACCACGCTGGTCTCGTCGGCAAGCAATTGATTGAGCGCGTCGCAGGTGTGCCGACAGAAGTGCACGTCGCTTCAGAATTCGGTTACAACATGCCGCTCCTCACGGAGAAGCCGTTGTTCCTCTTCATCTCACAATCAGGTGAGACAGCGGACAGCCGGGCCGTCCTCGTCGAAGTGAAGAAGCGCGGCTACAAGGCGCTCACACTCACGAACGTTGCCGGTTCGACGCTCTCACGTGAAGCGAACGAAACGATGCTCCTCCACGCCGGCCCGGAGATCGCGGTCGCATCGACGAAAGCATACACGGCCCAAATCGCCGTGCTCGCCATCCTCGCCTACGACATCGCTCGTGCGAACGGCAAGAAGCTTCCGTTTGACCTCATGACAGAGCTCGCGCGTGTCGCGACGATCATGGACTCGGTCATGGCTCAAAAAGAAATCTTTGAGCAATTGGCAGACAAGTTCTTGAAAGAGTCGCGCAACGCGTTCTTCCTCGGTCGCGGCATGGACTCATACGTCGGTCTCGAAGGTGCCCTCAAGCTCAAAGAGATCTCGTATATCCAAGCAGAAGGCTACCCAGGTGGTGAGCTCAAGCACGGACCGATCGCCTTGATTGAAGATGGCACACCGGTCATCACGCTCGTCTCGCAACCGAACACGCACCTCAACATCCGTGGAAACATCAAGGAAGTTGTCGCCCGTGGCGCCGTTGCCTGCACGATCTCGATGGAAGGCATGGAACACGAGAGTGATTCATTCGTCTTGCCGCGTGTCGAGCCACTGCTCACGCCGCTCGTGACGGTATTACCGCTTCAACTCATCTCGTATTACGCGGCTCTTGCGCGTGATTGCGATGTCGACAAGCCACGTAACTTGGCGAAATCAGTCACAGTCGAATAAACGGTAGGCCAAGATCTTTCGGGATCTTGGCTTTTTTTGTTGTGATTTACGTCATGCGAACCGGCTTGTATACTGAAGGTATAACGACTAAGGAGAGAACGCCATGCGAATCCAACTAGTTAACACATTCATCCTGCCGGAGGACGTGCGTTCATAAGTTGGCCACCTCCTCCGATGATTCACTGTATTGGAACAAACTATCGGAGGAACCATACAATTGAAGATTCAACAGCTTTACTATGCGGTCACGAGTTCGCGCTCGCTCATCATACAGATGGTGTTCACGTTGAACGCCATCTATTATGTGACGACCGCCGAGTTGAATGCGTTACAACTCGTCTTGATCGGAACGATTTTAGAAGTATCGATTTTACTATTCGAGCTGCCCACCGGTCTCGTCGCCGATTTATATGGACGGAAGCAGTCGATGGTCATCGGCATCGGTTTGATTGGACTGGCCCATTTGCTAGAAGGGGGCATCCCTGAATTTTGGGCCATCGCGGTCGCGTCAGCGCTATGGGGTATCGGCTGGGCGTTCATCAGCGGGGCCGAACAGGCATGGATTGCCGATGAGATGGGGAATGACGGGTTAGAACAAGTGTTTTTGCGAGGCGCTCAATATAGTTCGCTCGGCCGCTTCGTCGGAATTGGGCTTGCCGTGCTCCTCGCCGAAGTCACGTCCGTCCAAACGACAATCGTGCTCGCCGGTGGGATGTTGGTCATGCTCGCGATCATCGCATGGCGCGTCTTGCCAGAGACGCGGTTCGAACCGATCACGCGGGCCGATACGTCGAACCTCGCGCAAGCAAAACGGACGGTTCGGGACGGATACACCCATATCCGTGGCAATTCGATTCTCGTCGGCTTGGCTGCCATCACGCTCGTCTGGGGTCTCGCTAGTGAAGGATTCGACTGGTTATGGGGCGCGCATTTGATTGAGACGTTCCAGTTGTCGGAACAGGCGGCCGTGTATTGGTTCGGCTTGTTCTATGCCGTCGCGTTTCTATTCAACATGCTGGTGTTGAAAGGTGTCGAGCTATACGTCAAAGGACACTATGCGACGACCTTGTTTTGGTTCAACGTGTTGCTCATCGTTGCGATGCTTGCTTTTGCTTCGATCGGACAGTTTTGGTTGGCCGTGTTGTTGTATTGGACGATTGCGGCACTGCGTAACGTGCACTACCCGCTCATGAGCGTCATGACGAACGAGCGGCTCCCGTCGAAAGGCCGGGCGACGATTTTGTCGATGTTCGGTCAGGTCGACGCGTTCGGTCAAGTCGCCGGGGGTCCGCTGGTTGGACTGCTCGCCCTGTACACGTCGATTCAAGGAGGGCTCGGGGCAGCGGCGCTCTTGCTCGTCCCGATGTTGGTTTTCTTGAGAAAAATCAAGCACCATTGAGGCAAAGACCGTCCCGTGATTCGTTCGAGGGCGGTCTTTTTATGTGTCAAACTGCTAACAAATCATCGTATCGGTCTTAAAAACGTCTCATCACCTCGATAGCAGGGTAACGTATACACATAAAGACGTAAGGGAGAGATTCGATGAGACAGAAAAAATGGATGACGGGTTTGAGCGCGATGTTGCTCGCGACGACTTTGGCAGCTTGTGGGGATGCCGAGGAAGAACAGACGAGCGATTCGACAGAAGAACATTCGGACCATTCGATGATGGACCATTCGGGATCAGGAGAGGTGCCGAGCGGGTTAAGTGAAGCGACAGATCCGACGTTCCCGGTCGGGTCGACCGCGATGATGACGGCCGACCACATGCCGGGCATGGATGGCACCGAAGCGACAATCGTCGGTGCATATGACACGACCGTCTATTCGGTTTCTTATACCCCGACGGATGGAGGTGACCCGGTCGAAGATCACAAGTGGGTCATCCATGAAGAACTCGACAATCCAGGTGAGGCACCGTTAGAAGAAGGGACCGAAGCTACTCTGGCCACAGACCACATGGACGGGATGGACGGCGCCGAGGCGACGATTGATTCGGCCGAACAGACGACGGTGTATATGGTCGACTTCACCACAAACGACGGGGAAGACGTCACGAACCATAAATGGGTCACAGAGGATGAACTCGAAGCCATGAACTAAGGATGAACCTCAGAGAAATCTGAGGTTTTTATTTATTTACGATGATTATTTATTGATAAACGATAAAAGTGAGGTTATGATGAAGCTATCAAACGAAGTGAGGTGGCTTCATCATGAAACGAGAGACGGTTTTTTTACGGCTGGCCGTATTCGTTCTGGCTGTCCCGATTGTGGCGGCCTGCTTGTTTTTGCTTCCATACATTTGGCGCGAGGCGGTCGAGAGCGGGAGTTGGATTGAGGACTCAATTCGCCCGATTGTGATTGGCATGTACGTATCGGCCATCCCGTTCTTCATTGCGCTGTTCCAAGCGTTCATGTTGCTACGGTTGATTGACCGCGACGAAGGGTTCTCGTATCGGGCTGTCCAATCACTCCGCATGATCAAGTATTGTGCGTTGACGATCACGGCCGTTTATATCGGGACGCTCCCGTTCTTCTACTGGTTCGCCGAGCGAGATGATGCGCCTGGGTTCCTTCTCATCGGGCTTGTCTTTGTGTTTGCCGCGTTCGTCGTCGCCGTATTCGCGGAACTGTTACAGAAACTATTGAAGCGTGCCATCGACATGAAGCAAGAAAATGATTTGACGGTCTGAGGTGAGATAGATGGCGATTATCGTAAATCTTGACGTAATGTTGGCGAAACGAAAGATTAGTGTGACCGAGCTGTCTGAAAAAGTGGGCATCACAATGGCAAACTTGTCGATTTTAAAGACGGGCAAAGCGAAAGCAATTCGTTTCTCGACGCTCGAAGCAATCTGTCAGGCGCTCGACTGTCAGCCGGGCGACATTTTAGAATATCGGGAAGAGTGATGGACAGGGCGAGCGCCCTGTTTTTTTGTGGAGTTTGAAACATTTTCCATCACGTTGCGTATAAGACAGGAAAGAGGAACGAAAAGGGGAAACGAGATGATTCAGACATGGAATGAACGGGCGCACAAAGCGTTAAAAGGAAAGGCAGGGCTATTACTCATCTGGTCGTTCGCCTGCTCTGTGATGTTAGAATTGGGGTTGATGGCAGACCCGACTTATTACGGTTTGACGGTGGAGTCACTGCCGCTGACCGTGCTCAGTTTAGGTGGCATCTTAGTTTATATCGCCCTTTATCCGGTTAACGTCGGATACAACTGGCTCATCTTAAAGACGGTACGAGATCAGCCGATTCGCTGGAGTGATGTGTTCGACCCGTTTCGTCACCGCTATGGAAAACATTTGCTCGCAACAATTCTCGTCATATTGTTCCAAGTACTATGGACATTGTTGCTAGTCGTACCAGGAATCATAAAGTATTTCTCGTATGCGTTCACATACTTCATCTTACGCGACGAACCAGAACTGTCTGCTACAGAGGTAATCACAAAATCGAGAACGATGATGCGCGGACGAAAGTGGGATGCGTTCAAACTCATTTTGCCATTCGTTCCGATGTATCTAGTCGGTTTGACTTTTTATATACAACTTGATTTGGTCATCCTCGGGTCATGGATTTTCCTCGTCGCACTAGCACTCATCCGCCCGTTCATCGTCAGCCGTTTCGCCGTCATGTATGAAGACGCGCGTATCGAGTATGACGAGCAGTGGAATCGCTCGGCGTGAAGCGCATCGGTTCCGGCGTATGAGTCCTCGGGCATGATACAATCTTCCTGACAGAAGGGGGAATGGACATGAACATCGGTATTATTGGTGCCGGACTGAGCGGGATTGTCGCAGCACGCGACCTCGCCCGTCACGGCCATACAGTTGAATTGATTGAGAAGAGTCGGAGCGTCGGGGGACGCTTGGCGACGAGGCGGATCGGAGACGGCAAAGCCGATCAAGGAGCTGTCTATTTCACCGTACGAGGGGAAGAACTCAAACAAGATGTCGCCGACTGGCAGATGGAAGGGTGGGTGAACGTCTGGTACGCTGACCCGTATCCGCGCTACGTCGCCGTCGACGGGATGAACGCCTTGGCCAAACGGTTGGCTGACGGATTGACCGTCCATTTGAACGAACGGGCCGAGACGGTCACGACACGAGATGGTCAGGTCAGCGTCCAGACGGATGTGACGACGCGGCAGTATGACCGTCTCCTCATCACGTCGCCGCTCCCGCAGACGCTCGACTTGCTCGCAGATTTTCCGATCGATGCGGCGTTACGTGAATTGACGTACGCCCCGACGTTTGTCGGCTTGTTCGAATTGGCAAGCGATACTCGCATCGGTCCGGACGGGATTCTCGATACAGACTTGGTGCCGGGTATCTTGAAAGTCATCAACAACCGCCAAAAAGGCATCTCGGCGACCGAACTCGTCAGCGTCTATATGGACGAGTCGTGGAGCGAGGAGTGGTATGAACGAGCGGACGAAGACACGCTTCGTGAGATTGAGCGCCTGTTGCAAACGGTGACAGGGTCGGCGGTGATTCAATCGAGGCAGTTGAAACGGTGGCGCTATGCGCAGGCGACCGACGTCTGGAACGAGCCTTACCATCGATTGCGTGACGAGCCGATTTTCTTGGCCGGTGACGTCTTCCTCGAGCCGGATGACACTTCAGGCCGGACTCGGTTCGAGAGCGCGTACGTCTCAGGACTCCGTGTCGCGGAAGCGATGCGTTAAACCTTCTTCGGAAGGTTTTTTCATGACCGTGCCGAATAGTCAGACATATGAATTGGAGAGGGGAATCAGACATGGGGATGGTTGGCGCATACATGCGGGTATCGGTCGAAGAGTTGACAGCACTGCTTCAAGAGCCGGAGCGTTTCGAGCGACTGTTAGAAGATAAGGAACGACAGACCGATATCGATAAGGCGTGGCACGGTCTTTACTTTTTATTGACCGGGGCGACCGATTTGAACGAGATCGACCGTCATTCGCTCGGGAAGGCAGTCTTCGGAGGGGATGTCATCGACGAAGAGACGGGCATCGCCTATTTGATGCCGGGAGAAGTCGAGGACTTGTCGACCTGACTTCAATACATCGAGCTGGAGGCGCTAGAAGCGCGCTACGACGTCGCGACGATGAATGAGCAGGAACTGTGTACCCATTTGAACGGGAGTGGGGACTCGAGGAAAAACAGTACTTATTGGACCAGTTCGATGAGTTGAAACGTGTCTTCGCCCAGGCGTCGAGACAGCGGGAGGCGCTCGTCACATGGATCGGGTAAGCGTAAAGGCGTTACGTCTTCAAGATGAGGCGTTGCTGTATGAGTTCGAGTGCGAGAATCGCACGTATTTCGAGCGTTCGGTTACGAGCCGAGGCGACACCTACTATGAGCCGGAATCATTCCATCAGGCGTTGCAGCAACTATTGAGCGAGCAGGCGGACGTGGACGGATGCTATTACTTGATGTGGTGCGACGATACAATCGTCGGGCGTCGGGACGTCCATCACACCGATGCCGACACTGGTGAGGTCGGTTACCGGGTCGGGGCGGAGCATGGGGGACGCGGGTATGCCACGGCGGCCCTGCGCCAATTGCTGACGTTCAAGTTGCCTGGATTCAAAGGATTGAGAGCTGAGACGACAAGCGACAACGTGGCGTCCCAACACGTATTAAGGGGTGCCGGTTTTATCCGTGACGGCGAGGTACGACAGATAGAATGGGGAGGACGAACGCTGACGTTTAATACGTATGTATATCCACTCGACCGGTGAAGGAACGACTTCATCGGTCGTTTTAGTTGACGGTTGATAGTTTAGGACATAAACTATCTTTATCTAGTTTAGGGGGTAAACCAAAATGAAAGAATTGATGCGGGAGGCCGTCCAGTTGTTCGAAGAGGTCATGTTCCAAGGTGCGGAGCATGTCATCGAGGCGATGGACGGTGACGTCTGGCATGACTATTCGCGGGAACAACTGCAGCTACTCAAACTGCTCGAACAGTTCGGTCCGATTCAAGCCGGCCAGTTGGCCCAAAAACAAGGAGTTCATAAGAGCGCCGTCTCCAACCGGTTAAAAAAGCTCGTCGACAAAGAGCTCGTCGTCAGTCGACGCGGGCATGACCAGCGCGAGCGGTTGATCGAGTTGACGGAAGCCGGACATCGCATCGTCGAAGAAGCGGATGCGGCCGTCTACCGTTACGTTGAATCGTTGCTCGACGGAAACATCGAAGAGACAGAAATCGAACAGTTCGTCCGGACGTTCCGGAAAATTAAACAGCTGCTTCGAATTGGGGAGGAATAACACGTGCATAAAATCATCCAATGGCGCTGGGGCATCTTAATCGGTCTCATCGTCTTGACGGCCGCCTTGTTTGTGGTGGCGCCGAACTTGACGAAGCAGGCCGAACAAGCCGGCAGCTTCCAATTATCCGAGGACATGGACTCGCAGCGGGCGCAGGACATCTTGAACGCCGCCGGAAAGAGCGATAAGACGATCTCGCTCGTCTATGAGTTCGAAACGCTCGGTGATGCCGAACGGGCCGATATTTCCCGGGTCATCGGCGAGATGAAACAAAACGACACGGTCGTCAAAGACGTACTCGACCCGTTTGAAAATGAAGAGACGGAAGCACAGCTCGTCTCGGAGGACGGCCGCATCGTGCTCGTCCCAATCACGGTCGAAGGGTCGATGGAAGACATCAACGCCTTCGCGGACGACGTGCGGGCAAACATTCTCCCGGAAGACGAGACGGTCTACATCACAGGTGAAGAAATCATCAACAACGATGTGAACTTGAGTGCGCAGGAAGGCTTGAAGAAGACGGAAATCATCACGGTCGTCCTCATTTTCGGACTGCTCCTGCTCGTGTTCCGTTCAATCGTGACGCCGTTCATCCCGCTCATCGCGGTCGGATTCACGTATTTATTGAGCCAATCGTTCGTCGCATTCTTCGTCGATTGGTTTGGCTTCCCGGTCTCGAACTACACGCAGATTTTCCTCGTGGCCATCTTGTTCGGGATTGGAACCGACTATTGTATTTTGCTGCTCAGCCGGTATAAAGAAGAGCTCGGCGCGGGCCACGCGATTGAAGATGCCATCGTCAACACGTACAAGACAGCAGGGCGGACAGTCCTCATCAGCGGTCTTGCCGTGTTCGTCGGCTTTGCGGCCATCGGTTTCGCCGATTTTCCAATCTTCAAATCAGCCGTCGCCGTCGCGGTCGGGATTGCCGTGCTCTTGCTCATTCTCTTCACGGTCGTGCCGTTCTTTATGGCGACGCTCAAGCATCGTTTGTTCTGGCCATCGAAGAAGGCGGGCGAACATCACGACAGCCGTCTCTGGGAAGGATTCAGCCGTCTGTCGGTCAATCGACCGTTCGTTTCGATTCTCGTCGTCGCGTTGATCACGGTACCGGTGTTGTTCACGTATGACGATGCCCGGTCGTTCAATACGGTCGATGAGATCGGTGACGATTATGATTCCGTACGTGGGCTCAACTTGATTTCAGAAGGATTCGGGCAAGGAGAGTCGCTCCCGGTCCAGGTCATTCTAAAACAAGATGGCGCGTTGTCTGAAACAGATATTCCGTATATCGAGAAATTCTCGAATGAACTTGAAAAAATCGATGGTGTAAGCGGCGTTCGTTCCGTGACGCGGCCGACGGGTGACGTCATTGATGACTTTTATGTGGATACCCAGCTCGAACAAGTAAGTGCAGGATTGACGGAGGCCGAGACGGGTCTCGGCGACGTCCAAGAAGGACTCGCGCAAGTCGAGTCTGGGCTTGAAGCAATCGTCACTCAACTTCCTGCTGGTTCAACGAATGCCGGCGCCCCGCTCGCGGAAGCGGCAGCGGGACTTGGTCAATTGAACGCTCAGCTTGGTCTGATTGGCCAAGGACTCACGGCGACGCAAAATATTCCTGCGACCGTAACGCAGCTCGGGCAAGTGTCGGCCGGTCTCGGTCAAATCGAGGCAGGCATTAACGAGGCAGCTACGGCATTGACGGCACAAGGCGCCCAAGCCGGAGAACTCGGAACGGGTCTCGGACAACTTGCCGCAGGTGTCGGTGAAGCGAACGCAGGGCTCGCTCAAATCGAGACTGGCATCAATGAAGCGGCAGCATTCCTATCAGACCTGAGTAGCTCGGACAGCCTGCGCGATACGGGCGTCTATCTACCGGAAGGGACGCTCACGTCAGAGGAGTTCGCTCCAGCTGTCGAGCGCTACGTGTTTGACGACGGGACGGCGACACAGCTCGAGGTCATCCTCGAGATGGACCCATATTCGCCGGAAGCGATTGACACGGTCGAGACCGTGAAAGCGACGATGGACCGGGTCGTCACCGATACGCCGTTCGCGGAGGCGACAATCGGATATGCCGGTATCTCGAGCATTAACAGCGACTTGAATGAGACGTCGACGAACGACTTCAATCGGACGGTCGCCATCATGCTTGTGACGTTGTTCCTCGTCTTGACGGTGTTATTCCGCTCGATGGTCATGCCGCTCTATATGATCGGCTCGCTCTTACTGACGTATTACACGTCGGCGGCCATCACGGAGCTCATCTTCGTCGAAGGACTCGGTTATGACGGCATCAGTTGGGCTGTTCCGTTCTTCGGGTTCGTCATGTTGATCGCCCTCGGCATCGACTATTCGATTTTCCTGCTCGATCGGTTCCGCGAGGAGTCAATCAACGGGATGACGGTTCGCGATGCGCTCGTCCATTCGATGACGAAGATGGGGACGGTCATCATGACCGCGGCCGTCATCCTCGCCGGAACGTTCGGGGCGATGATTCCGTCTGGCGTGCTCAGTCTCGTCCAGATTGCGACAATTGTTATCACCGGACTGTTGTTATACGGATTGATTGTGTTGCCACTGCTCATCCCAGCGATCACCGTATCGTTCGGGGACGGGGTATGGTGGCCATTTAAACAAAAAAGTAAAGATAGAGACTAAATTTTGCGATGGACAGCACAACAATTGTTGTGCTGTTTTTATTTGTTGAGTCAATGTCAGCGAAATGGAGAAAGACGGACTTGAGATTAATAAAAATACGCCGAAATATAATATAGATCTTTATTCTATTGAAAGTAGGCAACAATTATGGTGAATCATTTTGAAAAAATGAGTTCGTTGTTTGTATCGCGCATGGTGATTATTTTATTTTTCCTCTCTTATCCGATCATGGGTGTTTTGTATTGGATGGGGGAGCTCGCGGGGCAAGGCGCAGTCAATTTTATTCTGATAGGTGGTGTCATTCAAGCCGCATCGTGGCTGGGCCATCGCTTCTATGTGGAACATACTTGGTTGAAGTATGGGCTCGTCACGTTGATGTACATTGCAGCTTCAGCAATTATCTTGACGCTGCCAGGTACTGCGATTCAAAATATCGTCTTTCTGTATATCGTATTGATGTTGATGTACTTGAATCGGCATCTTGTGCTGTACGGCAGCATTCTCGCGCTTATCGTATCGGTCGGAGCTGTATTGATTGGGCGCTTTTCATTTGAAACGCCGCTCGATCTCGTCATTTGGTTCACTGTGCTCACAATGGCTTTGTCTGGCGCATACTTTGTGTCATTCTTTGGTGCGAAGTTGTTACATGAGACGTTCACGCAACAAGAAAAGTCAGAACAACACGCTAGCGAAATCGAGCTAACGATGGCGAAGACGACAGCGAGTGCGACCACACTTCATGGGGCCGTCTTCACGATGAATGATTCAGTCGACTCTGTCACAAATGCTTCGGAGCAAGTGACAGAACAAATCGGTTTGATGACGAAACGGACGTCGGAACAAGCAGGTCTGATTCAAAACGTCGCTTCGCAAATTCGTTCAACTGTACAGGCGTTTGAGCGGATGCAACAACAGCTCCAGGAGACGACGTCTCAAGTGAGTGGGGTCTTGCAGGACGCTCATGTATCGCATGAAAATATGGACTCGACAGAACGGTCGCTCGCTGAACTGAACTTAAGTATCAGTGAAGTCAATCATGCGTTTAAAGGATTGGCGGAGCGTTTCCAAGAAGTGCGGACCATCACGGGTACGATCCAGCAGATTTCGTCTCAGACGAACCTGCTGTCGCTCAACGCTTCAATTGAAGCAGCGCGAGCGGGGGAACACGGAAAAGGATTTGCAGTCGTCGCGTCCGAAATTCGGAATCTATCGGCTCAAACGGCCCAAGCCTCATCTCAAATCAATGATATTATCCAACTCGTCATGCAGGAGGTGCAAGTGACGGAACGTGCAATCGATGGTAGTACAGAACGTTTATCGACGCAGGAAGAACAAGTACGTAAGAGCGGAACATCGATTCTCTCCATGATCCAAACGACAGGAACGGTCGCAAGCACCGTGGATGAGACGTCGACACAGCTCCAAGTCGTCGCATCAGAACTGAACAAAGTTCACCAAGTGACTTCCCAAATGTCGGCACTAATGACAGCGCTCGAAGTGAACAGTCAAGACGTTCATGTGCTGACGATGTCACAGCAAGAAGCGTTAGCTTCGTTGAAAGATCAAATTGAAGAACTGAACGAGATTGCGAACGAACTCGTCTAAACGATGGACACGCCTTTACAAATAGGCGTGTCCATTTGCGTATACATCTCTTCCAAAACGGGAACAGTTTTGCGTCAGTCCTAAAATGAGGAGGAATCGCATATGGCAATTACAATCACCGCTATCTTGAAGGCACATCCGGGGAAAGAGGACGAGTTACGGCAAGCGCTCGATGAGGTCATCCCCTCGTCGAGACAAGAAGAGGGGTGTTTGACGTATGTGCTCCATGAGTCGATCGACGCCCCAGGTACGTTTGTGTTTTATGAGCAATATGAAGACGAGACGGCGCTCGACCATCACATCAACTCACCACATTATCAAGCATACCGAAAGGCAGCCGAGACGCTGCTCGCCGTCCGTGATGTGTATCGTCTGCGTGAAGTCTGAAAGGAGTCAATCCGATGATTACCCAATCGATTATCCCGTGCATTTGGTTTGAAGGTGACGTCGAGGCGATTGCGGAGTGGTACGTGTCGAAGTTTCCGGATTCATTCGTCGACTATACGACGAAACTGACGGATACACCTTCCGGGGAGACGACGGTTGTGACCGTCTCGCTGGCAGGACAGTTCTTTCAACTGCTCGGGGCGGGTCCGTTGAAGGAACGCAACCCGTCCATCTCGTATATGGTTGCGTTCCCGACGTCGGAAGAAGTAGAGACGCTATGGAACGAGCTTGTGGAGGGGGCAGAGGTGCTCATGCCGCTCGATACGTATGACTTCAGCGAGCGCTACGGCTGGTTAAAAGACAAACACGGTGTCTCTTGGCAAATCATGCATAGCGGCGGGATGGACATCCAGACGGTGACCCCATGCTTTTTGTTCGTCGGGGACGTCTTCGGGCGCGCTGAGGCGGCCATGAACGACTGGATTTCCATCTTCCCGGATTCGTACGTGCTGGAAGACCATCTGATCCGTTACGAGGCGACAGACGGACCGGAGTTGGAAGGGAAACTCAATTACGCCCGCTTCGTCTTGTCCGGACGCGAGTTCGTCACCATGGACAGCGCGGAAAATCATCAATTCGCCTTCAACGAGATGCAGTCGCTGATCGCGTTTTGTGAGACACAAGCCGAGATTGATGACTACTGGGCCAAACTGTCGGTCGTCCCGGAAGCGGAACAGTGCGGCTGGCTCCAAGATCGTTATGGCGTCTCCTGGCAAATCGTGCCGTGGGAGATGGAAGAGATGCTGACGACCGGAACAAAGGAACAATTGGCACGAGTGACCGAGGCGTTCTTGCCGATGAAGAAAATCGACGTCAAGGCGTTACGAAACGTCTACTGACAAAACAAGCCGTCCCGATTAGTTCGGGGCGGCTTGTTTGTCGTGTTGTGTGAAGTCGGACAGGGCGTCTTTCTCAATCATTGTATCGGATAAGCGAAGCTGTTCGGCGGCCTCGTCAATATACGGCTCACATGCTTGAAGCGGCAAGTCATCACCGGTCTCGACCGAATAACACATGCCGCTGCCAACCGGCTCCGTCAAATCCGGGACGAAATAGAGGTCGTCGTAGCGGAAGGAGCCGTTCCGGAACACGGTCAAATTCGGCTCATCGTCGAGGAGCGAGCGTCCGAGCATATACGTCGGTGTCATCCCGAGCAAATCGAGGATGGTCGGGGCCAGGTCGACTTGCCCGCCGCTCGCCTGCACCGTCTGACCTCGTTCGAGCCCGGCCGGTTTGATGAATAACGGGACGGAGCGGTCAAGCTGGAACAACTCGACCGTGGAGTCGGCATCTGCTTTTACGGCCATCTCGTCACCGGCAGCGGTCAATCCGCTGTCGTGGTCACCATAAAAGACGACGAGGGTGTTGTCCCACTTCTCGTCTGCTTTCAATTGTTCGACCATAAGACCGACGGCGGCATCGCTGTAGTGGACTGTGTGGTAATAGTCCTCGAGGAGCGAGTCGTCGTACCCCGACAAATCCAATCGTTTCTCCTCGTCCGGAATCTCATATGGCGTATGGCTCGTCAACGCGACCATGAAGGAATAAAACGGCTCGTCCAACGTGTCCAAATGGTCGACTGACGTCGTCAGGAACTCCTTGTCACCGACCGCCATCCCGATGACAGGCTTCGTCGGATAATCGTCTTGATGGAAGAAATGGTTGTAGCCGATTTGCTCATAAAAGTTGGCGCGGTTCCAAAACTCCTTGTCGAATGCATGCATCGCGGCCGTGTCATAACCAGCGCGCCGTAATTGCTCCGGCAAGGCGTCGAACGTGTTCGTGGCGTATTGCGTATACACCGACCCCGATTGGACGGGATAGAGCGAGGCGTTGACGGTAAATTCCGCATCGGACGTCCGGCCCTCGTGCGTCTGATGATAAAAATTCGGGAAGTACAGCATCTCGTCGCGAAGCGCATTCAAATTCGGGGTCAGTTCTTGACCGTTGACGGTCTGGCCGATCACGGACGTTTGGAACGACTCGAGCTGAACGACGATGACGTTCGTGTCGGCTGTAGCCTCGACCGGTTCGGTCGCCAACGCTTCGATTTGGCCGCGCTCCCGTTCCGTCAGGTCGTCACCGAGGTTCAACGCGTCGCGAAGGCCACGGAACGTATCGAGCCCGTGATAGCCCCAAAATCCGAACTGATAATACTCACGCATATTCGAAATCGGGGTCTTGCGATGGTCTGCCTCGGCGTAATGAACGGCGGTTGGAACGGTAAAGACGATGAGGCCGATCAGAAAGCCGGAAGCTGCCAAACGGCGACCGAGGCGTTTCGATTCCGTGATGGGGTGTCGCTTCATATAGACGAGGATAGCCGCGTAGACGAGCAAATCCGTGAACAAGATGAAGTCGGGTGCTTGAATCAATGTCAAAAATCCGCCCCCGACGTCTCCCATCTGGCCGATATCAGACAGTAGGGCGACCGACAGCAAGTTGCCGAAATAGCGGTAATACCAGACGTCCGAGATGAGTAGCGTGCTGTGCAGAAACAGCGACGCGAACAAAATCCAGCGACGTGTCTGCGGTTTTACGAGTAGCGCCCAACTCGTCATCATCAAGATGGTCGCGAGGTTGATGAATAGAAAAGGTAGGTCGAACGCGCTCGCGGTCAACAGGCTGAAGAGGAACAGCTTGGCGAGGGAGAGCGATAAGTAACTCCAATAATCGAGATATTTCATGAAAGGCCTCCAAACGGTACGGACAAAGTGTGTTCTTTATCTTGTACCTGTTCGAAGACGGCGAAAAACATGAGGGTGTGCGATTTTGGCAATAAAAAAAGCAAGGCAGCGCCTCACTTGATGACAAACGTGTCCCGGAGCTCGATAATCGTGCCTTCCGGGGCTTTTAATTTACTCAAATGACCATCAACGACGAAGTAGATGTTCCCGCCGTGCTTTGGTAGGAACGTTACACCGAGGTCCTCGAGGCGCCGCACTTCTGTTTCGAGGTCATCGACATAAAGCGCGAAGTGGACCGGGCCGGCCACGTGCTTTGAATAAGGCGACAACGTCTCGTCGACTTTTGCCGTTTGAAGCTCGATATAGAAATCGCCAAGTTTGAGCCAGCTGTTGAACGCTCGGGTGTGGAAGTCGGGTGACTCTTGGACGAGCTCGAAGCCGAGCGCCTCATAGAATCGTTTGGACGCCTCGTAATCGGACGTTTGGATGCAGAGATGGTGGATTTGTTTCATGATGTCACTCCTTTCTTTTAGTTTATCCAATCAACGTTCTGAACGGAACTTTTCTTCACGTGAGACGTATAGGACACCGAGGAGGGAATGATGATGAAAATCCAATACGAATTGACAGAAGACGACTATATCCGGTTCAACTTGAGCCATATTAAACGTTCGAAGACCGGAAAGCGGATGATCCTCTTACAGCGAATCATCGGACCACTTATCTTTTTAGGCGCTGCTTTCGTGCTGGCGACGTGGCTCCAAGAGACGGACTGGTGGCTATATGGCATATACGGGGTCGCGAGTATTATTTGGTTCCTGTATTATCCGAAATACTTTGAACGGCATGTCCGGAAGCAGACGCGGCGTCTCATCGACGAACGAAGCAACGAAGGTATGCTTGGCTTGCATACGATGGATTTGGAGGAAAACGGTCTGCGCGATTTAAACGAATTCGGCGAGGCGCGTGTGTCATGGGCAGGAATCAAGGAAGTCGTCGAGGAGGACGATTATGTGTATCTATACAACTCCTCGGTCAGCGCCTATATCTTGCCGAAGCGCGGACTAGACATGGAAGAGGTGCGCCGATGGCTGCCGATACGCTGACGATTCAACTCGTCGATGAAACGAACCGGGATGCCTTAGTCGCCTTGACCGTCGCTTCTGACCAAGCCCGTTTTATCGAAACGAACGCCGAATCGCTCCGCGAGATGGAAACCGATGTCAAATATGCGTGGCAGTGCTATGCACTTTGTCGCGATGATCATCCCGTCGGCTTCATGATGATTGGGGCCGAGAACAAGGTGGAGCGTTACATCTGGCTCGATCGATTTATGATCGATGTGACAGAGCAAGGGAAAGGAATCGGGTCACGCTTTTTACAGTTGGCACTCGTGTGGATTCAAGAGCGATTCGATGTGGATGACCTCATCCTCAGTCTCCATCCGACGAACGAACCGGCGAAACGATTTTATGCGAAGGGTGGATTTGTCGACAGCGGCTTGATTGATGAGGCAAACGGGGAAGAGATTTGGGTGTATCACGTCAAACAGGGACAGCCGTCATAAGTCGGCCGTCCCTGTTTTCGTCGTCGTTGAGCCTTGAACAGCACTGCCCGCTTTGAAAAAGAGGACGATGGCAGCCACTCCGAAAATCGAGATGAACACGTTTTGAAGCAACACATCGACGAACATCGGCTCGCTGGAAAACGTGCCTGTCGCAATCTGAGCATTCCAGCGGGTGAACGTGGCGATGCGTTCGAGCGTGTACAAGAGACCGGACATGAACAGGCAAGCGGTGGCCGCCAATAATAGCGTCAATCGATTCAAGAAATGACCTCCCAGTATGTGTTATCCTGATTTTACCATTTTTTTCAGCGGGGGGAACTCCTATTTATCGTTTCACCGTGAGCGGTCGTAATTGCTTGACCCGAGCCAAGACGATCCAGCCGAGCACGGCGCCAGTCACACTCGACGCAAGGAAGGCCGGGAAGAAGAACAGTGCCCCGAACTCGCTCCCCATCAACACCTTGGCGTACGGGACGGCGACGAGCGAGGCGATGAGCCCTGTCCCGATGACTTCACCGAATGCGGCGAAGGCTACGCGGTTCGTCTTCATATAGAAGACCCCGGCCAAAAGCGCCCCAATCATACCTCCGGGAAAGGCCAAGAGCGACCCGGTACCGGTCATGACACGGACGATTCCGGTCACGAACGCAACGAGAACGGCCCCGATCGGCCCGACGGTGACGGCGGCGATGACGTTCACCATATGTTGAATCGGATAGGCACGGGCGACACCGGTCGGAATCGAGATGAACAGGGAACCGATGACGGCGATGGCGATGAGCATCGCCATCCAAGTGAGTTGTTGAATACGCATAGATAGTCTCCTTTCAAAATGAAAACGCCACTTCTCCAAGTGGAAAAGTGGCGTGGAAAGACAGACGAATCCCACACCACTTCCCTACGCTGGTATGAGCCAGATCAGGTTCGAAGGGTCCGGCGCATGCCGTCTCAGCCCGAAGGCTCCCCTAGTGGTCGTTTATTAACATGAGTATAGCATAGCGTTATTTCGTTGCCCCCATTTTTCGAGGTCGAAATATAAAATAGACGATGCCGCAGAAAAGAAGATACAACACTAGCGAAAAGACGAGATTGATCAACCACGGGAGTGTCCCCATGAACACGGCGACGGACGCCTGTTGAAACCAAACGAGCGAGAGCGAGACCCCGATGAAGCTGAGCACGAGCGTGGTCCAAAAGGCGACATCCCGTCGCTTGAACAGACGCCAGACGAGCAGACCAATGATGAGA
Source organism: Exiguobacterium mexicanum (assembly GCF_005960665.1). Classification (GTDB taxonomy): domain Bacteria; phylum Bacillota; class Bacilli; order Exiguobacteriales; family Exiguobacteriaceae; genus Exiguobacterium; species Exiguobacterium mexicanum_A. Next base: position 98,639 of record NZ_CP040676.1, read on the forward strand.
CTGACAACGGCCGTCGCCCCTAAATACATATACAAGATGGCATCGACCGGGTATGAGTAATATACAACGTCCATATCGTTTCCTCCTAGGAGATGATGAAAGAAAGGGTGAACAGGATGAGACAGGCAATCCCATGGCGTGACCGATCGTTTCGTGAACGGTTCGAACGATGGATTGAGGCAAACGTGCCGAATGCGAGGTGGCACGTGATCAAAGATACCGATTTGACGTACTTGCTTGTTGGCGCGCTCGATGAGGAACGTTACTATGCCAAAGCGGTGACCGACATCAGCCGTGGCGAGGCCGGACTGACGGCGCTTCTAGCCGAGCGGCATCCGGGTCTCATCCCTGACGTCATCGCCATCGAGTTCGCTCAGCATTGGTTACTCATGCGAGACATCGGCGGTGAGGCGTTACGTGAACGACCTAACGTGAGTCGATACGAAGCGGCGTTGCGTCAATACGCACAGCTGCAGCGACAGGAGATCGACCAGATCGAGACCTGCTTGTCTTACGGCATCCCGGACCGCCGACCGGACAAGTTGAAGGACGAAATCCGTACGTATTTACCTGAGCTCTGCGCCGGGCTCGAGCAATACAAAGCCGAGGCCATGCTCGCGCTTCAAGATGAATTGATCGCGATGTGCGATGAGCTGGCGATTGGGATGCCGATGAGTCTCGAGCACGGTGATTTGCACGGCGGCAACATCTTCTGGCGGGAACGGACGAATGATTTGTGTATCCTCGACTGGGGCGACGCGACCGTCACGCATCCGTTTTTCAGCGTGCGCGTGTTTTGGAACGCGCTGTACGACTTATTGCCGGAAGAAGACGAGGTCGCCTGGTATGAACAGATTCAAACGATGCGTACGGTTTACTTGGAAGCGTGGAGCGGCGTCGCACCCAAGGACGTACTTTGGCGTCATCTATTGATCGCCGAAGAGCTCGGTTGCGTCTATCGTGCCTTGTCGTGGCATGTGTATGTGACGAGATACCGGTACGATGTAGCTGAGTCGAGCGATAAGCCGGCGCAATGGCTCAATTTGCTACTCGAGTACCGGGACTTGAAACGACGCTTCCCATAAGTCATTCATGTTTCTCGAGTAGGTTTTCATAATCCGTCTCGCTCCAAAACAGCGGAGCAATCGACTCCGGCCCTTTGAAGATTTCACCGTCTTGGTCGTAGACGATGGCGTAACCGCCCTCGACTTCAAAGACGATTAAATCGGCCTTCACTTCCTTGACCCCGTTTCCAGCGATGATGATATCTTCGAGCGGGTCGCGCGCCAGTTGTACGCCCCATTCGTCGAGCTCGACGATGAGCGCGGACGTATAGGCGTGGCGGTTATAGAGCGCCTGGAACTCGTCTTGTGTCAAGACGACGTCCGTTGGCGGGGCACTCGCTCCGTATTTTCGTTTCTCAATCTCTTCGACGAATTGAAGGAACGACGCTTCTTGCCAAAACAGCGGCGCGACCGACTCGGGACCGTTGGCGATGTCTCCATTTTCACTCTCATAGATGGTGGCATAAGTGCCGTCGTCGAGTTTGAACGGATGGATATCGGCGTATGTATGATGGATGCCGTCGCCGGCGATGACGACGTGCTCGAACGTCTCGCGGAACGGGGTGATTCCATCGTTCTCGAGGGCCTTCAAGAGCGGCGGGACTTTTTCGTATTGGTCGAACACGTCCTTGAAGTCTTCGCGCGTCCATGTGGTGATTTCTTCGGGCGATGGCTCGTTTGTATCAGCCGGGACGAGTGGTTTCTCGACTGGATCCGTGCATCCGGTCAGCAAGAACACACTGAATCCGAGTAGGCCTAGGCGTTTCATCAATCAAACCTCCTAAGAAAGTTACATTTTTTTCCTATTATCAATGAGCGTAGCATGTTTGCCAGTCATTGAGAACCCGGGTACTTTCTCGCTCAGGGTTGCCGCTTCAAGTAGCGGTCGAGTGCCTCGTGAAAGCGTTGTTGCTGCTCGAACGGGATGTCATGATCGGATGCGGGACCATAGCGAATCAGATGATAGAGCGAGGCATCGATATCTGTCAGCTCGATGCGCTCGAACCAGTCGACGACCGTCTCATTCGTCCGAAGTTTTAACTCAGGGGCGAGCGACGCGTTGAACGTGATCAGCCAATCCCTCAGTTCGATATTCGTGAGCATCGGGAACGTCCGTGCCTCAATCGATGTGTCCGCGTTGAGAGACAGTGGCGCAAAGGCATTCTGTCTACTAGAAAACGTGAATCCTTTCCCCCGTCGACGACGCAGCCATCTACGCACGCCATAGACGGTCAACCCGATGGCAGCAAGGAAGGCGAACAATGTGCCGAGTCCGCCTGGGGCATCACCATCCCCGCTACCAAATTTGAATTTGAGCATGTCTTCCTTCACTTGCCGTTCTCCACCGTTTCCCTTCTCATCGGTAGAACCCAAATCAATACCACCTTTTGGCGGTGGTGCCTCTTCTGGCTTGCCCATTTCGATCACACTGATTGGAGCAGGTGTATTGATCGTTTGAAGCCAACTGAACGTCTCCTTGCTGATAAAGACGAACATCACTACGAGACAAGCTGTCACAACAAGGAATCCTATAAATCGAGATGACCACTTCATCCTTTCCCTCCTTATCGGAATGTTCAGACTATTTATTGTCTATATTACCATAAACAGGTAAACTTCGAATAAGACATCTACCAACGGAGGGGAACGAAATGGGAATCGAAGCGGTCATCAAACAGTTGAATGAAGTGTATTTGGGGAAAGGTGAAGTCGTCCGGCTCTGCTGCACGGCGCTTCTCGCCGAAGGGCACATCTTGCTCGAGGACGTACCTGGAACTGGGAAGACATTGCTCGCCAAAGCGATCGCCGGCAGTTTGGACGGGTCATTCTCGCGCATCCAATTTACGGCCGATTTGCTCCCGTCCGACGTCATCGGGACCGACTACTTCAATATGCAGACGCAAGGATTTGACCATCGCCAAGGTCCGATTTTCGCAAACATCGTCCTGATTGATGAAATCAATCGAGCCGTCCCGCGCACCCAGTCGGCGCTGCTCGAAGCGATGGAGGAACGACAAGTGTCAATCGGCGGGAAGACGTATCCGATGCCGAAGCCGTTTTTCGTCATCGCGACGCAAAACCCGATTGAATCGGCTGGGACGTTCCCGCTCCCAGACGCGCAACTCGACCGGTTCCTCATCTCGATTCCGGTCGGCTATCCGGAAGCCGCCGCAGAGCGAGAACTGTTGTTGCAAGTGTTGACCGAGACCCGCAAACAAATCGAGGCCGTGACGTCACTCGCCTCGCTGCAAGAAGCGCAGGCCGAGACGAGACAAGTCGCGATTCAGGACGATGTCCTCGACTATATGCTCGGTCTCGTCCATGCGACCCGGGCGCACGCGTCCGTCGAGGTCGGAGTCAGCCCACGTGGCGCGATCGCGCTGCTCCGCGCTTGTCAAAGCTATGCCTATTTGGCCGGCCGACTGTACGTCATCCCGGAAGACGTCAAAGCCGTGGCGCCGTACGTCCTCGCCCATCGGATCAGCTTGACGCTTGAAGGCGGCATCAAGTCGACAAAAGCGAACGTCATTGCACACATTTTAGACACCGTGCCCGTGCCGGTCGAGGGCTGACGGATGATCCTGTCCACGCACGTTTGGTTGCAGCGACGGCTCCTACCTATATATCTTGTGAGCGGAGCCATGCTCGTGTTCTTCCCGTACGTATACGGATTGGGTTACATATGCTTCATTGTAGCGAGTGCGATTTGGATGCTGGAGCGGACGCGGCAACAACTCGAGCGGCACATCGATCTCCGGTTCACGCAATACGAAGAACTGCTGTTTGTCGGAGATGAGAGTCGGTTCGTGTTGGTGGTCGATGGGGTGGACGAGTTGAATCGGCTCGGCCTGCCACTTCGCATTCGTTTGAAGGCGAGCTCAGGAATAAGCTTTCCGGCGCAGGAGCGCCTTCCGAACGTGCTCGACTATGAGGTCGATGTCGGTCGCGCCCGCCACGAATTGGTCGTGCGCGCCGAGTATCGCGGTCCAGCCATGTTCGAGGAATGCGTCATCGCCGTCACACTCCCGTTCCGTCTCGGGACGTATTTGTATGAACGACCGGTCGATACAGAGTGGACCGTGCTTCCATCGCTCCTGTTGCATCCACCGGTCGGGACGAAGCGGCTAGCGCTCGGGGAACGGCCGCACTTGGCGTCACCGCTTCGAAATCCGTTGCAGCTGATTGGATCGAAACCGTATGAAGGGGAACCGGTCAAGGAAATCGACTGGTATGCGACGGCAAAACTCGGACGATTGCAGTCGAAAGTGTTTCAACAGACGACGCTCGATACGTTCACGTTCGCCGTGGATTTGAACGGACCATCCGGTTACACGCTCCATCATGATTTCGAATCGCTGATCAGTCAAGTCGCTTTCGTCACGTCACGTTTGTTGAAAGAGGACTGCAAGATTGAGTTATTCTTGAATCGTTTTGAAGAAGATGGGACGATGGTTCATATCCGGCTTCAAGAAGGCGAGCGCGGCATACGATTCATCTTGTTGCAGTTAGCGACGATTCACCCGGGCAATCGCTTCATCTCGACAGACGCCTTTACGCGGATGGTCGAACGAAAACGGTTGAAGCAAAGCCATCTCGTTTGGTTCAATCAGCATAATTTGTACGATTGAACAGGGGAATGTCGGATTTTGACGAACTCTATAGTTATGAACTGGGTCAAAAGGAGAGAGACATATGCCAAAACGGAAATTTGCCAATCGTCGAGACTGGGAACGGATTTTGCAACATCGCTACGCGCAAATGGAGGTACATGATGACCGTTTCTCCGGGACCGTCGCCTTGTTTCAAATCGATGCGGTCCGCGCACCGCAATATAAGATGCACAAGGGAGAAGAGTTCATCGTCGCCGACGCTGGCTACGCCTGGCTCCAATACTTCCCGGACAACGAGCCGTTCGGTGTGACCGTCATGTTTAATGATGAAGGGCACATCGTTCAATGGTACATCGATATCGTCGAAGCGATCGGATACGAGGACGGAATCCCGTATATGGACGACTTGTTGCTCGACATCCTCATCTTCCCGAACGGGGACGTTGTCCGCAAAGACGAGGACGAGTTCGAGGAAGCGACGGAGGCCGGAGAACTGACGCCGGAGCTCGTCGAGCAGGGCTGGCGTGACTTCCATGCGACGCTCGATCGGATTGAACGTCGGGACTTCGTCTATTTCGACTTGGCGAACGAGCATTACACCGAGTTGAAGCAAAAACTTTGAACGGCCTGTTCCCTTTGGTACAGTGAAAAAAAAACAGGGGGACGAATCATGAAAATCATCAATACCGAGACGTGGTCGCGCAAGAAGCACTACGAATTCTTCAAGGCGTTTGACGCTCCGCATTTCAATGTGACGGCGAGCGTTGATGTGACGAAGTTACATACGCACGCCAAACGGACCGGCCAGTCGTTCTTTAAACTGTTCTTGTACGGTGCTGTCAAGACGGCGAATGCCATCCCGGAGCTTCGCTACCGTATCCGCGGCGACGAGGTCATCGAGCATGACGTCGTGCATCCGTCCTTTACTGTCATGATGGACGATGACGTCTTCAATTTTTGCACGGCGACCTATAAAGACACGTTCCCGGACTTCATGGAAGAAGTGACGGCCCGGATGAGCGGGGCGAAACGGGAAGTCGTCGTCGGCGACGATGAACCGGACGGCCTGCTTTACATCACGAGCGTGCCCTGGGTCACGTTCACGAGCATCAGCCACCCGACACACGATCAACAGCATGATACGGTGCCGCGCATCGCTTGGGGCAAATTCACGGAGACCGGTGACCGGATGACGATGCCGCTCTCGGTTCAAGCGCATCATGCCCTCGTCGATGGCGTCCATGTCGGTCGCTATTACGAGTTGTTGCAAGCGTGGCTTGATGACTTGAGTGACTTGGAAGTCCAAACTCCTGAAGAGAAGGGGCTCGACGAAGCGATTCGTCTCCGCGAGAACGGAGAGCTCGAACGGGCAAAGCAGCTGTTGCTCATGTTGCTCCGACAAGACGAGAAGAACCCACGCCTCCATGCCCATTGCGCCTGGTGTTATGACTCGCTCGGCGAAGAGCGGCAAGCCGTCCCGCATTATGAACGGGCAATCCGGCTCGGCCTCGCCGGCGAAGAGCTCCGGGAGACGTATATCGGACTCGGCAGCACGTATCGGGCGCTCGGCCGCTACGAGGACGCTGAGGCGTTGTTCGCCAAGGCGATTGAACAGTTCCCAGACATCGGGGCGCTCAAAGTATTTCAAGCGATGACCCATTATAATTTCGGGCGCCACACTGAGGCGACCGGTACGTTGCTCGAACTGCTCGCAAGCCCGGAGCCGGATGACAGCATTAAACGGTATCGTCGCGCCATCGCGTTTTATGCGCGTAACTTGGACGAGACGTATGACTGAAACGACAAGACGAGGCAACTCGTCTTTTTTTTGAGTCGAATTGATTGACCCATCAAGTTTAACGTGTTATATTTATCTCGAATTAAAGATAATGAAATTTAAAGTATTGTTTTCTCTCAGCAGAGGAGGGGAACAGATGAAACAATCCAACACATTAAAAGCCATCACGGTGTTGCTTCGGGCCTCGCAATCGATTCAAGACGTGGTCAAGCATGAAGTCGCCGAGTACGGGCTGAATCCGACCGAGTTCTCGGTCCTGGAATTGCTGTACCATAAAGGCGACCAACCGATTCAAATGATCGGCAAAAAAGTATTATTGACGAGCGGGAGCATGACGTACATCGTCGACCGGCTCGAAGCGAAAGGCTATTTGATCCGCAAAGCGTGTCCGAGCGACCGTCGCGTCACGTACGCGGCACTGACAGAGGAAGGACAGACACTTATGTCATGCATCTTTCCAGCCCATGAACGACGAATGGACGAGCTCTTCGACGGACTCGATTTAGCAGACACGATCACTCAATTGAAGACGATCGGCAAACGCGCTGAAGCGTCAAAAAATTTTTAATTAACTATCTCGAAATCAAGATTTTAAAGGAGCGATTTTAATGAACCATGTAAAAGGTATTCACCACGTGACGGCGATTACGAGCAGCGCCGAGAAGAACTATGACTTCTTCACGAACGTCCTTGGGATGCGTCTCGTCAAAAAGACGGTCAACCAAGACGACATTCAGACGTACCACTTATTTTTCGCCGATGACAAAGGCAGCGCTGGAACAGATATGACGTTCTTCGATTTTCCGGGCATCCCAAAAGGCGTACACGGGACGAACGAGATCGCCAAGACGTCGTTCCGCGTCCCGACCGATGAGGCGCTCACGTATTGGGAACGTCGATTCGACCGCCTCGGAGTGAAGCATGAAGGCATCGCCGAGCAGTTCGGCAAGAAGACGCTTTCGTTCGTCGATTTCGACGAGCAGGCGTACCAGCTCATCTCAGATGAGTTCAACGTCGGCGTCGCGTCAGGCGAACCGTGGCAAAACGGCCCGGTCCCGCTCGAGTACGCCATCACGGGCCTCGGTCCAATCTTCATCCGTATCGCGGACTTTACGTATTTCAAACAAGTGATGGAGCAAGTCATGTTGTTCGAAGAAATCGGACAAGAAGGCGACGCGCATCTCTTTGAAGGAGGTGAGGGTGGAAACGGAGCGCAAGTCGTCGTCATTCATGACGAGACGTCACCAGTCGCGCGCCAAGGGTTCGGAACCGTGCATCACGTCGCTTTCCGTGTCGATGACCGCAGTGTCCTCGATGAATGGACGGCACGCTTGCAACAGTTCGGGTTACCGACGTCAGGCTATGTCGACCGCTTCTTCTTCGAATCGTCTTATGCACGAGTCGCGCCGCAAATCCTGTTCGAATGGGCAACGGACGGACCAGGATTCATGGGCGATGAGCCGTATGAGACGGTCGGTGAAAAATTGTCACTCCCGCCGTTCTTAGAACCGAAGCGGGAACAGATTGAAGCGATGGTTCGACCGATTGATACGGTCAGAAGCACAAAAACGTTTGAGAAAGAATATGAGGGCATGAAATGAGCTTTTTAAATCGTTTGTTCGGTAAACAAGAGGAACCAACCAACTCACAAGGAGGAACTAACATGTTGAAAATTGGAATCGTACTCGGATCGACTCGTGAAGGACGCGTCAGCCCGCAAGTCGGAGAATGGGTGAAAGAACTCGCGGACAAACGCGGTGACGCCAACTATGAAATCATCGATATCGCGGACTACAGCCTCCCGCTTCTCGGCGAGCTAGGCGGCGACGCAACAGGTGCCGGTGCTTGGTCTGAGAAAATCGCGGAGATGGACGGCTTCGTCTTCATCGTCCAAGAATACAACCACTCGATCACAGGTGCGCTCAAAAACGCCCTCGACTACTTACGCAACGAATGGCATAACAAAGCAGCCGGCATCGTCTCATACGGTTCGGTCGGCGGTGCGCGTGCGACAGAACACTTACGCGGCGTGTTGAGCGAGCTCTTGATCGCCCACGTCCGTGTCCACCCAGCGCTCTCGCTCTTCACAGATTTCGAGAACGGCACACATTTCGCACCGAAAGACGTGCAAGTCCAATCGGTCAACGACATGCTCGACCAGCTCGTCCCATGGACAGAAGCGATGCAGACGGTCCGCACGAAAGCGGCAGAAGCTGCGAACAACTAAGTATTTGGCCAGCCTTTAAACAGGCTGGTTTTTTTGTGCGCTTTTTTTACGGGTCATGTAAAGTTGGAGTAGAAGAAGGGGGGAATGAGCGTGTGGGCTCGGAAAATTGTCGCGGCGTCGCTCACGGCCCCGATTTATGCACTCTTGTTGGCGTGTTGGGTCGTCATCCCGCAATATCCGGACAGCGGTGGGGTGAGCGATACGGTGAATGGGCTATTGATGTTGACGGCCGCCTATCTGGCAGTTAGTTTCCCGGTCATCGTCACGTACGGCGTGTTGACGTCGGTGTTCAGCGATTGGGTGACACGCCGGATGTCGAAGCGGTTCGGGCCGCTCGTCTCGTTTGAGTTACATATCGGGTTCGGGCTCGTCTTGCTCTGGCTCAGTTTAGGGGCGGCGCTATTATATTGGGCGATTGATCGCTACTTGGCATATAAGGGCTGTCGGTTCGCAACAAGGCAGGTGTGGTCGAGTCTCGTCATCCCCGTCGGTGTCATAGTGACGGCTGTTGGCATCGTTTATTTGATTGGTGTGATGCAAGAAGTGATGCATCGGTTACACGGGTGAAAGTTGGCAGGATAGGGAACAAAGAAAAGACATGTTTGTAGAGTTGAAGGAGGAATCGTGATGAAATGGATGATTTATGGGGCGAACGGCTATACAGGCGAACTGATTGCCCGGCAAGCAGTAAAAGAAGGGATGACACCGGTGCTCGCGGGTCGGCGTGCGGACGCAATCGCAAAGCTCGGGGAAGAGCTCGCGTGTGAGACGCGCGTTTTTAACTTGTCGTTCGATAAGGCGACGCGCCAATTGGAAGACATCGACCTCGTGTTACACTGTGCCGGACCGTTCGCCGATACGAGTCGGCCGATGGTCGAGGCGTGCCTCGCCACGAAGACGCATTACTTGGATATTACCGGGGAAATCGAAGTGTTCGAATACATCCACTCGAAGAAACGGGCCAAGCTCGCACAAGAGGCCGGCGTGTTGCTTTGTTCGGGTGTCGGCTTTGACGTCATCCCGACCGACTGTGTGGCCCGCAAGTTGAAAGAGCTGATGCCGGATGCGACGAATCTAGCACTCGGCTTCTCGGCGGCCGCCGGTATCTCACGCGGGACGCTGAAAACAGCCATCCGCGGACTCGGGTCGAGCAGTGCCGAACGGAAAGATGGCGAACTGACACCATTCCCGCTCGGGGCGAAACGCCGTCACATCGATTTCGGACGCGGCAAGAAAACGGCACTTGCGATTCCATGGGGGGATGTCTCGACCGCCTATTATACGACGGGTATCCCGAACATCACGACGTGGGTCCCGGTCCCGACGGCTTACGCTTACGGGGCGCGTCTCTTATCTTGGTTCGGCCCGATGCTTGGCAGCGACGCGGTGCAAGGGAAACTGCTCCGTTATGTCGATGAGCACGTGAGCGGACCGGATGAGTCGGAGCGGGAGCAATCATCGACGTATGTCTGGGGCGAGGCGACGGACGCCTCAGGACGTAAAGTGATCGTTCGCATCAAGACGGCGAGCACGTATGCCTTCACCGTGTACGGCGCACTTGAGGTCGTGAAGCGTCTTGTCGGATCGGGCCGTGTCATCCCAGGTAGCTTTACACCGGCGATGCTGTTCGGGTCGCACTTCATCGAAGAAATCGAAGGATCATCGTCATTTGTCGTCGATGAGGTCCGGCTGTAACGGAATCACAATCTGTTCGCAATCGAAGTGTGGTAAACTCAGGGGAGATTAGTAGGGAGGGAATGAGATGAGACGCTTAGAACTAGCCAGGCGGATCGAACGCATCAAAGCGGAAGGGACGTCTGCCTATATTCGGCATCGTAAACAGACCCCTCCCTATGAAGGTTCGGAATTGATTGTTGAAAACAAGGGCCACGTCTTCCGGATGGGCAATACGAGTTTCGCGGTCGGCTTCGGGTTGAATCGACCGACCAGTTTTTACGATTTGCACCAGATGGAGAAGTGGGTGCGCGGGAAGAACGTGTCCCGCCTACATATCGAAGTCTGTCCACTCGCGGACATGTCGCTCCTTCGGTTGCTGCAAGAACGAAACTATACGCTCGACCACTTCCTCGACGTCTGGTTGCTCGACGTGAATGCGTTCGTGTTCCCATCAGATGAACCGGACGCGGTCGAACGGGTGAACGCCGATAACGTAAACGAATGGGCCCGGGCCATCGCGGCTGGCTTTGCCGAGACGGGAACGATTTTACAAGAGACTATTGATACAGCGAAAGGTTTCTACGCGCTCCCCGAAAACCAAGCATTTCTCGTCCGCGAAGGTGAGACGGCTGTCGCCGGTGGTATTCTTGCCATCCAGGATGGGATGGGCGAACTGTTTTTGACGAGCACAATCCCAGCTTACCGAAACAAAGGTTACCAGACACAGCTCATCTTGGAGCGGATCGCCGCCGCGAAAGCAGCGGGTTGTCAGTACGTGACCGTCACAACGAAAGTCGATACGGCCTCGGGCCGCAATATGGAGCGTTTAGGTTTTATCCCGTTCTATCAGAAAGCGGTCATGAAAAGCCCGATCCTCAAATAAACAGGTCGCCCTGCGGGGCGACCTGTTGTCGTTAAAGCAAAGATTCGGCGCCGTCGACGTACACCTCGGAACCGGTGACGTGGCTCGACATGTTGCTCGCGAAGAACAACACGACGTCCGCGACTTGTTTGGCCGTGCCTGACTTGCCGGCGAGCGGCTGATTCCCTTCCGGGTACTCAATCGGGATGACGACTTCCTCAAGCAAGGCGTCGTCTCGGTTCGTCGAGTCATCGATGTTCGTATCGATGGCGCCGGGACAAATCGAGTTGACGCGAATGCCGAACTGGGCGAGCTCGGCTGCAGCCATTTTGGCGAATCCGGTCTGTCCGGCTTTTGTCGTCGCATAGCCGCTGAAACCGAAGTTTTTGAAATAACGGTTCCCGTTGATGGATGACGTGATGATGATGCTGCCGCCTCGTTCCTTTAAGTACGGGATGGCATGTTTCACCGTCAAGAACGTGCCCGTTAAGTTCGTCTCGACGACACCGTTCCAATCCTCGAGCGACAAATGCTCGATTGGCGTGATCGTCCCGTTACGACCCGCGTTCGCGAAGACGATATCGACGTGACCGAAACGTTCGACGGTCTGTTCATACGCTCGTTTCATCTCGTCTTCCTTCCCGACGTCGGCACTGATGCCGATGGCTCGTTCGTCTCCGATCAGGCTCGCGAGTTGCTGGGCATCCTCCAATTTTAAGTCGACGATGGCGACTTTTGCCCCCGCTTGGACGAACCGGATGACGGCGGCGCGCCCGATTCCGGATGCCGCGCCTGTGATGAATGCGACTTTCCCCGACAACAATGCATTTGAAATCATTCAATTCGCTCCTTTCAGCTTCCTGTTCTCATATTCCACCGTTCCCTAAAAACTATGCTCGTTTTCTGAAAAAAAGCCGTGTCGCTTAATCCGGCGTTACATGGATTGACACGGCAATTTTGAGTTTGGCGTCACGGTCGAGCTCCACCGTGACGACTTGACCGACCCGAAGTTCTTGCACGTCGTTCGCACCCCCGGTCACTTCGGTCTGATCATTGATTAAAATCGTATACAACTTGACTTCATTGCCCGAGACGTCACTTGGACCAATCATCATTTGGGGGATATCGATTTGCTCAATCCGTCCTTCGATTTGATGGTCGTCCCACGTACTAATCCAATACACCGCCACTAAACAAAGACCGATAAACGCGAGGGCAAAGATGAGTCGTGTCCTCATGACGTTCCTCCTCTGCGGTATTCCGGTACGATGGTTTCCATTAGTTATTTACCCGTATTACAGGAATTGTACAGGACTCTTTTGACAGGAATTTGAATCAATGTTGCGGAATATAACAAGACAATTTGATGAGTGGAGGTGCTGACGATGATGCTAGTCGGGCTGGTCGGTTTAATCATTTTAGGATTGGTGGCGTTCGGATGGTGGACAATCGGGTTCCCACGGCGACGCATATGGGGCGGACTGATCATGTTAGGTGTCGCGTTCACCTGCTTCCCTTTCCTTCTTGTCTTGAGCGGGGAACGCTTTGGGTTCCATGGCATCATCGCGGGATTGGTCGGATTATTTTGTATTGTTGCGGGCGGATTCTTCTTTCTTGTGCTCGGTTGGATGGGCCGTCCGCAGAAAAATCGAAAGGTACGGACACTCTCGGAAGACCCTGATTTGTTTTAGGATAGGTTGTCAGCCGACTCTTGGAACCCGTACAGTGAATGAAACAAACATGAGGGAGCGATGATGTTGGGGACAAGTAAACAACCGCCGACGTTACGGGCGGGGGACACGATTGGAATCATCACGCCGTCGTTTCCGGCACCGGTCCGGTTTCCGGAACGGTATGCGCGAGGAATTGAACAGCTCAAGCGGATGGGTTTTCTCGTTCGAGAGGGACGGTGCACGCACCGTTCAGAAGGATACCGTTCGGCCTCGATCCGCGAACGAGCCGAGGAGTTCAATGAACTGCTGCGTGATGATGACGTGAAAGCGATCATCAGCACGATTGGGGGAACGAACTCGAACTCACTCTTACCGTATATCGATTACGGGGCGTTGCGACACCATCCGAAAATCATCATGGGGTATAGCGATGTCACAGCACTCCTCCTCGCCTGCTATACGGAGACGGGCGTGACGACGTTCTATGGTCCAGCCATCGTCCCGTCGTTCGGGGAATACGAGACGATGTTTGCGGACGGGGAGCGCTACGTGCGAGAGGTACTCTGTTTGGAGCGGACGGCGCCTTACTCACTCGACGTTCCCGGAGAGTGGACCGAGGAGATGATCGATTGGTCGACGCAGGACCGGGAGGAAAATTTCCGGCCGAATGATGGCTGGCTCACTCTCCGAGAAGGTCAGGCTCGTGGCAAGTTGATTGGTGGGAACATGAACACGATGACCGGCTTCTTGAAGTCGGACTATTTCCCAGACATGGACGGGGCCATCCTGTTTTTAGAAGACTCGTTCAAGACGATGGCAGACGAGGAACGTTCCCTCAGTATGCTCAAACTGGCCGGAGTGTTCAATCAAATCAATGGACTCATCATCGGGAAACATGAACATTTCGATGCGGCCGGCGCACCGTTCACGTTTGAGGAGCTGTTGCTCGAAGTGCTCGGAGACGTCGACTTCCCGATTTTGACGAACGTCGATATCGGGCATACGTTTCCGTCACACGTGTTCCCCATCGGCATCGATGGGGAACTCGATGCGACGTCAGGGACAATCACATTTTTAGAGGATGGAGTGACGCGATAATGGAATTCATCACGGTCGTAGACCACCGGCGGAAGAAAGTCGGGTTGAAGTCACGCGCCGATGTGCACAGGGACGGGGACTGGCATGAGACGTTCCATTGTTGGATGACGGCCCACGACCGTCTCTTCCTGCAACTTCGAAGCGAACGGAAGGCAGATTTTCCCGGATTGTTCGATATCACGGCAGCCGGGCATTTGGCGGCCGGAGAGACCGTTCGGGACGGGGTGCGGGAGATTCATGAAGAGCTCGGGCTCGACCTGACGTTCGATCAACTGACTCCGCTCGGCGTCTTCGAAGACGTGATCGAGACAGGGACATTTTTGGATCGAGAGTTCGCCCATACATATGTCTACGCGTACGCGGGAGAACCGTTTACATTAGATGAGATGGAAGTGGGCGATGTCGTCACGGTCGATTTTGCGGCGTTCCGGTCGCTCTTGGCCGGCAAGCATGCGGAGGTTGAGTCGATCTCGGCAATCTCAGGGGAGACACGGACCGTGACGAAGCAAGATCTCGTGCCCCATCCGACAAGCTACTGGGAGCAAGTTTTGACAGGCCTTGAAGAGTTGACTTCAAGCAATCGAGGCGGGTCTCATGATTGATTTTATTTGGCAACTGCTGAACGTATTGCTCGTGCTCGGTTTAGGTAGTCTTTTGGTTTGGTGTTTTCGCAAGTGAAGAGGGGGGAATGACGAGATGAACGTTGAACGTACAGATACACCGCTCCAGATTGAGACCGGACGGTTATACTTGCGGGCACCTCGCGCCGGGGAAGATGCCCGTATCGTCAACGAGGCGATTCGGGAGTCGCATGATGAACTGAAGCGCTGGCTTCCGTTCGCGCAAGAAGTGCCGACGTTATCCGAGACGGAAGAAAACTTGAAGCGGGCACAGGAACTCTATGTAACAGGTGAGAGTTTTCGGTATCTCATCTTTTTACGGGAGACGGGGACGTTCGTCGGGACGGTCAGCCTGTTTGAGATTGACTGGGACGTACGGAAGGCTGCAGTCGGCTATTGGCTTCACACGGAACACACCGGCCACGGTTATATGAGCGAGGCGGTCGAGGCGATCGTCCGTTTCGGATTCGCCCACTTCAGCTTCCAGCGGATTGAAATCCAATGCGAGTCGACCAATGAAGGAAGTCGAATGATTCCGGAACGGCTCGGCTTTCAGTTGGAAGGCACGCTCCGAAACGAGGACTTGTCCGCTGACGGAAAACGCTTGACGGACACGGCCGTCTACAGCATCTTACCCGGCGAACTTATACCTGCAGCGACATGATGCGTTGGGGTCCGACCGGGCCGTCGATCAAGCGGCCGGTGTCGACGAAGCCGACAGTTTGATAGAGCGAGAAGGCCGGCTCATTTTTGAGATTGACTGACAGGACGACCTCGTGTTTATCGGTGAAGTGCTCCCGGACATAACTCGGCAAGAGACGGAGCGCCGCTTTGGCGTGGCCGTTTCCTTGAGCCGGATGATTGATGGAAAACATCGAGAGCAATAACGCATCTCGCACCTCCGTGTAAGAGGCGACCCGTTCCGTGTCGTGGAGCAGAAAGAAGCCAACGGGCTCATCGGTCGTGATGACGACAGGGTACACCCCGTCTGGCAACTGCGAATCGAGATCTGTTGGGAGCGTCGTATACTTCTCTTGGTCGAGCGGTAGGGAAAATGTCTCCAAGACAGGCCAATGGGCGTCACGGAGTGGTTCGAGTTTGATTGACATCCGGATTCCTCCTCGGTGTAAGTTGACTCTTCTAGTATACTGAACTCTAACTCGAAAGGAACTGAACTCGATGGCAAGACCAGTCATTTCTTATATCCAAAATCCGCCGCTCACAGATCTTTACCGTGCTTTCATGGATGGTTTTTCCGATTATATGATTCATTTTGACATGGATGAGACTCGATTTGAGGCGGTGTTTCTCGTCCGCGATCAAAACCAGCCATCCCGTTCCGTCGTCGCCTATGCGGACGATCGTCCTGTTGCCGTTATGTTGAGCGGCGTGGCGCACCTGGCTTCGGGGTGGGTCACTCGTTGCGGTGGCTTGGCGGTCGCCCCTGGCTATCGACACCTCGGCATCGCGAACGAGTTGATGCGTCGCTTCGATGAACAAGCGATGGGCACACGCCTGCTTGAAGTCATCCAAGGGAACGAACCAGCGCTCACGCTTTATGAACGGCTCGGCTATGAAACAGTTCGAGAAATTATGTACTTCCGATCTGTACCGACCGAGACGGAGGCGTCGCTCGAACCGGAACCAATCACCGAGCTATTCGAGACGTATTATCCGTCTGCGATCCACCGACCGATTTGGCAAGTCGACGTTCGTACGACCCAACAACAGGCTGAGCTCGTGCGAGTCCGTGAGGGCGAGACGACAGGAGCCCTCCTTTTCCGAGGCGATTTGCTCCTTGATGTGTTTGGTCGGGATGAAGATGCGGAATGGTTGTTGCGAGCGGCAGCAGCGGCCGGTCCGATTAAACTGACGCTCACTTCGGATCGTCCGGCCTTGATCGAGGCAGCCCGCCGACTCGGATTCGTGCAGGACGCCATCGCTCAATTCGAGATGGTCAAACCGGGAGGTATCGTGTGATGCATCGTTTCTTGCCCGTCCTGATGGTGCTGCTGATTGTCGGGAATTTGTTCACAATCCTCGGACTGACGACGAACTTGTCATCAGCCAGCACCCGGTTCTTTTTAATCAGCGGCCCGGCCTTGACCGTCTGCGCCGCCCTCAGTATTGTCATAATTGTATTGAAACGAAAACGATGACCGCGATAGGACATATGAAGTTTGAGTGAAGTTTGTGGAGGGTCGACTCACCGTTTTGACATGTTCGACATACAAATGAAATGCTTCATATATTGAACTTTTCAAACATGGATGCTATATTCGCACTTGTAGCTTTTTATATAGCTAGCGAATCATCCTATTTGGAGGTTTTTATCAATATATGTGGAAACAACTACTCGTAACCGTCGGTACAGGCGTCCTGATTTTTTCAGGGACTTCAGCCGTATCGGCGGATCAACTTACCCCGCAAGACCTCGTCAAGGCGACGAAATCGCTCGAACAGACCGAACAGCGGCTTCATACCTCGAAACAATCGGTCGCGAAAGCCAAACGCCGCGCTGAAGCGGTTGAAGCAAAAAAGAACGCGATTCAAAACAAGATTGATCGTGCCAACGCGCAACTCGCGTCATACGAGACGGCGCTGAATCCCGAGACGGATGATCCATCCCTGTTCAAACAAGTGCTATCGACTGTTCTTCCGAGCGCGAAAGCGGAAGCGGCGGCATCTGAAAAGACCGAGGCTGACTTGAAAGAGAAACAAGCGGCGACGACGCGGTCGTTAGAAAAATTAGAGAACGAACAGGCCAAAGTGGACGCAGAGCACAAGAAGGCCCGCTCGACCCATTCAGCCGCCTACAAGCAATTGAAACATCGGGCCGCCGAGTTGAAAGATTTGAAACGACAAACGGCAGCGTTAGCGCCTGAGAAGTTCATGATGCCGGCGACCGGTCGTCTGTCACAAGGCTATGGCGCTGCGAGCGGACAGTTCGGGTACACGTTCCATAACGGACTCGATATCGCCGCGAACGTCGGCACACCGATTTACGCGGCCGCGGCCGGAACGGTCACCGACGTCAAGTCAGGTGGTCCTTACGGCAAGCACGTCTTCATCGAGCACGAAATCGATGGTCAGAAATGGACCACGGTCTACGCGCACATGCATAAAATCGAAGTGAAAAAAGGACAGGCGTTGCTCCAAGGCGAAGGCATCGGCCAAATCGGCAACACCGGCAACTCGTCAGGTCCTCACCTCCATTTCGAAGTGCATAAAGGCGAATACGCCTATTCATCCAGTTCGGCCGGAAAAACGGTCAACCCGATGGACGTCGCCGAAGTACTCGGTGGCGCGTCGCCCATTAAAGCCACTTATTGACGCAACGAAATTCGTTGCGTCATTTTTTGTGTCATTTCTTCAAGCCTGCTCATCATGTGTCGTTCGCAGTTCGAACAGCTTTTGGAACGCCTCGTCGCGGTCGAACGTGCTGAACCAGCGAAAGTCGTCGTGGTCGAGAATCCGGTAATGTTGACTGACCATATTCTGTTGAATCCGATATTTCCCTTGATGCTCGATCGTCGTCCACCAGACGTGTCCGCCCAACGTCTTCGTCGCCAACGTTGGATCGGTATGCGCGACGAGGCGGATGAACTCGATCGGATGGTCGCCAATCAATGAGTGCAGATAGGGACTTTGATTGAACAAGGCGCAGATGGCGACGGTCGTCGTCCAGTTCGCGTTCAGGCGTCGCTTCTCGATTTGAATCAATGTCTTTTTTGAGATGCCGACGAGCGTACAGAGTTCTTCTTGGGATAATCCTTGTTCCGTCCGAATCAGTTTGAGTTTGCTGGAAATCAGCTCAGAAAACGTTTCTTTTGTATGCATAAATTCTCCTAAGATGTATTTTTACACATCGTATCATGTGGCTTGAAAACAGGGAAGATATAGGATGGGGAAAACAGCTGTTTATGGTCATGAAAAAGCGGAAGGAGATGGACTCCTTCCGCTCACGCAATGGCCTACGTTATTCTCGTGTCGGGTCGTGATTGCCTTCGCTATCAGCAATCGTATCCGAACTCCCGAAATCCTCGACTTGACTGAACGCGTCGGTGCTTTGGCCAGGCTCATCCGTCCCATCGAGCTGTTTGCGGGCGGCTGTCTCGGACGGGTTGAGCACGTCTTCTTCGACCGGGCGTTCACGGTCGGTCTGATGCTCGTCTTCTTCTTGTTCACGCGCATGCTTGATGCAGAGTGTCGCTTCCGGAATCACCTCTAGGCGGTCCAACTCGATGTCTTGCCCGCACACCTCACACTTTCCATACGTGCCTTTCTCGATGGCGAGCAGTGCCTTGTCAACATCACTCAAAAAGTCTTCATCGAGCTCCGTGAGCGCTTGATCGCGTTCACGCAAAAAGAGCTCTTCCCCGGAATCGGCTGGGTGATTATCATAGTGCGACAGTTCCCCTTCGTCATATACCTCTTCCCGATTTTCCATATATCCTTCGGTCTTCGCTTTTTCTTTTAATAGACGCTCCTTGAACGTATCGATCTGCTTCTGTGTCAACATACGGTTCACTCTCCAGTTCTGTTTTCATTAGTATTAGCATTTCCCATTTTGAGTCGTGACAAACCTTCCCGTCGGCGGGGTCCGTTTCTAAACGATTCGGAAAACGGGTATGATGACAGAGAAGGAACGAATTAGCCGAAGGAGGAATTAGGACGATGAGAAAAGTAGAAGTCATCCCATATGACCCGATATGGGCGACGAAATTCGAAGAAGAGGCGGCCAAGCTCAAGCGATTGTTCGAAGACGAACTCGTCGCGATTCATCACATTGGCAGTACGTCGGTTCCCGGGCTCGACGCGAAGCCGATTATCGACATCATGCCGGTCGTGCGGCAAATCGAGCGAATCGACGACTGGATCGGTCATATGGAAGCGCTCGGTTATCGGAGTTTTGGCGAACACGGCATCCCGAGACGCCGTTTCTTTGCGAAAGGCGAGGAGGTTCGGACTTTCCACGTCCATATGTTCGAGGACGGGGACGACGGCGTCATCCGGCATCTCGCCTTTCGTGACTACTTGGTCACATTCCCGGACGTGCGGGACGAGTACGCGGCGCTCAAGCAGCAGTTGGCGAGTCAACATCCGAACGATATCGAAAGTTACATCCAAGGGAAACAAGATTGGGTATCGGCGACGGAGCGGACGGCTACAATATGGTATGGATCCAGAAAACAAATTTGAAACCTTTTTCCATTTCCCCTCGTAAAGAATGGTAATTATTTAAGGGGGGAACGGAATGAAACAATTTCTTGGCAAGTGTATCGAGTACGCCTTCGTCGCCGTCGTGTTCGTTGGTTTGTTTTTCGGACTGCGTTACGGAGTCAGTCACTTCGTCTTAACAGCCGAGGAGTCTTATTTCTATGTCTTTCTCGGCACCGCGTTTATCCTCTTTCCGGCCTCGCTATTCGTAGGTTATTGGCTGGCCCGTCCCATTCAGCGCCGTTTGAGCGGAAGAGAGACGGTCAGTTCGAACCACACGTTGCGCGGCTATGAAAAACCGCACGGGGTCACTGAGACACGAGATTATGGGAACGAGGGATCGGGGTCGTTATGATGCAGTTGAGACGAACCGACGATGCGAGCTTGATTGCGACGTTGAATCGTCCCATCCATGAACATCATCTTCAGTTGGCGCCGTCCTTCTTTGCATCTTACGATCACGCGGCGATGGAAGCGGCGTTTTCGGAGATGATGGCGCGAGACGATTATCATTTCTTCACGGCAGAGGTCGACGGGGACACAGTTGGCTACGTCTGTTTTCAAGAGCGGGTAAGTGAGGC
Organism: Exiguobacterium mexicanum; assembly: GCF_005960665.1. GTDB lineage: Bacteria > Bacillota > Bacilli > Exiguobacteriales > Exiguobacteriaceae > Exiguobacterium > Exiguobacterium mexicanum_A. Next base: position 119,070 of record NZ_CP040676.1, read on the forward strand.
GAACGCATTTCGGCAAGCAGTGCGCACGCTGTACGTGCATCAAATCAGTATTAACCCGGAAGCGAAGCGAAAAGGGTATGGACGTTTGATCATGGATGAAGTGGAACGCTTTGCCATCGCGCACGGATTTCCCTCAATCGAACTGGATTATTGGTCTTTGAACGAAGCGGCTGCGGCTTTTTATGAACAGGTCGGATTCCGAGCGAAACGTCAAGTCGTTGTGAAGCAGCTGTAGAACGGAGAGACCGGCCATCCTGTTCCACGGGACATTCGATTTTTTGAGCGCGGGAGATACGGTACCGGACTTTGTGCCAGCCATCTCATCAGCACTCTTGATCGGTCTCGTGCTCGTCTTGGCGCGCCGCTATGATGCGCAATTTTTGAAAGTGGAATGAGGAGGATTTGATGGAGACAGTCATTTTAGTCATCGGTGTCATCGGGACGATTTCGCTCATGTTATTCATGTCGAACCAATGGTTGGGTTATGGCAAAGGCAACATCGTCATGACGCTAGACGAGCATTATACGAATTTGAATGAGTATGTGCCGGCAATCCTGACGAAACTGTATGAAGACGGGAAGTCGGCCCATTATCTCGGCGACCGGAAGTTTGAAGTGGACGGGAAACGCTATGTCCTCGTCGAGCGGACCGTCCCGATTGGTCGGGTTCCGACACAACAGACGGTGCTCATGCCGGACAAACAATAAGCCGCGCCTCAGGCGCGGCTTATTTTATTTGACGGCCGGGGGACCGAACACACCGGCGTGATAGTCGCGGAACGCTTGGCGAATCTCATCCTCGGTGTTCATGACGAACGGGCCGTGAGCGATATAGTCTTCTCGAATCGGTTTGCCTGAATAGACAAGCAGTTTCGTGCGTGACGTTGCTTTTATGCGGAGTCCGCTCTCACCCTCGGCCGTCTCGTCGAACGTGAGCGTCGCTACGTGCGTCTTTTCGAGCGGTGTCGCGGACGTCCCGAGTTCGACCGAACCGGCGAGCATATAGACGAAGGCGTTATGATTCACGGGGATGACGTGCTCATAGACTTCACCTTCCTTTAAGCTGACTTCACTCATTGTGATCGGGACAAGGCTGTCCATCGGGCCTGTCGCACCGCCGACCTCACCCGAATAGACACGGACTTGTCCACCGTCGATTGGCACGACCGGGGCGTCTTCGACGTACACGTTTTGATAAGACGTCGTCGTCGTTTTGAGCGCTTTCGGTAAATTGAGCCACAGTTGCAGCGTATGAATCAAGTCGTCGTCGACGGCCTCCTCGGCGTGTCGGGCCGCCCAGCCCGCGTTCATGTACTGGACGTCTCCGGCATCTAAAATCGAATGGCCGCCGTGGTTGTCGATATGTTCGAGTCGTCCGTCAATGACGTAGGTGATCGTTTGGAAACCGCGATGCGGGTGGTCCGAGAACGTGCCGCGTTTGAACCAGTCCTCGGCCATCAAGATGAACGGGTCGAACTCGTTTTTTCGCTCAGGGGGCAAGACCCAACCTTGTTGTACGTGTGGATATCCAGGTTGCTTATAAGCGACGGGCCAATGTGTGGCGACGTCGCGCTCGAATCGTTTCGTCATCAAATTCTCTCCTTTACATCGTTTGCTGTCATTGTCGCATAGCGACCGATGGATGCTTTCTGATTTTGCCTAGAAAACGTGCAAAGACAGACCGGTTCATACCGGTCTGTCTTTAGGAAAGGGGTTAGCCCTGTTGCTTATTGAATAAGTCGTGCCAACGTTCGGCATCGGCGCGGAGCAGTTTGAAGTGTGACCCTGTCAACGTATTCGTCAAAAAGACATCGTCTCCGTTATAGCTGATATCGAACGTCTGCGCACAAATACCCTCGAAAACGGTCAAATAGGGAGTCGGGGCCGGGGTCCCGGCCGTGGCGACAGCTTTCGAACGATCGATCGCTTGGAACACGAATTGGACGGCCTCGGCATTGGCGTGATGCAAGAACGATGCGTCCTTGGATTCCGTTCCGAGCAGCGCCAAGTCATGTGTCACGACATGCCGGCGGTGGGCAAATTGTTGGCGCATCTTCGTTTTCAACCGATCGCCGCGAAGCAACGTTTCTTCTCGATAGGTGATTGAGACGACTTGTTTATGCGGTTTCCCGTCACGGATGAATGAAAAGCTGAACAAAGGATAGCGCTCATTCGGGATGAGTGTCGTCGGGAGCGTGCTCGCTTGACGAGCGCCAAGCATGCGGTCGAAGCTCGCGTCTTTCGGTCGAAGCACATCCCCATATAAGGTTTGATCAGATGACAAATGAAGCCCATATTGTTTTGTATCTTGAGACACCTCGGTACCTAAGGCGAGGGAGAGGAAAGGTTGGCGCGATGCTTCGTTAATCGGCAACGTGACCGTCTCATATGTTTCCGGGGATTCGAACGTGAATTCGAAAGAGCCATTGAACGGCATCGTCACGTGAACGAGCGTCTGCTCGAGCCCGCTCCGTTTCGGATATGGCTCGTTGCCGACGGGTTTAGTCATTTCCTCTGTGAAATGGATCCGTTCGTGCGGTTGGGCGTTTCGTAGTTTTGACGTTGCCGAAGACGGGACAGCGTGGTCACGATACGCAATGAGACTGTTCGGCAACGTGTCGATTTGTTTCATATACGTGATCGTCTCGGCTTGGCACTGGACGTAGGCTTGATTGTCCACTTCAAAAAAAGTGGCGGTCGGAAAGACATCGGTCGAGGATGTCGTGATCAGCGGTTGGGTCAATGTGACCGTCCCGATCAAGTGACGTTCTCCGTCAGGAATACGGGATAGCGCGTCCTCTGGATAACAAGCATCGAGGACGTTCGTCCGATCGGACTCGGTCATCTCGATTTGTTGTCCTGATGGCAGGGTAGCGCGACCTTGATAGTACTCTGGAGCTATATGTAAACGAAAGGCATGTTCTTCTTCACATCCAAAAAGGACGAACAACATGGCGAGCGTACAAAGAATCAAGTACTTTTTCACGGGGGTGCACTCCTTTGATGATTAACTTTCATCATTTTAGCACCATTTTTTTGTGACTTTAGTCTTAGGAAAAATAATGTGTTTTTTTAAAAAAAAATCAAAAAACCCGCTCAACTTGAACTGAGCGGGCTTGTTTTACACTTATGGATATGAAATGGAATTTCACTCTTGTGAACATGTCGATTTTTGACGAATGAACCGTTGAATGGCCACGTTCTTGAAAATGATGAAACTATTTAAAAAATCAAGGATGGAACCAATCAGGGTTTATTTGTTTATTTTTACCTTCAATCGACGTCGCGGCCGCGGGCTGCCTTCAAAATTTCGAACCATTCTTCACGGGTGAGCTCGATATCGAGCGTGCCGACGGCGGTCTTGACTCGGTCAATTTTCCCAGATCCGACGATCGGCATGATCTTGGCAGGGTGTTTCAAAAGCCATGCGTAAACGACTGCATCGATACCGCTCGCTTCGTGGCGGTCACTGACGTCTTCGAGTTTCTCGCGAAGCGGCGCATACTGTGACTCGGTGAACAGTTGACCGCCGGCGAGCGGGCTCCACGCCATGAGCGGCATCCGCTTCTCGTGGCATAGGTCGACAGAACCATCTTCGAAGTGTTTCAGTTGCATCGGTGAAAGTTCGAGCTGATTCGTCACGAGTTGGAACGGTAAGCGTGACTGGAGCAACTGTTGGGTTGCCGGTACGTGGTTCGAGACACCGAACGTCCGGACTTTTCCACTGCGTTGTAACGTAATGAATGCCTCAGCGACTTCGTCCGGGTCCATGAGCGGATCGGGACGATGGATCAACAGCGTGTCAATCTGGTCAATGGCGAGCTCTTTGAGTGAACGCTCGGCTTGACGGATGATATGCTCTTTCGTCGTATCATAATGATTGATTGTTTGGCCTGGGTTGAAAGAACCTGTCAGTTTAATGCCAGTCTTCGTCACGATCTCGATTTGATCGCGAAGTGAAGGATTGAGGCGAAGTGCTTCCCCGAATAGTCCTTCACATGTATAGCCGCCGTATATATCGGCGTGGTCGAACGTCGTGATTCCGAGTTCGATACATTGCTCGATGAACGTGAGACGTTCCTGCGGGCTCATATCCCATTCAGCGAGACGCCACATGCCGTGGATGATCCGTGAGAATGATAAGTCTTCTGTCAGTTCGATACGTTGCATGATTGATTCCTCCTCATTTTCTGTCGCTTTCATTATAGAGATAGTCGGGGGATGCGTCACTTATTGGGCGTATCGGACGGACGCGGACCGAGTCAAATGAAAGTGATTTCAGTTATGATAGGAAAGAGATGAACCGAAAAAGAGGAGTGCTCTATGAATCATTATGAACAATATGCGGGCGTCACGTTTGAGCGACACGGGCAAGACACGCGTGTGACCGCCTATCATCCTGACCTCGAACTGCACGGGATCGGGCGCAGTGCTGCCGTGTTCCGCATCAAAGCTACCCGACTCGTCATTAAAGTGTTTTTCCCTGGCTATACGTACATCGCGGCCGAGGAAGCCGTGATCTATCGGAAGCTCGAGGGATTGCCACAATTCCCGGGTCTGTACGAAGCAGGTCCGAACTATATCGTCATCGACTATATCGAAGGGAAGACACTGTTTGAATGTTTGATTGAAGGCATTTGGATCGACCCCGCGTACATCAAGCAAGTCGATGAGGCGCTCATAGCGGCCCGGCGACTCGGGTTGACCCCGTCCGATGTCCATTTGCGCAACCTCATCCTCACGCCGGACGGCCGACTCTATTTGATTGACTTGGCGCGATTCCGACAAGGGCAACAAGTCGATCACCAATGGGAAGATTTGAAGCGGATGTATCGGCTCTATCGCCTCCGTTTCATGCCGAAGCGGTATTCGGAGCGCTGGTTGAACGGTGTCGCCTACCTATATCGTACATTCGTGAACGACCCGAGACGTTAGTCGACGGTGGTTTTTCTTTTGAAGATTAGGGAACAACAGTAACGTATTGTCGTTGTGTAGTCATTCAAAAGGAGGACGAATACATGGCTCATCGAATTTATGCGAACGAACTGGAAACGTTGCACGATTGCGTGGAGACGTGCAATTACTGTCTTGAATCTTGTCTCGAGGAACATGACGTGAAGATGATGGTCGACTGTATCCGACTCGATCGTGAGTGCGCTGCAATCTGTTCATTCCTCGCCGAGGCGATGACACGGGAGTCGGCGTTCGTACCGGAACTGGCCCGGGCTTGTGCGGTCGTCTGTAAGGCGTGTGCCCAAGAGTGTGAGAAACATAAGCACGAACATTGTCAGGAATGTGCGCGCGTCTGTTTCGAGTGCGCATCGATGTGTGACCGTTTGGCAGCCTAAGGTAAAAAAGTCAGTCGAAACGGCTGACTTTTTTTGTGGCAGCAAATCGTTACGTGTATTTTGAAATTGAGATAAGTATAATAAAGAAAACTTATAGAAAGTATGGTGTCCTCATGATTCGCAACTGCCGTCGAGACGACCTTCAAGCCGTTTTACATATTTACAATGACGCAATCGTCAACAGTACAGCTGTTTACCATTACGAGCCGGTGACGCTTCAAAATCGCGTCGCTTGGTACGAAGATAAAAAAGCGTCCAGGCTCCCGATCATCGTGTGGGAGGAAGGCGATGTCGTCATGGGATTTGCCACGTTCGGCCCGTTCCGTCCATGGCCGGCCTATCAGTATACGGTCGAGCACTCGGTGTACGTGCATCCCGGCTATCGGGGGAAAGGGATCGGGAATAAATTGCTCCGTGAAATCATCCGCATCGGTGAAGAACGGGAAGTGAAGACGATGATTGGTGGGATCGATGCCGCCAATATCGCGAGCGTCAAAGCCCATGAAAAATTAGGGTTCGTCCATTCAGGCACGATTAAAAAAGCCGGATACAAGTTTGGCAAATGGCTGGACTTATCGTTTTATCAGCTTGATTTGAAAGGCCCCGAGACTCCGCAAGAAGGCTGACCGCTAGCTGTCGAACTTCTAAAATTGCGGTATACTGGGAACAGTGTATCGAATGGAGGAATCAGTATGACAGAACTACCGAATTGCCCAAAATGTCAGTCGACTTATGTGTATGAGGACGGGAGCTTGCTCGTCTGTCCGGAATGCGCCTACGAGTGGTCGCCGAGCGAGGTAGCCGAAGCGGAAGCAGACGCGCAAATCAAAGACGCGAACGGAAATGTGCTCCAAGACGGAGACACAGTCACGGTCATCAAAGATTTGAAGGTGAAAGGGACGTCGCTCGTCGTCAAACAAGGCACGAAAGTGAAAGGGATCCGTCTCGTCGACGGGGACCATGACATCGACTGCAAGATTGAGGGCTTTGGCGCGATGAAGCTCAAATCGGAATTCGTGAAGAAAATCTAAAAAAAGCGTGTTGGTCCGTTCGCGGACCAACACGCTTTTTGCTGTTTATGAGAAAAATGGTTTGTATTCCCGGCGTTCGTGCATGACGGATACCCACTGGAGCGTCGTGAACTCCTCGAGCACCCACTCGCCGTTGAAGCGGCCAAGACCCGAATCTTTCTCTCCGCCGAACGGCAAGTGCGGCTCGTCGTTCACCGATTGGTCGTTGACGTGAATCATTCCCGTCTCGACTTGGCGGGCGAACTCGGTCGCACGGTAAATCGAACCGTGGACGGCACCGCTCAGTCCGTATGGCAACTCATTAGAGATATGGAGCGCCTCGGCGTCGTCCTTGAACGACAGAATGACGGCGACCGGTCCGAAAATCTCATTTTTCGCGAGTGGCATGTCGTTCGTGACACCGCTCACGACGGTCGGCTCGAGCACGTTCCCGTCAGCGTTGCCGCCGACCTGGAGCGTCGCACCGGCGTCGACCGTCTGCTTGATTTGATCGAGGATGCGGTCGACTTGGTCGTGGTCGATGAGTGGACCGACTTGTGTGTCTGATTCGTTCGGGTTGCCGAACTTCAAGGCACGGACCCGATCAACGAATTTTTTGAGGAATTCATCGTGAATCGACTCGGCGACGAGGATTCGGTTCGTCGACATACAGATTTGCCCTTGGTGATAGAATTTCGAATAGACGGCCGATTCCACGGCACGGTCTATGTCGGCGTCGTCTAAGACGACGAAGACGTTATTCCCACCGAGTTCGAGCGCTGTCTTTTTCAACAGGCGTCCGGCCTTCTCGGCGATCCCTTTGCCGACCTCGGTCGAACCGGTGAACGAGATGAGTTTTGGCACCGGGTGCTCGACGATGGCGTCCCCAATCTCCGAACCGCGACCGACGACGATGTTCAAGACGCCTTTCGGAAGACCCGCTTCTTCAAATAGCGAGGCGAAGAGGAGACCTCCTGTGACCGGTGTCGCCGTCGCTGGTTTGACGACGACGGTATTCCCCGTCGCGAGGGCGGAGACGATTGAGCGGACCGCGAGGTGGAACGGGAAGTTCCATGGGCTGATGACGCCGATGACGCCAAGCGGTTTCCGATAGACCCGGTTCTCTTTGTTCGGGACGATTGAAGGCTTGATGAGCCCGTCCATGCGGAACGGGAACGTCGCCGCTTCCTTGATGATCGCCATCGAGGCTAAAAATTCGCCTTCTGCTTTGATGCGCGTGCTGCCCGACTCTTTGACGAGCCAGTCGATGATGTCATCTTTATGCTGCAACGTCACTTCGGCGAACTTCTCAATCAAGGCCCGGCGATTTTGTGGCAGCATCGTCGCCCATTCGGTTTGTGCTTCTTTCGCAACGGCATAAGCCTTGTCGAGATCAGACTCGTCGGCCGACCGGATGGAGAACAATGTCTCATCCGTGAACGGGTTGGTGTTATCGATCGATTTGTCGCTTGACCCTTCGACCCATTGGCCATCAATGTACATCTTTGTAAAATCGGTATGCATATTCAAACACTCCTTTATCTTTTTGCTTCACCTTAAGAAGTATTCACCTGATTTGAAAAAATAAACCTCTCGATGCGCAACTAACTTGTTTTACAAAGTAGTTGCAATTGGTAGTGCCTTCCATTACTATTGTGTATAACAAGTTAGTTTAACGAAAGTGAGGTCACGCCATGGCGATGAGTCAAATGTTAAAAGGATTGCTCGAAGGTTGCCTGTTGGCCATCATCGATAAAGGAGAGACGTACGGCTATGAGATGTCGGAGAAGTTGCAGACGTATGGCTTCACGATGGTGAGCGAGGGCAGTATTTACCCGGTCCTGTTACGGATGAAGAAAGAGGGGTGGGTCGAGACGGTCCAAAAGGCGTTGCCATCAGGGGGACCGAAACGAAAATATTACATTTTGACGGAGGCGGGACAGCAAGAGTTGCTCGCCTTCAAACAACGTTGGGCGGAAGTGTCAAGCGGTGTCGACCGCGTACTCGGAGAGGAGAATGAAGATGGAACTTTCAAAAAAGAGTCGTGATTTTTTGGATGATTTAGCGGTATATCTCATGTCGAGCGGGAAATCGGAAGGGGAAGTGCAAGACGTTGTCGCCGAGCTGAAAGACCACCTCGAGGAGGCGGAACGCGCAGGCAAAAGCGTGGACGATGTCGTCGGCCAGAGCCCGAAAGCCTACATGCAGCATCTTGGACGTGAGATGGCGTTCGATGGAAAAGGGTTTTTCAAAATCATCGCAATGATCATTCCGAACGTGTTCGCCTACATCATCATCGCCAACTCCATTCAAGGCGAGATGACATTCTCGACGGTCCAGTTGATTGGGTTCCCGCTCGTCGCTGTCCTGTTCTTACTCGCCGCTTCACAAGCGTTCTGCAACATGTCGGTCCGCTCGAAAAAAAGTAAATTCAAAAACGGGATGATATACATTGCGCTCGCCGCGATGCCGATGACGTTATTCCTCGGGCTGATGGTGCTCGACATCTTCGTCGAGACCCCAACGATCGTGTTCGGCCCAACCGGTCAACTCGTGTTACTCGGCCTTGCCGTCGTCACGTTGCTCATCGTCTCGGTTTGGACGAAAACATGGATCAATCTGATCGTCCCGATTCTCTTGTTTGGACCGCAATATGCGTTCGCCCAAACAAGCTTGCCGCTCGAACAACAATTGATTTACTCGATGCTGATTTTGTTCGTCGGGATGGGGATTTTCTTGTTCGTGTGGTGGAAAAAGAACCAAAAGGAGCAAGTTTGATGTTGGCACGCTTCGGATTATTTTTCTTCTTGAGCCTACCTTTGGGCTATCTCATGGCCGCAGCCGACGATCAATGAGACAGGTTATCCGAAAAAGCACTCACGTCTGCTTAGAGTGTAACGCGGCTGGGAATAGGCAACTGTACGCCTAAAAGAGAAAGAAGGGATTCCCGTTGCCAGTCAATCCGACGATTCAATTTTATTTGAACCAGTTTCAAAATCAGCTCTCGACCACATATGACCAATTGGATCCGTTCGAATTAAGACGACAAGAAGACGCAATGATGACCCGGTTTCAACATAAAGAGCACGTGCATGATGTCGAAGAGCGTCTGATCGCGCTCTCAGGCCGTTCGCTCCCGATTCGCATCTATCGGTCGGGTCGAACGATCGCGCCAGCACTCGTCTATTTTCATGGTGGCGGATATGTCACGGGCAGTCTCGACACCCATGACGCGATATGTCGGACGATCGCGAACGAGGCCGACTGCACCGTCATCTCGGTCGGCTACCGACTCGCTCCGGAGCATAAGTTTCCGACAGCCGTCTACGATAGCTATGGGGCGCTCGTTTGGATTGCGGATCACGCCTCGGAACTTGAAATCGATGCCGAGCGCATCGCCGTCGGCGGAGACAGTGCCGGCGGGACACTCGCCACGGTCAGCGCCTTGATGGCGATTGAACGAGGTCGTCCCCTCGTCATGCATCAGCTGCTGTTTTACCCGGTTACCGGGACCGAGGAGAACTTGCCGCTGTCATTGATTGATTACGCGAACGGTTATTTGCTCGATGAAGGGCTCATCCGGTGGTTCCAGCAACAATATTTCCGTGATGAGTCGGAATTGATGCATCCGTACGCCTCGCCGATTTTTTCGGGCCACTTAGGGGACCTTCCCCCGACGACGTTGTTGACGGCCGAATACGACCCGCTCCGCGACCTCGGACGCGCATACGCCAACAAATTGATTAGCCTCGGTGTCCCGGTGACGTATCACAATTACGGAGGACTCATCCACGGATTCGTCAACTACTACGCATACGTTCCGGAAGCGCGACGAGCCGTCAAAGAAGCGGCGCAGGCGCTCGGACATGCCTTCCATACGCAAAAAACTCGCCCCTGAGGCGAGTTTTTTTCATGCTTTCGATAAATAAGGGAAGCGACAACCTTCCGGGAAGAGTTGTCCTTCGTTCATGCGAATCATCCATTGGCCGTCGCGGGACGGACGTTGTTCCACACCGTCCAGATTGGGCGTGAATTTAAAGACGATTTCGGTGATGCCTTCAAAGGAGAGGCGAGCCACGACGTCACGCATATCGACAGGTCGCGGCGACAGCACGGCATACAAGTTTAAGCGCGAGCGCTCAATCATATAAATGACATGGACGTCATCGAAACGATACACGTCCTCGTTCATCCCTTGGTAGTAATGGAACATCCAAATATGCATGTCGTCCGTCGCATAGAGGCGTGGCGAAAACGGGAGCGACTCCAGCTTGAAACGACGCCACTGCTCGGCATCGACATCGACACGTTCGAGTGGGGAAGCCGATCCCGATACTGAAACGAATAGCTCCGGTTCAAGTTGGACGGAGAACCCCTGTTGCTCGTAAAACGGTTCAACCCCTTCGTCACAAGCCAAAAAATAAGGCAAGGCATCGGCGTCATGCTGTTTGAACAGATACTTGAAAATACGGGTGGCGAGCCCTTGTCCTTGTCGATCCTCGTCGGTCATGACCGTCCCAATCTGATACGCTTCGCGCGCGGTTCCGTCAGCCACGATCGTCATCCGGCTCATCCCGACGTTCGAGATGACATTCCGATAAAACGTCAAGGAATAACAGCGATAGCGGTCGGTCCATTCGCCGGCCATGTACCATTCACCAAAATCGATGCCGAACATCTCATCGGCCAAATAGAAAAATGACGCGAATTCTTCCCCTGAATACTCGAGATTGCTGATAGGTCGTTTAGCCATATGACTCACTCCTTGTTTTGAACTTCTCGGTCCGTTCCTGTACATTAGAGGCAGAGAGGGGTAATACAGATTATGAAACGGTATGAAGCGATTTTATTCGATGTCGATGATACGTTGCTCGACTTTAAACAGAGCGAGCACGTCGCCTTGGAGCAGTTGCTCGCGGCACACAACGTTCGGATGACGGATGAATTGAAACAACAGTATGTGACGATCAATAACGGATTATGGCGCGCGTTCGAGCGCGGCGAGGTCGGACGGGAAGACGTCTTGATGGGCCGGCACACGCAACTGTTCGACACGCTCGGCATCACGATCGATGCACATGAAGTCGAACAGCGTTATCGCGACCATTTGCACGCCGGGGTGCACATCATCGATGGGGCACTCGAACTCGTCCGTACGCTCAGTGAACAGTATCCGCTCTATATCGTCACGAACGGGGTGACGGAGACTCAGTTCAAGCGGCTCGAAGCCTCGGGACTGCTCCCTTACTTCCAAGACGTGTTCGTCTCGGACGCGACCGGTTCACAAAAGCCAATGAAACCATTTTTTGACTATGTATTTGACCGGGTTCCGAATGTGGCACCGGAACGCGGGCTCATTGTCGGTGACTCGCTGACGGCAGATATCGCCGGCGGGCGCATGTATGGGCTCGACACGTGCTGGTACAATCCGCACGAGATTGCGGCGACGGTCGAGACGACGTATGAAATTCAAGACTTGCACGAGTTGAAATCGATTCTATCCGGCTCAGCGGTCGATAAAGTGGGGCGGTAATGATTGTGGCAACGCATAGAGCGTCTCCGGGAAGAGTTTCAAGTCACGGAGCGCGTCAAGTGGCTGCCAACGATAGATGAGGTGATCGCCTTCCGGTCCGTGGAAGTCTCCATGCCGGAGCGGGAGGTCACCCGATACATAGAAGTACATGCCGATCTCGTGGACGGTGCGCTCTAAGTAAGTGAAGAAATTTTCGGAGACGAAGGCGAACGTCGTCCCCGTCAGTGTCGCTTCGAGTTCTTCTTGCAGTTCACGCGTCAAGGCGATTTCGGCCTCTTCGCCGATGCCGACGCGGCCGCCCGGCAACGCCCAAAAGTCATCGTTCACGTTCCGATGAACGAGCAAATGACCGTCCTGGACCCAGATGCCGGCGACGCGATAATTGAACGTGCCGTGCTCGGTCGGAAATACGATATCCATTTTCATCACTCCATTCCTTAAGCTACATCAAGTATACGCCAAGGAGGCAGGTCATGTTTCAATCAAATGAGAGCTATAAAGGTGAGGACTTCCGCGACGAGACGCTCCGTGACATCCAACTCACGCAGACGACGTTCGAGAACTGTCGCTTCACCTATATCGATGCGACCGAGTTTGAGACCGAACAGTGTCGTTTCATCAACTGTGACTTCACCGATTCGAAGTGGAACGCCTCGCGCCACAGCGGCAGCTCATTCCTGAATTGTCAGTTCAACGGGGCGAATCTGTTTTTGAGCGAGTTCGATCAGTGCAAGATGACGGGTTCGTCGTTCGATTCATGCACGTTTGAAGGGGTCGTCGTGCGTGAAGGAGATTGGTCGTTCGTCAATCTGCGTCACGCCCCGCTCCGGAAGATGGATTGGTCCGGTGTCCGGTTGACGGAGGCGGATTTATACGGTGCGGATTTGAAAGAATCACGCTGGACGAACGCCGTCTTGTCCCGCGCCGTGTTGCAACACGCGGATTGCTCCGGTGCCGATTTTGTAGGGGCCGAGATGGATGGGGTCGATTTCTCGGACGTCATTCTGAAACAAGCGACGCTTGACGTCATGCAGGCCGTCCAAGTCGCCCGCTCGCTCGGGGCGAACGTCATATGACCAATGAGCAAGTGCTCGAGCACTTGACGGCCATGGCCGCGGAGCGGGAAGACGTCCGCGTCCTCGTCTTGAACGGGTCGCTCGTCAATCCGCACGTAAAACCAGACCGTTTTCAAGACGTCGATGTCACTTGTTTCGTCGAAGACGTGACCGCGTTCATCGAGGACCGCTCGTGGATGGCGCCGCTCGGGGACGTCTTGATTATGCAGACGCCGGACGAGGTGCCGGGAGGCGACGAATATGAGCGTTTCGCGTTTCTCGTTCAGTTTGCAGCCGGTCATCGCGTCGATTTGACCGTCCGTCCTATGCGTGACGTGCAGGAAGCGATTCACGCTGACTCACTCAGTCTCGTCCTCATTGATAAAGACGAGATTGCCGGTCAACCGATCCCATCTGATGACACGTACCGCATCAAACGACCGAGCCGATTCGACTATGAGCAGTGTTGGAACGAGTTTTGGTGGGTGTCGCTTTACGTCGTCAAAGGTATCAAGCGGGGTCAACTGTTATACGCTTTCGACCATGTGACGATCATGCGAACGATGCTCCGGCAGATGCTTGCATGGGACGTCGGCTTTGCGACAAACTTTACGGCGAACGGAGGAAAGTCTGGGGATGGGCTTGAGAAGCATCTGGCCCCTGAAGTATGGCAGGCTTATCTTGATACATACACTTTGGTCGAAGTGACAGCGATGGAAACGGCCCATGCGACGTTGGTGGAACAATTTGAATGTGTCAGTCGCCGCGTGGCCGACCAAGCCGGATATCCGTTTGCGGAGATGGAAGCCCGACGAATTCGTGACGCCTTTTCGACGCTTTGGTGTTCAAACGATTAGTTTTCGGTTGAGTCGGGAAAAGCCCCTCTATAGAAGGGGGAATGACGCTTGAATCCGTATACGACGTTCATCGCGCTCCTAGTGGGGAGTTTACTCTTATTTGTCGGCATCCGGACGAAAAAATGGCCGATTTTAGTCGTGGCCTTATTTCCGCTTGGACTTGTCGCCTTCAACATGTATTTGCTGATTACTGGACGTTAGAAGACTGTTTTCTTCAGTCTTCTTTTTTGTATATCGATTTTACAAAAAATGCTGTCGGCAACAAAATCCCGATGGCCGCTTCGAGCAAGGCGAACAACCGGGCCGGACCGATTGGCAGCAGGTCGCCGAATCCGATAGACAGCAACGTGACCCCGCTGAAGTAAAGCAGATTGCGCCAGTTCGGATCGACCGCGTTCATCGTCTCGAGTGACGTCACCAATATGACGCCATCGCGTGATAGCGCGTAGTAAATCAAGGCAAACCCGATCATGACGCCGAGTAGGCTGACGAACAAGTGGCTGAACAAGCGCATATCGAAGCCGGTCTGTCTATACGTTTGGCGCCGAAAGAAGGTAAACACGTTCAAGCCGACGAATAATAGGGCAATCGTCAATAAAATGGAATTCACGCCCATTTCTCCCTTCTGTGACAGTCTGTACTATGTTGTTTCCCTGATCGTTCACCGTCAAACGGACCGATTCACACCAAGACGGATTCATTCAACAAGGAGGTGTCCGAGTGCGACGATGTTTAGTGAGCGGCTTATTGTTCATCTTCTTTTTAGGAGGATGTACGACGAAAGAGCCGTTTGATTTTGATGAGATCCATTCCTATAAGATTTTTTATAACATGCCGACCGAGGCGATCATTGAAGACATGGCCCGATACGACCTCGTCATCATCGAACCGATTTGGTATACGCCGGAACAGATTGAGACGATCCGCTCGAACGGGACGAAAGTGCTCGGCTATATTAACGTGATGGAAGCAGATACGTGGAATCGTGCGCTCATCGGCCAAATGGACAAAGACGATTTCTTCTATCGGGACGGGGAACGCATCTATTTCCCGAAATGGGATTCGTATTTGACGGATATCAGCTCGTCCGACTTCCGTAAAATTTTAATCCGTGAAATTCAAAAACAAGTCATCAATAAACATCTGGACGGAATTTTCCTCGACACGGTCGGTGATATCGATGACGTCCACCTCGATTATCCGGACGACTTAGAAGAACAGCTGGCTGGGCTCGAGGCCTTTTTACAAGCGATTGAAAAGGCATATCCGGGCGTCCCAGTCGTCCAAAACTGGGGCATCGAGACGCTCGAACGAACGAGTGCGCCTTACGTGGAAGGCTTCATGTGGGAAGGTTTTAACTACACGGAAATCACGTCCGACTCTTGGTCGATGGAGATGCTCGATCGAATGAACGCGATTCAAGACGAATATGGAATCGCCGTCCTCACCGTCTCGGACCAAGAAGAGGCGACAAGTCGGGACATGGCCGAGGCGAACGGATTCATCCATTATCACGAACCAACTTATTACAATACGTGGGATTTTTAGGGGGTAATTAGGGGAAAGGAAGATAAGGGACTATGTATACCTGTCCGAGGGCAGGGGATCATCCCGCATTAAAACTGAAGAGATGTTATCCATGAGGAGGGGATTATCATTCTGTACGCTCAAGACCGTCCATGGCTCAAATGGGTCGAGATTCTTGTCGTGTTCGCACTATTGATCGGAATCGATTTATTCTTCAGCCTAGGCACGATTCAAAATGAACTGAACTTGTTTTATGTGGCCGCCATCCTGTTCGCGCTCAGGTATGGAACGATTTTCGGCTTAATCAGTTTCGGCATTTTGCTCCTCTATAAAGTGTTATACACCGGCTTAATGGGAGGGGACATCTTCCTGTTGTTCTACGATACAAACTCACTTCTTACACTGTTTTACTACTTCGCCATCACTGTCATCGTCGGGTTGTTCAGCACCTCATTTCGAGAGCGTTACGAAATCAGCCAGTTCCGCAACGAAGAACTGAAAGATGAAAACACGTATTTGAAAGAGACCGTCGATTTACTCAACACTTCGCAAACCACACTTCGTCAAAAACTACTTCAATCCGAGTACAGCTTGAACCAATTGTATGAACTGGCCGTATCGCTTGATTTGCCGCATCCAGAATTGATTCGGAGCGAGACGATTCGCCTGTTGAAAAAAACGTTCCTCGCGAGTGACGTCGCCATCTACCACGTCGACCGTTCCCAGAAGTCGATGCGCCTCTTGATTCGCCAAACGGACAAGAAAGAGTTTCCGCAAACGATTTTTCTCGATGAGGCGTCGAGTATGTTCAAACGGTTCTTCCAAGTGCAAGAGACGACGCTCCGTCAACTCGACGACGAGGACACGGACCCGATGTTGCTCGCACCGATCATCGTGGACGGGACGACCCGAGAAGTCGTCGTCATCAAACGGTTGCCGCTTCGGAAATTGACGACCGATGACTTGCACGTTCTCAACATCCTCTTCTCGTGGATTGGCACACGCATTCAAAATGCCGAGAACCTGATTCGTAAAGAGCAGCACGAGAAGATGCATAAAGGCACCTCGTTTTATAAGAAAACAGCGTTCATAGAACTCGTCGCCATCCAAGAACAAAAGAAGATTCACCATGGACAGCCGTACATCGTCCTCGAATATCCGCTCGGGTATGAGCCTGTCTCACTCGAGAGTATCGAGGCCATCGTCCATTCGTATTTACGGGAGATCGATGTCGTCGGGTACGACCCTGATGAGAATAAGCTGTTGCTCTTACTCCCAGGAACGAGTGAAGAACACCGTCAACGGATCTATGACCGGATCGAAGGGATTTTGATCCAGAAGGGAGTGTGACGGGATGGAGTCTACCATTCGTCTCGTATTGATCGGGATTTATGTCGTTCATGCACTGCTCGCCTTCGGATTATTGATCACGTTGAAACGAAGAATGAAAGCGCCGGATTATGGCATCGCGGTGGTGGCGCTCAGCTTCGGTCTGTTCTTACCGTTTCTAGCCGAACTTGCCGTCTATGCGGTGTATCGGCTTGCTGAACGGTTCGGTCGGAGCGGTCTGATTGAAGACTATGACGACTATATCGACTTCAAGGTCGTCAACTATGAACAGATTCGTCATGAAGCGAGCAGCAGCAGTCATCTGTTACCGCTCACCGACGCCATCAACTCGAAAGATCCGGCTATCCGCAAACACTCGATTTTGACGCACGTCAACCAGTCGATTGACCAGCAAGGCAAGTATTTGCAGATGGGACTTGAGAGCACGGACAGCGAGACTGTCCACTACGCCGCGGCGACAATGAACATCTTGATCGATCAATATGAACAAGAATTGAAACACGCCAAACGCGAGTACGACTTAGGTAACCCAGACACGATTCGACGGCTTGCGACGATTTATAAACGCATGATCCATAGTGAACTCATCACCGAGGTCATGTTGAAGGACAAGCGAGGCGCATGGCTGGAAGAATTATTGAAAGCGAAGACGCTCTATCCGCCTTCGCCCTGGATTTACGAAGACTTGAACGAGATTTATCTCACGTTAGAGCGCCCCAAAGAGCAATTGAACATTTTAAAAGAGTACGTCCATCATTTCCCGGAACGCATCGAGGCTCATCTGATGCTGATCAATTACTATTATGAGCGCGAACGTTGGAACGAAGTGAAGGCGGTCATGTTTATGATGCAGACCCAATTCTCACTGGAGGACGTACCGTATGAGTACCGACTGTTGTTTGAAGAATGGAGTGACACGACATCATGGAAAAACGAACTGTAATCTCATTCTCGCTCTTCATCGTCTTATTTTTAGTCGTCGTCGGTGCGATTCAATACTTACGGATCCACTCGCTACACACGTTGTTGCCAAACGTCGCCGAGCAACAGATGAACATCGACCAGTTGAAGAGTGATGCCTCGGCAAAAGCGGGTGAGCATCAGCTTCAAGTTTATCTCGTCCGGGATGAAGGTGATTTGGCGGTCGAAACGGCAGACAACCTGCTGTACGGTCTGCAGTATGCGAAACTTGACGTTCGCGAAGTGAACCCAGGCGCCGTCGGATCGATTGCGCCATCTCCATACACCATCATCATTTTCACGGGTGAAGATACGACAAGATGGCCGTTCGTGGAAATGAAACGTTATGTCGAACAAGGCGGGAACCTCGTCTTTGCGAATCGGTTTAAAGATCCGGCATGGAACGCGTTGACCGGAATTGAAGAAATCGGTGAGTATGTGCCGGATGTATACGGCTTGAATTTCGAGGAGTCGATTTTTCCGGGCTATGTCGACTTGAATCCACCAGACGACTTATTTGTCCATAGCGTCGTCGATTTTGCGATTGCAGACGAGGCCAACGTCATGTTGTCAGCTGAAGGTTTCCCAATCCTTTGGGAATACGAAGTCGGCGAGGGAAACGTCCTTTATTGGAATACGACAATCACCAACCAAAAGATGATCCGCGGTCTGTTCGTGCAGACGCTCGGCACGATGCCGCCGGCGTTCGTCACAGCACAAGCAGCGATCAAGCTCATGTACATCGATGATTTCCCGGCACCGGTCATGGACGGGAAAATGAAAGACGTGTCCTCGACCCCGCTCGATAAATCGGTCAAAGACTTCTTCGCCGAGGATTGGTGGGAAGATATGGTCGATTTGGCGAAAGATGACGATTTGATTTACACGGGTGCCATGATCGGGACGTATGAAGAGGAGATGGAGCTCGTCGACGAACAGTTGATCAAACGGGGTGAGTTCCCAATGCTCTACTTCGGTCGCAAATTGATCGCCCACGGTGGGGAAATCGGACTCCATGGCTATAACCACCAGTCGCTCGTCACGGCCGATGAACCGATTGACCCGACGTACGGGTACATCCCCTGGCAAGATAAAGACGAGATGAAACGGTCATTGCTTCAAGCCGAGTCCGTGTTTGAGAACTATTTCCCGGCCGAGACGCTCAAGTCATACGTTCCGCCGTCGAACGCGCTCAACCGGACTGGGGTCGATGCGATCGCCGAAGCGTTGCCAGAACTGCGCACGATTGCTTCGCTCTACACG
The DNA here is from genome assembly GCF_005960665.1 of Exiguobacterium mexicanum. Lineage (GTDB taxonomy): Bacteria > Bacillota > Bacilli > Exiguobacteriales > Exiguobacteriaceae > Exiguobacterium > Exiguobacterium mexicanum_A. Next base: position 137,973 of record NZ_CP040676.1, read on the forward strand.
GGGGAGCCGGAGAGCGGAGACTTCGTCCAAGAATTCGAATTTGATGCGACGCATCCGAACTTGTACCATTTCCCGCGTGTGACAAGCGATTACGGGGAAGAGCGCGGATCGATTTTTCAAATAGTCGATGCAATCGCCAACTTGGGTGTGTTTTCCCACTTCATTCACCCGGATGATGTCATCGACCCCGACCGGGCCTTCGGTCGGGATTGGGATACGATGTTCGCGAGTCTTCGCAAAATCGTCCATGACGTGAAAGATCAATATCCGCACCTCGAGGCATATACGCAACACTACGCGACCGAAAAGATGATCACATACCAACAAGCTGATTTGAACGTCACGTTTGATGAGTCGACCGTCTATTTGGCCGGGGAAGGTCTCGTCAACCCCTCTCATTTCACGATTCGCCTCAAACCAGGCCAATCACTTGAGACGGGAGAGTTTGACTTTGGGACGGTCGAACAATGGGAAGCCGACCGTCCGCTCTACCTTGTCAAACTGACATCGGCGAACGCTGAAATCGCCATCAAGGGGGAAGCGCAATGAGAATCGGACTCGTATTAGAGGGCAGTTATCCATACGTGAGCGGAGGCGTCTCAAGTTGGACGCAGACGTTGATTGAGGCGATGCCCGAAGTGTCGTTTGAAATCATTTCGATTCAACCGACCGAGAAGCGTCCGGAAGAGATGAAATATGTGTTCCCACCGAACGTCTCCGGCATCACCCATCTATATTTGAGCGACGTGGGCGAGCGGGCGAAAGGGCGATTAAAGTGGGGCGCTGAGGACGAACAGAACGTATCGGACTGGCTCATGTTGAAAAGTCCGAACCGGCATGCGCTTCGTTTGCTTGGGAAAGAAGTGCCTTCAAGTCAGGCGTTTTTCGCAAGCGAGTTCTTTTGGAAAAATGTCAAGGCGGCCTACGCCGAGGAAATGAACGGGGGTTCGTTCATCGACTATTTCTGGATGTGGCAGAGTATGTACACTCCGATTTTACGGGTGCTCCATCAACCGCTCCCGAAAGTCGACCTCGTTCATTCCGTGTCAACGGGTTATGCCGGTGTGGTCGCGTCCTACATGAAGGAGACGCAAGGGATTCCGTTCATCTTGACGGAGCACGGCATCTACTCGCGGGAACGCGAGGAGGAAATTTTACAGTCATATTGGATTCCGGCGCCGTATAAGCCGAGGTGGGTCCGTTTCTTTCACCATTTGTCGCGTGAGGCCTATAACGCGGCCGATGAGATCATCACCTTGTTCGAGCGGAACCGCGAATATCAGGAGTGGATTGGCGCCCCGAGCGAGAAGACGAAAATCATCGCCAACGGCATCGCCGATCGACAAATCCAGGCGACGGTCGATCGCCCTGAGCACGATCTCTTTCAAATCGGGGCCATCGTCCGCTTGGTGCCAATCAAAGATTTGAAGACGATGATTTACGCCGCCAAGATTTTGCAGGAGCGGCATCGTCTGTTCAAACTGACGATCATGGGACCGCTCGATGAGGATGAAGAATATGCGGAAGAGTGCCGTCTGCTCATCGAACAGAGCGGACTGAACGATTATGTCGAGCTTGTCGGAAAGGTTGATGTCCAAGCCTATTTGCCGAAGTTTGATTTACTTCTGTTGACGAGTATCTCGGAAGGTCAACCGCTCGCGATTCTTGAAGGAATGGCAGCCGGCATCCCGTGGGTCGCGACCGATGTCGGGGCTTGTTCCGAGCTCCTGTACGGCCGAGAAGACGACCCGTTCGGTCCAGCCGGATTTATCGTGCCCCCGGTTCATCCGGAAGCGGTCGCGGACAAGGTCGAGTGGATGATGGATTATCCGCAGGAGCGGATGCGTTTCGGTAAGAACGGGCGGGAGCGGGTCCGTCAATACTATCGTCTCCAACAAGTCGTGGACCGCTACAAAGCCATCTATGAAACGAGGAGGGAACAGTATGGCGGGCATCGGGTTTAAGCTGCAGAAGTTGTTCCAAGAAGACTACTATTCGTCCAGGTTGAAGGCGTACACGTTCTCGGGCCTCGTCACATCCGGACCGTGGTTGATCGTCATCTTGGTCGTCGGGACGATTCAATGGTTGGCGTTCCAAATGCCGACGTTATCGCTCGCCGAACGGACGCTTTTCATGATCTCGGTCTCGTACGCGTTCATCTTCTCGCAAATCTTGTTCAGCTTCCAACAGCTCGTCGTCACCCGATATGTGGCGGACTTGTTTTACGAGAAGAAGGCACATGAGATTTTCCCGGTCTTCACCGGGATGCTCAAAGTGACGATCCTCGCCGCGACGATTCTGTACAGTATCTTTTGGCTATTGTCGCCGCTCGATTTTCTGTACAAACTGACGTTGTTCGTTTTATTCATGACGATCAATGTCATCTGGGTCATGTTCTTGTTCTTGAGTGCCGCCAAGTATTATCAAGCGGTGGCCTATAGCTTCTTGCTCGGCGGACTCATCTCGGTCGGGAGCGTCTATGCGATTAGCCGTCTCATGGTCAATCCGTCGAGTCTCGAGCTGTTGCTCGGTTTCACGGTCGGGATGATTGTGACGTTGTTCGGGTTGTTCTTCGCGATGCTCCGGACGTTCCCGCTCCGTTACGCGGTGAAAGAGTTCTCGTACTTCAAGTACTTCGACCGCTATCCAGACTTGTTCGCCATCGGCGTGTTGTACGTGCTCGGGATTTGGGTCACGAATTTCATCATCTGGTTCGGTGAAGGACGTGTGATCGTCGCGGACTCGTTCTTGTTCAACCCGTATTATGACACGGCCATCTTTTGGTCGTACTTGACGATCATCCCGACGCAACTCCTGTTCGTCGTCGCCGTCGAGACTCGGTTTTATGAGCGCTACCGTACGTTTTATGGATTGATTAACTACGGCGGGGCGCTCCATCAAATCGAGAAAGCGAAACAGACGATGACGTCGGTGCTGAAAAATGAGTTGATTCGACTCGCGCGGAGCCAAGGCGTCGTGACGTTGTTCGCCATCCTCATGGCAGGCGTGTTCGTCAGTTGGATCGGCGTCCCGGATGAGATCGGTCAAATCTTTCGGATGACGACGCTCGCGGCGTTCGCGAACGCGATGATTCTCATCTTGACGTTGTTGTTGCTCTATTTCGAGGATCGACGCGGGGCATTGTTCGTCAACATCTCGTTCTTCACGTTGAATGCGTTGTTCACGCTCTTGCTCTTGCCGCGCGGCATCGATTGGTACGGCGTCGGCTTTGCCGTCAGCACGACAATCACGTTCTTCTTAGCCGGCCTGCGTTTGATCTATTACATGGGCAAAGTCGATTATTACGTGTTCGCGGCCTCGAATCGACGCAAGCTTGGTACCGAACGGTTCTCCCAAATGGGGACGTTGTTGAACCGTCACTTCTCGCGATAAAGGGTTTTCAACAAAGATAAAGACTGATATGATGTGGTCGTAGACGACCGAATTTCATAATGTTTACCACTAGGGGAGTCGCGTGACGCGGCTGAGATGGACGAGGTCCAGACCCTTTGAACCTGATCTAGTTCACGCTAGCGTAGGGAAGTGGGCGAACCGATTGTTCTCGTACACTTTGTGTAAATCCGACGCCGCTTCCGTTATGGGAGGCGGCGTCTTTTTTTATAACAAAGGAGGAGACATGAATGACATTCACCGCACATCTTCGACAAGAGGCCGATGCCTTGTTTCAAGCCAGCTTTGACCATCCGTTCGTCCGCGAGCTCGGAACGGGTGAACTCGACGAGGCGAAATTTCGGCATTACGTCATGCAAGACTCATATTATTTGAACCAGTTCTCCAAAGTGCAGGCGAAAGGCGCGACCCTCGCCCCGAACATGGAAGTAGCGAGCCGCTTTTTGACGCACGCGCTTCATACGATTGAAGCGGAGCATGCGTTGCACCGTGAGTTTTTCACCTTGCTCGACGTGACGGAGGCAGAGTGGGCAACGTTTGAGCCCGCTCCAACGGCTTACGCCTATGCGCTCCATATGCAACAGGCCGGTCCGACGCTCGGCGACGTGCTCGCGTCGATTTTGCCGTGCTACTGGGTCTATTATGAGATTGGGGAACGAATGAAAGATGCCACACCCGATCATCCGATCTATGCGACGTGGATTGCGACGTACGGTTCGGAATGGTTCCGCGATCTCGTCGAGGAACAGCTTGAACGGCTCGACGTGCTCGCCGGACAAGCGACAGCGGAAGAACGGGTCCGGTATCAACAGCTGTTCTTGAAGAGTTGTTATTATGAACATGCGTTTTGGGAAATGGCGTGGACGCTCGAATCGTGGGATTTACCGGCGGGGGTGACACGATGAAGCGCGACTTATGGGACAAAGTCAGAGCCGAACGGCCACTCATCCATAACATTACGAATATCGTCGTCGCTAACTTTTCGGCGAACGGGTTGCTCGCCATCGGCGCTGCGCCGGTGATGGCGTCAGCCGTCGAAGAAGTCGCGGACATGGCGTCTGCGAGCGATGCGCTCGTACTCAATATCGGCACACTCGATGCGACGACGGAACGTACGATGATTCGAGCCGGACAGGCGGCGAATGAATCGAGCCGGCCGGTCGTCTTCGATCCGGTCGGTGTCGGGGCGACCGCGTTTCGACGTGACGTCGCTACATCCATTTTGCAACACGTCCGCGTGACGGTCATCCGAGGCAATGCCGGAGAAATCGCGACATTGATTGGTCTCGACGCGGCGGCGCGCGGCGTGGACGCTGGGGAAACGCGGGTTGATTTGAATCACATCGCGCGCGCGGCGGCACGACGCTACAACTGTGTCGTTGCCGTGACCGGAGAGACGGATGTCGTCAGCGACGGGGACGCGACGATTGAAATCAAAGGCGGCACCGCAGCAATGGCCCGGACGACAGGGACCGGTTGTTTACTCAGTGCGGTCGTCGGTGCGTTCCTTGCGGTCGAACGGGATGCGGTTACGGCAACGGCGACAGCGCTCGCCGGATATGCCCGGTGCGGCGAACTGGCTACCACTTTGGCGGACGGACCGGGCGACTTCCCCGTTCATTTCTTGAATGAACTCGGCAAGATGACGGCCGTCGAGTTGCCGAGCGACCGTATTGAGGTGGTGTTATGATGCGGCCGCAAGTATTGACGATTGCGGGTTCGGACTCTGGCGGGGGAGCGGGAATCCAAGCTGATTTGAAGACGTTTCAAGAGCTCGGCGTGTTCGGGACGAGCGTTCTGACGGCCGTCACCGCTCAAAACACTCGTGGGGTGCATGGGGTCGAAGCAGTGTCGCCGGAACTCATCACGCAACAACTCGATGCAATCGGTTCGGACTTTTCGATCGCAGCATGTAAGACCGGGATGTTATTTGATGCGTCGCGCATCGAGGCGGTCGCTACCGGGGTGAAACGTCATGTCTTCAACCGACTCGTCGTCGACCCGGTCATGATTGCGAAAGGAGGGGCTCCGCTTTTACAGGACACGGCGGTCGATGCGCTCAAGACCTCCTTGTTGCCACTCGCGACAGTCGTCACGCCGAACGTGCCGGAAGCGGAAGTGCTGACCGGTTTGACGATTCGATCGTTTAATGATCGTCTCGAGGCGGCTCGGCGGATGTTAGCGTACGGTGTGCGCGCGGTTATTTTAAAAGGCGGCCATCTCGAAGGTGAAACTGCCGAAGACTTGATCATGACGGAGTCAGAAGTGTTCCTCCTCTCGGCCCCGCGCATCCAGACGAGCGATACACACGGAACAGGTTGTACATTTTCGGCGGCGCTTACAGCGGAACTTGCCAAAGGTCGTTCCATCATGGAGGCGGCGGTGACGACGAAGCGGTTCATTCAAAGCGCCATCACCCATGGCCTCGAGATCGGCGCCGGACACGGACCGACGAACCATTGGGCATATGTGGCGTATGGAGAGGAGGGCGTGACGATTGAATCCATCAAGGCGGGCACTCGCTGAACAGTTACGGCTTTACTTCGTATGCGGGACACCGAACACGAAAGACATGCTCCAGACGGTGGAAACGGCACTCCAATGTGGCGTGACATGTTTTCAATTTCGTGAAAAAGGTAAAGAGGCACTGTGTGGGGATAAAAAAGAAGCGATGGCAAGGACCCTGCAAGCACTTTGTCGTTCGTACGACGTCCCGTTCATCATCAACGACGATGTTGAATTGGCGGCGCGCATTGATGCGGACGGCGTGCATATCGGACAAGACGATGACGAGGCCGCAATCGTTCGGGAGCGGATTGGTCCAGATAAGTGGCTCGGTGTCTCGGTCCACACGCTCGAAGAAGCGGCAGCAGCCATCGAGCATGCGGATTATGTAGGCATTGGCCCAATTTACCCGACGACTTCGAAAGAAGATGCCGGGGCAGTGAACGGGACGACGCTCATCCGGCAAGTCCGAGACATGTATCGAGAGCTGCCAATCGTGGGGATTGGCGGCATTTTACCGGAACATGTCCCGATGATTCGGAACGACGGGGCGGACGGCGTCGCCGTCATCTCGGCCATCGCTTCTGCACCGGATGTGGCCATGGCCACACGGCGTTTCGCTTGTCTCTGAATTCAACTTGAGGAGGAAGACAGATGAACGTATTTGTAATAGGCGCGAATGGACAGATTGGAAAACAGCTCGTGGAACGATTGCACGAGGAAGGGAAACACCAAGTCACGGCGATGGTTCGAAAACAAGAGCAACTCGATGACTTCACATCAAAAGGCTATCAGGCCGTCCTAGGCGACCTCGAAGGTGACGTCTCGTCACTTGAACAAGCAATGTCTGGCATGGACGTGGTCGTCTTCGCGGCCGGTTCAGGTGGTAGCACCGGAGCCGACAAGACGCTCCTGATTGACCTTGACGGCGCGGCGAAAAGCATCGAGGCTGCCAAGAACGGGAATGTTAAACAGTTCGTCATGGTGAGCGCCTTGAAAGCGGAAGATCGTTCGGCATGGCCGGAAGAGATGAAACCATATTATGTGGCGAAGCACCATGCGGATCGTCTGCTCGAGGAGAGCGGGCTTACGTATACGATCGTCCGTCCGGGCGCTCTCACAGATGACGCCGGCACCGGCAAAGTGAAGACGGGCGACGTCTCGACAGGTGAGATTCCGCGTGCAGACGTGGCGGCCTTCTTGGCACATCTCATTGGTCATGACGCAGCCCACAATCAAGCGATTGACCTCGTCAAAGGTGACACGGCGATTGAGGACACATTATAAACGAGATGACGACAGCGAGCGGACTTGGTTCCGCTCGCTTTTTGTATGGATGTGTCCGTGAACTCGACAAAGGATTCGCTTCGACCGATAGAGAAAGTAAGAGATGGATTTGTTAGAAGAAAGGGGTCTATCCATGACCGCATTATTTCTCTATATGGCCGTTTACTTGCTTCCGGCTTTTCTATTGAGTCACCTTGCTCTTGACGTATTGGTTCGGTAACGCCGGAATTTTGATTTTCGTCTGTTCGGTCCACTTCATTGTCAAAGTGACGGGCGTCGGGGCGAAGTTACCGAGATGGATTTATCCGTATGCCATTTATTTGCCGCTCGTCCCGGTCGCGTTGACGTTCATCCGTCAAGAGAACATCTTGAACAGTCAGCGTTTCGACCAAGTCGGTGTCTGGATTTATCCTGAGTTCAACGCGTCTTATTTGACGACGATGACCGTCGGTAACGTGTTTCATTTTCTTGTGATTCTATTATTGATGTATGCCCTTAAGCGGTCCGAGCGCTTCGAGCATCATCGTGTCCTGCGCTTGTCGTCATCGACCTCGACGGCTTTAAAGGAATCAACGACACGTACGGCCATCAAGTCGGCGATGATTTTCTCATTCATCTCGGTGAGTTGCTTGAGATGGCGACGCCGGAAGCGGGACTGGCCTCGCGCGTCGGCGGGGATGAGTTCTATATGTATGTGCCGAACGTCGATGCAGATGACATCGTTGCGTTCGTCGAGCGCTTGCAGTCGCTGCTGACGGAGCGACCGTTCCGGCTTGGACATGAGACGATTCCGATTCGAGCGAGCATCGGGGTCAGTGTCGCACCGGATCAAGGGGAGGACTTGGACACGCTCATCCATAAAGCTGATCAGGCGATGTATCAAATCAAGCAACACGGTAAAAACGACTATGCGATTTATGACGAGGTGTTACACGGACCGAAATAACGGGAACGAGAATGAAGATGGCAATTTGATAGAGGAGGAGACAATATGACTGAAAAACCGTTAGTGACGATGCGAGCCGAAGGGGAAGCGACGAGTGTGAAGACGACGGTGCATGTGCGTGACCTCGAACCGTTCGTCGTCGATGAACCGGAACGTCTCGGCGGGACGGACGCCGGTCCGAACCCGCTCGAATATTTGCTTGGGGGCGTTGTCGTCGTGTACGACAATCATGATTGCCTACGTGGCGCAAGACCAAGATTTCAACTATGACGGGGTGACGTTCGTGACCGAAGGAACGCTCGACCCGCGCGGCTTCCAAGGCGTTGAAGGAGTACGGACGTATTTTGAGAAAGTACACGTCAACATCGTCCTCGATACGACCGAATCGGATGAACGGATTGCGGCGCTCCAAAAAGGCGTTGAGGCTCGTTGTCCAATCCACAATTTAATGCATGCGGCCAACGTCGACATCACGGCGACGTGGACACGGAAGTGAGGATGGGGCGACCCATCCTTTTTTTGATGTAGACAGGAATGTTTGCCGACGAGCACGAACAAAAAGAGACGTGAGAAAGGAGGTTGTCATGGATATTCGCCCGATGACACAGCAAGACGCCCGCGCGATTCAAGCGTGGACGTACGAGGCACCGTATGATTTCTATAACCAAGAAGCTTCAGCGGAAGGGCTGGATGAACTGATGGCGTATCAGGTCGTCCATGACGAGGCGTTGATCGGTTTCTATTGTCTCGGCACGTACGCACAAGTGCCGAACGATACATACGTCTACGATGACACATGCGTCGACCTCGGGCTCGGCATGCGCCCGGATCGAACGGGACGGGGACACGGGCGTACGTTCGTCCGGTTGGTGATGCAAGAAGCGGCGCACGAAGGCAAACCGCTCCGGTTGACGGTGGCCGCGTTCAATGAGCGGGCCATCCATCTCTATGAGCAGCTCGGGTTTCGACGGGTCACTTCGTTTGAAAAAGGGGCGACCCGTTTTCTCGTCATGACCCGATAATCAGCCGTACTGTTTCTGATGGGCTTTCTTTCGCTTCAAATAGTCCTCGTCCGCCCGAAGCTGGTCCCATCGCTCTTTGAAGATGCGGGCCGATTCCGCTTTCTCCTCGTCGATTTGTCGGTCGTGGAGATCGCCGTCGTCCTTATATTTTCGTCCACCTTTATAGTTGGCGTAACGTCTCGCCCGGGTATAGCCCATCTGGATGAATTTGCGGGCCATATCCATTCCGACGAAATCATCGTTGGCCCGGTATTTTTCGAATAGCTCCATGATTTCATCGGCGGACTGTTTGGCGATGTCAGGCGTCTTGAAGCGCCAATGGGGGAGAATTTCACTTTTATACGGTTCGACGAGCAGGACGCCTTGCTCGCCGCGTCCGACTCGATACAGCTCGGGGTGTTCGCGGAAATCAATCGTTTCAAAATCTAAATCATAATCAAATGGCATCGTGATCCCTCCTCATGGATTCATTCCCGGAACGAATCCGAGGGAAACGACAGAAAGGAAGAACAAGATGATTCAACTTGATACAGATCGGCTCCGGTTGCGGGCGTTTCAGCTCGAGGACGCTGAACAGATGTTTCACTATGCGAAAGACGAGCGGGTCGGACCGAAAGCAGGCTGGGCGCCGCACCAATCGGTCGAGGAGACGGGTGACGTCATCCGGCTGTTCCAGCAAGACCAAGACGTCTGGGCCATCACACTGAAAAAGACAGGTGAGGTGATCGGCAGCCTCGGGTTGCACGACCGCCGACCGGACCCTGAGATTCAGCATGACCGGCAGCGCGAGATCGGGTATGTCCTCAGCCCGGACCGTTGGGGGCAAGGGTACATCCCGGAAGCCGTCCATGAAGTGATGCGGCACGGTTTTGACGACCTCGGACTCGAACGCATCTGGTGCGGTCATTTCGACTTCAACGACCAGTCGCGTCGCGTCGTCGAAAAGACAGGCTTCACGTACGCGTTCACGACGTCTCAGCAGTTGACGCGCTTAGATGGGCGCACTGTGCAGAGCCTCATTTATGTCGTGACGAAAGATGAGTACGAACGTGTTAAAGCGTGAAGAAAAGCCAGCGTGTCGATTTGCGACGCGCTGGCTTTTATTTATGCGTGCTCGACAGGTTGGAGCGCTTGAACGACTTCGTCTTTGATCGTGACGCCGTTCGCTTCAAGTTCAGCGATTTTATCGGCGAACTGCGGCAAGTAATCTTTATGGGCGATGAGCAGTTCATCGAGCACCCGTTTCGCGGTCTCGCCGCTCGGGATAAGCGGATTGATGATGAACGCTTGAAGGGCGAGCCCGTAGTCACCGGTCACGGCCGCTTCTTCGACGCACAGCTCCATGTTCTTCATAACTTGGAGCCATCCTTTTTCAGCCGGGGCGAGCGCGCCGAACGCGATTGGTTTCGCACCGGTCGCGCCGATATAGGCGGACACTTCGACGACATCGTCTGGAGCGAGGTCAGGGACGGCCCCGTTGTTCTTCGTCGAGACGACGATATGTGTGTTCTTATTGGCGTAAATCGAGGCGATTGTCTCACACGCCGCATCCGAATAGTGGGCGCCACCGCGTTTAGATAGTTGCTCCGGTTTATGGTCGAGGTTCGGGTCTTTGTACAGCTCGAATAGCTCCGCTTCCGTCTGCTTCACTTGCTCGGCCCGCGTGCCGACGGCCGGGTCTCGATATTCCTCGAGCATGTGGGCGAGCATTTCCTCGGCACGGTAGTAATACCGGTGATAGCCGCAAGGGATCATGTTCATCTGTTGCAGTTGTTCTTGGAAGAACGGCATGTCGTGAATGTTGGCGGGAATCCCCGAATCGCCGTCGTACATCTTGTCGATGATGTCACGTGTCACGTCTTGTCCGCTCACGTCGTGGACGCGGTGCCAGTGGAAATGGTTCAACCCGGCGAACGAATAGATCAAGTCCTCTGGCTTCTTGCCGATCAGTTCCGGTTCAGCCATCATCGCATTGACCGGCACGTTGCACAGTCCGATAACTTTGTCCCATTTGCCGTAACGGATGACCGCGTCGGTCACCATTCCGCTCGGGTTCGTGAAGTTGACGAGCCAGGCGTCCGGACAGAGCTGTTTCATGTCTTCGACGATATCGAGGATGACAGGAATGGTACGGAACGCCTTCAAGATACCGCCGGCCCCGTTCGTCTCTTGGCCGACCATACCGTACGAGAGCGGAATCCGTTCGTCTTTGATGCGGGCGTCGAGCAAACCGACACGGAACTGTGTCGTGACAAAGTCGGCGTCTTGTAACGCTTCTCGACGGTCGAGCGTCAGATGCACTTTAACGTCATACGGAGAAGCGTCCCACATCCGTTGCGCCATCTGTCCGACGATGTCGAGTTTGTCTTTCCCGGCCTCGATATCGACGAGCCAAATCTCACGAATCGGTAACTCTTCGTAACGCTTGATGAACCCTTCCATCAATTCTGGTGTGTAGCTGCTGCCGCCCCCGATGGTGACGAGCTTGATTCCCGTTGTCATTCCAATCTCCTCCTCATATGTTCACAAAATAGTCTCAGATGTGTAAATGAATATCAGCGCTGAATGTATCTTCTCATTTCTCATTCAGTATAAAATATAGAAAAATGAACACAATAGATTTGAAGATAATTCCGAAAGCGTTTACAAAAAGAAACATATAGACATTTATTTTTGTGAATTCAATTCACGAGAGGAGACCGGACATGCTATTGACCGAGAAAATGAAGCAAGACCTGTTCTCTAAATCAGAACGGGCCGTCATCGACTATTTGTTCGTCGAGCGGGAGCGGATCCACGACAAGACGATGAAACAAATCGCCGAGGCGACGTATACGCACCCATCGATGTTAAGTCGCATCGCTACGAAACTGGAGTTTGCGGGTTGGCTCGAGTTGAAGGAACAGTTTTTGGAGGAAATCGAGTATTTGAATCGTCACTTCTCGGATATCGATGCCAATGAGCCATTCTCGGCTAAGGATAACTTGATGGTTGTGGCGAACAAGCTGGCGGCCCTCAAACAGATGACGATCGAGGACACGCTGTCGTTGCTCGATCATGAGGCATACGAGCAGGCCGTAACGATGTTGAGTGAAGCGCGCCATATCAAGGTCTTTTCTGTCATCCATAATTTGTTGCTTTGTCACGACTTCAAGTCAAAGATGAACCGGATCGGCAAACAAGTCAGCCTCTGTGAATTCGATGCCGAATTCGAGGCGGCCAACTCGGACGAAACGACGTGTGCGCTCCTGATCTCCTATACGGGAGAAAGTGATTATACGGTCGGACTTATTCCTTACTTAAAGAAACAACGTGTGCCGGTGCTCGCCTTGACGAGTCTAGGGGAGAATGCCATCTCGAACCAGGCGGATTGTACGCTCCGTTTGACGACCCGTGAGCGCCTCTATTCGAAAATCGGGAGCTTCACGACGAACGATTCGATTCATTGCTTGCTCGACCTGTTGTACGCTGGTGTGTTCTCGACAGACTATGAGGCGAACATGGCTTACAAAGTGCAAATCTCGAAACGGTTCGACCATCGTAAAAGTTCGAGTGAGGTCATGCAGGAAGACTGAAAACACCCCTTCGAGCGAAGGGGTGTTTGTTTAATCGAGCGAACGCAAGAGCGCGCGCACCGGACTGCCGTCTCCTTTGACGATCGGGAGTGGCACGGCGTTCAATTCGTAATCACCAGGGGCGATATGGTCGAGGACGAGTCCTTCGAGAATGTGGACCCCGTTGCGGGCGAGCGCGTGGTGCGCCGCCATCTCTTTACTGTCGATTGCGTCGACCGAAGGCAAATCGAGACCGATCAAGTAAATCCCAAGTTCGCCGAGACGGTCGGCAAGTGACGGCGTGAGTTCAGGGATGTGGCTCGGGAATTCCTGCTTGTTCGGCCAGCCGTCGGTCTTGAGAATCAACCGTTCGACGCCGGTCAAGTCAAAACCGTCCAAGTCCGTCGCTTCGATTCGTTCGTGTCCAGGGAGATGAATGACCCGGGCCGGACCGATATAGAGCCCGGGATCGAGATCGATGACGCGCTGTCCGGCGTCCTCGAAATGGAACGGGGCATCGATATGCGTTCCAGTATGCAGGCTCATCGTCACTTTCCCGACGTTGACCGAACCACTATCGGCCATCGGCCACGCGATCTCGTAACGGAACGCCGTGTCGCCTGGCCATGTCGTGATCGTGTCTTCGAGCGGTTGCGAAACATCAATCCATGTCATCGTGTTCGTCCTCCTTACAGTTTTGTCCGGACAGTCCAAAGTTCAGGGAAGAAACGGTGGTCGAGGACGCGGCGCAAGTAATTGACGCCTGACGATCCACCCGTCCCCATCTTTTGACCGATAATCCGTTCGACGGTGCTCATATGGTTGAAGCGCCACATCTGCTGCTGGCTACCGATATCGAGCAGTTTCTCTCCGAGCTCATACAAGTCCCAGTACTTGTCCACGTCCCGGTACACCTCGGCCCAAGCTGCTTCGACGCTCTCGTTCCATTCCCAGTCTTTCGTGACGTCCCGGTTGAGCACGGCGTCATCGATGGCGAGACCACGGCGATGCATTTCGCGAACGGTCATGTCATAGATGCTCGGTGCCTGTAGCGACGACTCGAGAAGCGGATATAGCTTCTCATCATGGGCGTAGACACTGAGTGTGCGCGCGTTCTTAAAGCCGAGGGCGAACTCGATTTGGCGGTTCTGGTACGATTGGAAGCCAGAAGACGAACCGAGTTTGTCGCGGAACTCCAAATACTCGGCCGGAGTCAACGTCGCGAGGACGCTCCACGACTGGATGAGCTGTTGTTGAATCTTCGAGACACGGGCGAGCATCTTGAACGAACGCTCGAGCTCTCCCGTCTCGATGGCGGTCACGGCCGCCGTCAGTTCATGCAAAATCAATTTCATCCACAGCTCACTCGTCTGATGGATGATGATGAACAGCATCTCGTCATGATGGTCCGATAAGCGGTGCTGACTCGATAAAATCGGGTCGAGTTGCAAATAGTCACCGTAAGACATGTCTTTCGAAAAGTCTGTCTGAATCGATTGCTCGACTTTGTGTTCAATCCGTTCACTCATATTGTTTCTCCTTAGGCCACGACTTCGCGGACGTTCTCGAACGCCTCGTATTCTTTGTTTTCCATAATTGTCTGTAACGTCATCACGACATCATACACATCGGTGAACGTGTTGTAGAGCGCGACCGGTGCGAGTCGGATGATGTTCGGGGCCCGGAAGTCCGGGATGACGCGATGCTGTTTGAGCGCTTTACAAATGCGGGCCGCCTCAGGGTGTTCGAGACTCAAATGGGCACCACGCTGTATCTCGTTGCGCGGGCTGCCGATAACGAAGCCGTATGGTGCGAGCACTTCGTCAATCAGTGCGGTCATATACGTCGTCAAAGCGAGCGATTTTTCGCGGATGGCGTCCATCCCGATCTCATTGAACATCTCGAGGGCACCAAGTTGCGGAGCCAGGCTCAAGACGTGCGGCGTCCCGATTTGGAACGCACCGGCGTCATCGGCCGGCGTCATCGTATGATCCATGTCGAACTGTTTATCTTTGCGTGAACCGAACCAACCGGCCAGGCCAGGCGTCGTCCCGAAGTGACGCTCGTGAACGAATAGACCGCCGACGCTGCCAGGTCCGCCATTCAAATGCTTATAGTTGCACCAGTAGGCGAAGTCGACACCCCAGTCGTGGAATGCGTGCGGGATGGCGCCGACCGAATGACAAGCGTCCAAGCCGATCAAGATGTCTCGTTCGTGTGCCGCCTTGGCGAGACGGGCCATATCGAGGATTTGTCCGCTGCGATAGAGGACGGTCGGCAAGACGATCAAGGCGATGTCGTCTGTCATCGCTGCGATGATGTCTTCTTCCTTCAAGTAGCGTCCGTCCGGGCTCGAGACTTGGACCAAATGTTCGCTCGGGTCGAGTCCGCGGAGCTCGAGTTGACTCTTCAAGGCGTAGATGTCAGATGGGAAGGTGAGCGTGTCGGCTAAAATCTTCGTCCGCTTGCCTTCCGGTTTAAAGAATGAGGCGACGAGTTGGTGCAAGTTGACCGTCGTCGACCCGGTGACCATCACTTCCTCGGCTCTGGCTCCGACGAGCGGGGCGTTAAGTGCGGCCAATTGTTCTGACAAGTTGAACCATGGGTGGCGTCCCGACATCCAGCCATCAATCCCGAGCTCTTTCCAATCGCTCAGTGATTCGAGTAACGTCCGTTCGGCCCGTTTCGATAACAGGCCGAGCGAGTTACCGTCCATATAAATACCGTCTTGCGGCAAATAAAATTCTCCCCGGTATGGTGCGAGCGAGTCGCTGGCGTCGCGTGTTTCCGCGTACGCCCGTGTGAAATCTTGAGCCATATCGTTTCCCCCTTTGACTTGCGTGTCATGCTGACAAAAGCGTAGCAATCGCCTTTGCACGTGTCAATATGGAGGGACGCATCCCCAAAAGAAAAGGCCGCCTTTGAGGCGACCCCAATTCCTATTTGATTTTACGGACATTTTCTTTGCGTAATAGACTGAACAGCGTGTACACCATCAGAATCAAGATGACGGTGAACGGGAGGGCGGAGATGAGTGAAGCGGTCTGCAATCCCTCGAGCCCGCTCGCGATCAATAGAACGGCGGCAATTCCGCCGAGCAAAATGCCCCAAACGATTCGGACAGTGAGCGGTGGATTCAAACTACCATTTGTTGTCATACTGCTGATGATGTACGTCGCCGAATCGGCTGACGTGATCAAGAAAGTAAGAATCAACAGAATCGACAAGACGGATAAAATAAAGCTGAACGGCAGTTCGGCGAACGTGACGAATAAGGCACTCGTCACATCGGCATCGACCGCTTGCGCAATCGATGTTCCTTCGAATAAGTCGAGGTGAAGGGCCGTTCCGCCGAACACAGCAATCCACAAGAGCGCGATGAACGGTGGCACGATGAGCACCCCGACGATAAACTCACGAATCGTTCGGCCGCGTGAGACGCGGGCGACGAATGCACCGACGAACGGCGACCAAGCGATGGCCCATGCCCAGTAGAAGATGGTCCAATCACGCACCCACGTCCCTTGCTGGTACGGCTGCAAACGAAGACTGTAGCGGATAAAGTTCTGTAAGTAATCCCCTAACCCGAGCGTGAACGTCTCTAAAATAAAGATGGTCGGGCCGGCAAAGAACACGAATACCATCAATACGAGCGCGGTCCCGAGGTTGATATTACTGAGCCATTTGATGCCGCGGTCGAGACCGGTCGTCGTCGAAGTCAAAAATAAGACGGTCAAAACAACGATAATCAATACTTGGACGAGCGCTGTGTTCGGCAACCCGAAGACACTGTTCAAACCACCATTGATTTGGAGCACACCGAGACCGAGTGACGTGGCGACACCCATGACGGTCGCGATGACGGCTAAAATATCAATCGTTTGATTGAGCGGCTGTTTATAAGCCCGGTCTTTAATGAGCGGAGACAGACTCGTCGAAATAAGGCCGTCCGCATTTCGGCGGAACTGGAAATACGCGATAATCAAGCCGACGATGGCGAAGACGGACCATTGGCTGACGCCCCAATGGAAGAAGGAATATGCCATGGCCAATCGAGCTCCTTCGACGGTCAGCTCGGTCGTATCCGCATACGGAGGGGTGATGAAATGGCTCATCGGTTCGGCAACGCCCCAAAAGACGAGTCCGACCCCGAAACCAGCGGAGAACAGCATCCCGATCCAAGTAAAGAACGGGTATTGCGGACGGTCCTGGTCCGTCCCGAGCCGAATCTTCCCGTATTTACTGAACGCGAGGAAGACGAGGAAGACGACGAATAAGAAGACGGCGAGTAAGTAAAACCAACCAAACGAACGGGTCGTGAAGTTGAAGATGTTCCCGGCAATCGTCGCGAACAACGTCGGACGAATCGCGCCAAACAGGACGAGGAGAGCGATGAGACTCGCCGAAATGTAGAACACGCGATTCAAGCGTGGCTTTTCAGGTGAAGTGTTCATGAGGACTCCTTTCCAAACGCACAAATTATTATTTAGGACTAATAAATATTTCCCTATTTGCGTGAAAGGAAAACGCCTATATGCCAGAATGGTGTCTTCTTTGCGTTGAGATGGATGAATTCGGGGAATGGAATGATGAGACGTGTTTGAAAGGAGATTGGAATATGAAATTGATTGCCATCGATTTAGACGGGACGTTATTGTCTCGAACTGGTGTCATCACAGAAACGAACCAAGACGCAATCCGGCGTCGCCAAGCCGAGGGAGATTTGGTCGCCATCTCTTCGGGCCGATCGATTCACGATATCGAAGAGTTGCTGCGACGGAGCAGATTGACTTGTCCAATCTTGTCCGGGAACGGGGCGATCGCTTTCTATGAGAACGAACGCATTTATTACCACGCGCTCCCGAAAGACGTCGTACAGGAGTTGTGGGATGTGGCCCATGAGCACGGAGCGTATGTCGAATTTTATACGAATGCCGGGGTGAAAGTACTCCGTTCGGGTACCGATTTACTGAAGGGCGAGTTGGATGAGGTGTTGCCGCACGACCAATCGTTCTCACGGGAATGGGGCGAGCGGGAGATTGAAATTCAAAACGAACAGTTCGGGCTGACATATGTTGATGCGATCGAGGACATCGACTTTGAGGCCGACGAAGTGTACAAAGTCTTTGTCTATTCGTTCGATCGGCGCAAACTGCACGAGCTCCGGAAACTGTATGAGCCTCGGACCGACATTTTGATCACGACGGCAGGCTGGACAAAAATCGAGATCGGTCATCCGAATGCGAGCAAAGGGATGGCCTTGACGCAGTTGGCAGAGCATCACGGCATTCCACAAGCGGATATTGTGGCCATCGGGGACAATTTGAACGACATCTCGATGTTCGAAGTGGCGGAAACGAGGATTGCGATGGGGAACGCCGTCGATCCGTTGAAAGACATCAGCACCCATATCACGAAGGATGTTGAGGATGATGGCGTCGCCTATGCGCTCGACCATTATATCGACGACTAAATTTTGGAGAAATGGTGAACAGGGATTCGATGTCACGTAAAACGGTTAATGTATTAGTGTAGTCCTCATTCAACGTGTTGAGCTGAAAGGGGGCAACGGATGAAACGAAGATTCAATCGTTGTTTGACTGAGGCCGGCTCGGTGAAACGAGAGACAAGTTGGTTGAAAGACCGGCGGACTAGGTGATCTCCTGATTCAAACTGTCGTCCACCTGACCTCGAGCGAGAGGTGAGGGGCAGACAAAAAGGATATGTGGGAGGCAAAACGTCTAGGAAGCTCGGTGTTTCAAAACAGGTGGGCATGATGAGGTTCATGATGGATTTCAACCTTATTACGTCGAAACGCAGTCATGGCCGTTTTGGAGGCAATGTCTCTGTGTAGGGCCAGATTGATGTTCAGACGAACGAACGCTCCGAAATCGCGTTCTGAACCGCGTCCATTTTCTAGCACGTATCGATTGATTGCATGGGACGGTCGGCCGGGAACTTTCTCGGTCGGGTGAAAGTCCGCTCTACTAGAAACGCTCACCGTTAAGCGCCACAGACGTGGCGCTTTTTCTTATGGGGCGAACGTGGCGACCCGGTCCGGTTGTTTGCCATCTGCTCGTTCAAACTTCACACGATGGCCGTCTGCGGCCTGTTCGACCTGAAACGTGTAAGCGGCGTCGGGTTCGTCTTCGAACGTCAAATCATAGACGTAACCGCTTAAGGAAAGGGTACCGTCAATCGAATAGGTTTCCGCCGAAATGTTATAATGAGTCGCAAGGTACTGCTCTAAGGCACGTTCGCGTTCCTCAATTTCGGTCGAGTAGCGGACGTAGAGGAAAGTGGCGAGCGTGATTGTGACGACGAGGGTGAATCGGAGAATCGTCTCCCAGTTTCGTTTTGGCATGAACGCGTCTCCTTTCCATATCTGGAAATAAGAATTTCAAAATATTTTACGAAAAATTCTGACAAATTACAAGAAAAAAATTATAGAGGAGTGACGACATGCCGAAAATATATTGGCTCGGGACGTTCGTGAGCGGATTGATCCTCATGATGATGGGGGAAACGGGCGCTGTCCCACGTATCGTGCCCTATTTTTTGATGGCGCTTGGCGTGACGGGCTTTCTTGTCCAAGCTTGGTTCGAACAAAAACGACGCCGCTAAGGGCGTCGTTTTTGATTAAATCGATTCGAGCAACTGATTCAACAATGTGTCGATGTCTGCTTGGAGCGCATCGGCTTGTTGCTGCAACGTCATTAATTCTTTTAAATCGTTCGTCTCACTCATCTGGTGCAGGAGTGCTTGATGTGATGCTTCGAGCTCGGTCAGGCGAGCTTCATCAACTGAGGTGTCGCGAGTCGTTTCTTGCTTCGGTTTCACGAGTTTCGGTTTAGGAACGACGACCTCTGCGTTCATTTCATGTTGCCGTTTTTCGAGCGCATACGACACGTTTCCCGGGAAATGTGTCGCTGTCCCATCAAGCCAATACGTAATCGGGAACAGCTTGTTCAAGAAGTAGCGATCGTGTGAGACGGCGACGAGCGTGCCGGTAAAGCGGTCGAGTGCGTCTTCGAGTGCCTCACGCGCTTCGATGTCGAGATGGTTCGTCGGTTCGTCTAACACGAGCACGTTGATGTCCTCGTGCATGAGGATGGCGAGCATGAGCCGCATCTTCTCACCGCCGCTCAAATCTTTGACCGGTTTGAAGACGCTCGCGCCATAGAAGAGGAACTGGGCCAGCAATTGACGGGCCTTCCCTTCATCGACAGCGATGCGGTCACGGAACGCCTCGATGAGCCGATGGGAGTCATCAAAGTCGATGTGTTGGGACAAGTAGCCGATTTGGGCCCGTTCCGCTCGTCGCACCTCGCCTGTCGCCGGTTCGAGGTGACCCAGCAACACTTTCAACAGGGTCGACTTGCCGCTCCCATTTGGGCCGACGATGGCGATGCGTTCGCCATGACCGGCGTAGAACGAGACGTGTTCGAAGACGGTCCGGTCGTAAGTGACCGTCACGTCGGTCGCCTCGAACACATCGCGTCCGGTCCGCCCCTGAGCTGTGAACTGAATGTCCGGTTGAACGGCCTCGAGTCGTGGTTTTTTGATCGTCTCGATGCGGGCGAGCGCTTTCTCCATCGATTTGGCGCGCCGATAAAACTTCTCGTTCGGTGGAATGCCTTCGTTCGCCCACTGTCTTAGCTGTCGAATCGTTTCCTTCATCTTCTTGATTTTCTTTTGTTGCTCCGTATAGGCATGGAATTGATCGAGCAACTTCTTTTCTTTTTGGGCGACGAACGCGCTGTAGTTGCCATCAAAACTAGCCAACTCCCCGTCCTCACATTCGACGATGCGTGTGGCGACGGCGTCGAGAAACACGCGGTCGTGTGAGACGAGGAGAAGCGTGGACGGACTGTCACGCAGGAATGACTCGAGCCAAGTCATCGCTTCTAAATCGAGATGGTTCGTCGGTTCGTCGAGGATGAGCAGTTCCGGCTCTTGGAGCAACGCCAAGGCGAGCCCGACTTTGGTCCGTTCTCCGCCGCTGAGTGTGTCGAATGGGCGGTCGACGAAACTTGTGAGCCGTAATCCATCGATCATCGCATTCACTTTCGAATCGATGGCATAGCCGCCGCCGTTCTCATAGCGCATCTGCAGGGCGCCGTACGTCTCGAGGAGTGAGTCGATGTCGTCACTTGAGATCATCTGTTCCTCGAGTCGTCGCATCTCGTCACCGAGTCTCGTCAACTCGGCGAACGCGGTATAGAGTACGTCTCGCCCTGATTTACCGGGATGGGCAGGAATCTGGGCCAAATAGCCAATCGTCAGCCGTTGTTTTCGATAGATCGTCCCTTCGTCGGGCGAATCGGCGCCGACGATGAGGTGTAGGAGTGTCGTCTTGCCGCTCCCGTTCCGTCCGACGAGCCCGATTCGCTCGCCTGCGTTTACCTGAAGATTGGCATCGATTAAGACGGCGTGGCCGCCGAATTGTTTTTGAATATGTTGTAATTCGATTAACATAGATGGTTCCTCCTAAAGTAGAGGCCTATCAAAAAAACCGAGCGCAAAGAAGCGCTCGGCAAGAAAGAGAGGCGCTTTGTCGTATTTCAGCAATGTCTAAAAAAGGACAGACGGGTCCTGTGGTTACGCGACATCGTGAAAAATCGCACGCAAAATGTACAAATGTTCTGTTGACCAGTGCGTACGTCCGACAAAGTTCACCTTTCTCCCTCCTTTCAATCATCATTAGAGTTATTGTAAGCGATTTCGGTCAGTTCGACAACTAGAGAGACAGGAATTTCAGGAAACGGTGTCGTATTGTTTAGGCATCAGAAAGGAGAGACGCTATGCGCAAGGAATGGCTCGGTGCTATCAGTTTAACGCTCGCCGCCAGCATTTGGGGCGGGATGTACGTCGTCAGTAAGTATGCGCTCGGCTATATCGAACCGTTCACGCTCGTCTGGATGCGCTACGCCGTCGCTTTTGTCGTTCTGTTTATAATGTGGTGGGCGTTCGGACGCGAGCAGATTGCCAGGGGCGCCTGGAAGTGGATCGCGCTCGTCGGAGTCGTCGGCTATGTCGCCTCGATTTCATTTCAATTCATCGGCACGAAACTCTCAGATGCCCATACCGGATCGCTTGTGACGGCGGCGACGCCGGCGTTCATGGTAATCTTCGCCCGATTGATCTTGAAAGAGCGGCTCACACCTGTCAAAATCGGGTCACTTCTGTTGGCGACGCTCGGGGTCATCATCGTCGTCGGCTGGCACGTCGAAGGTACGTATTTCATCGGTAGCCTCGTCTTGGTCGGTGCCGCCATCACGTGGGCGCTCATGTCCATCTATGTGAAAATCGCTTCCGAGACGATGTCGTCGTTAACGATCACGACGTTCGCTATCGGCATCGCCTTCGTATTGATGACGCCGCTCATGGGAATGGAAGTGGCCTCATCCGGTTTACCGGATATGACCACGGTATTGTGGCTCAGCGTGTTATACGTTGGCATCATTTCGACGGCCGGGGCGTTCTTCTTTTGGAACAAAGGAATCGAACTCATGGATGCGAGCGTCGGGTCGCTGTTTTTCTTCTTCCAACCGCTCGTCGGGGGTTACCTCGGCTGGCTCGTCCTCGACGAACGGCTCGACCGCAACTTCTTCATCGGTGCCGCCTGCATCATCACGGCCGTCACTTGGTCGACACTCGCCGAACGACGGCAAAAACGGATAAGTGACGCAAGACTCACCTCAGAACGGCATATCCTATAAGTGAAGACGGTCGACCCAATAAGGGCCGACCGTCTTTTCAAAATCCGTGATGATCGAGTTTGTCTTCGTCGCGCTTCATTTCGAGCTCGAGCCGCTGGATGGCGAGCTTTTCTTGTTCGACTTTGAGTCGAAGTTCCTCGACACGAACCTTTTGCCTCTTGTTGAAGCTGTCCGCGGCGATGGACACGACGACGATAATCATAATGTAGAAAAAGAAATCCATTTGTTTTCCTCCTCTTAGCGTGAGCTGAACAAATCTGTCACCATCTGTTGTGTGAGGAGCGCCTCACGACCGTCCGTCATGATGGCCGTATCGTCGGTCAACGCCGAGATGAAGTGGTCGATCGCTCCTTGAAAGCCTCGTTGAGTCAGGAGCGTGTCCCATGACCCGAACGTCTTCGTTGAATGGGCGCCGTGCTCGAACCGTTGAAGCGTCACCATCTCATCGACCGTCACGCGAAGTCCGTCCCGGATGGCACTCAGCCCTTCGTGATTGGTCCCGGCCTTGCGGTGCATCGATGTCGTGTGCAGTCCGTATTCGTCTTGCCAGACGTGGCGGGCGAAATGAAGCCCGTTCGCTGTGGTCTTCTCCAAATGCCCTGTGACTAGACGCAACTCGCTTCCGGTGAGATACCGGAGCGTGTCGACGACATGCAAATAGTCATCGAGCAATGTGAACTGATAGTCGTGGCCGCGCAATCCGTCCCCGCGATGCTTGACGAAGTCGAGCGTGTGGAATGGGGCTGCTTCTTTCACGTGCTGATACATCGGGGCGAAGCGGCGATTGAAGCCAACCATGAGCTTCCGGTTCGTCTGCTCGGCCAGCTCGACGAGACGTTCCGCCTGTTCGATTGTCGTAGCGAGTGGTTTATCGACATACACATCGACACCGTTTGCGAGCAGATAAGAGACGACGTCGAAATGCGTCTCGGTCGAACTGTGGACGAACGCCGCGTCGACGGCTGCCGCGAGCTCGGGCAGTCCCGTGAATGATTCCATCCGATGGGCTCGACAGATCGCCTCACGTTTGGCGACGGTTGGGGAATAGGCACCGATCAGTTCGAACGATGTGCTGTTCGTTAAAATCGGTAAGTACGCTTTCTGAGCGATGCCGCCGAGACCGACGACACCAATTTTAGGCTGACGCATATGTACCACTCCTTTTCTATCATCATAACGAAAAAAGAACCGAATGACACGTACGCGCGGTGCGTCAGGTCATTCGGTTCTTGCTTATAGGCTGGCACTGAGCACGATGTCGCCCTCTGGTGCCGTGTTACCGCGTTCGGGTTCTTTCGTGACAGCGACGGTATCCCAGTCCGTCTCCGATTCAGTCGAATCGAGCGTATAGATGACGGTCCCGTTGCCTTTAGCATCCGTCACGAACGCCCCGGTCGGAATCGAGGAGTCGTCTTTTATGAGCCAAACTTGATATACCTCGTTCGCTTCGAGCGCATCGAGTCCGTTCGTTTGGACGATGAGCTGACGCTCACCGTCCTGTTCGGCCAGATAAGCCACGCCTTCCGAATCGCCTTCGAGCGGTACCGTCTCGGTCAAGGCGATGCCGCTCGGGTCATCTTGGTTCAATAGCAGATAGCCGTTCCCGATCAAGGAGAGCATGAGTGCGGCTACGAGAGCGAGCGCTCCCCATGGCGTCTTCTGTTTTTTCTTCGATGCCGTGAATGGGGTGACCGGGGTCGGTTCGTCTGGTTTCGACGCTGTCTCCGTATCGTCTTCTGCGAACACGTTGTCGAGGATGCGTGCCTTCATCCCGCTCGGTGGTTCAGCCGGTTCAGAGAGGAACGCGACGCCGCCGACGAGGGCCTCGAGTTGTTCGAGCTCTTCTTGACACGTTTGACATGTCGCGAGATGCGCTTCAAACCGGATGCGTTCGTCTTCCGTCAAATGCTGGTTGAAATAATCAATCAATTGGTCACAAGCGTTCATCGTTCCACCTCCTTATCGATCAAATCATGGGATAGATGCCTTCGTAACTGTTTCAACGCTAATCGAATCCTTCCTTTTACGGTACCGAGCGGGATGTCGCACGCATCGGCAATCTTTTGTTGGCTGAGCCCTTGGAAATACATGAGACGGACGACTTGTTGTTGCTCGGTCGGCAGTTCGGCCATCGCCGTCTCGATTTGCGTTCGCTCTTCTTGCCATTCGACCTCGGTCTCGACGGACGGGGCCGGGGACGGGATGGCTTCAGCGTAAGACTCGTCTAGTTGCAGGTCGGGTTTTCGTTTGCGAATCAAGTCGATCGTGACATGACGGCTCATCGTGAACAGCCACGATTTGAATTTTCCTTTTGAGTGATCATATACGCCGCCGCCGCGCCACAGCTTGATGAATACTTCCTGCATCGCTTCTTCGGCGAGGTCGCGGTCTTTCGTCAACTGCATGACAAAGGCATACAGGATTCGTTCATAGCGATCATAAAGTGCCTCGAGCGCTTGTTTGTCTTTTTGCCTGACGCGCTCGTACAATTCAATATCAGTCATGGCTGTCTCCTTTATCCATAAGGGAATCCCTTGTATTGATCTAACGGATGAAACCGTGAAATGGATGCCTATTTGAGGTGACTATTTTGTGAACGGTCGTTATGTAGTCCCGTGTTTAACGGGAGCATGTCGATGTCGCGTCGCCGAGTCGGTGAAAGAGTTTCAAATTCAAGGCACTGAGCAGTCGATACGTCACGTAACTAAACAGCATTGCTGTGAGGAATGTGATGAGAAGCGCAAATCCGTTCGGGAGCCATTGTTGCCAAAATGAATATGTCCGTATGCCGAACAAAAAGGCGAAGACAAGTCCGAACCCGATCACGATTCCGCTATACTGACAGTAGTAGCGGCTTAAACGATTTTTCATGTTGCACGTCCTTTCTCCTTTTACTATACGAGAAGGGGTATGGCGACACAAGGAGGATGACGATGAAACGATTTACAAAGGAAGGACGGACGCTCATCTGTTTTGATTTCGACGAGACGTACTTCCCGCATGCTTGTTCCGCAAAGCAGTTGGAGCACTTGCGGCAACTCGAAGATTTTCTCGATCATCATTCACATCGCTTATCGACGATGTGGGTGACGGGGAGTTCGCTCGAGACGATTATGGAGAAAGTGAAGCGGGCCGAGATGCGTTACTTCCCACATCGAATCGCGGCGAGTCTCGGGACAGAGCTGTATCAAGTGACGGCGTCCGGACAACTGGAGCTTGATCCCGGTTATTCGTCACGGTTTCCCGATGATTTTTCAGACCGCGTCACCCAAGTCGTCGACAGGCTAGGGCGAACACTCACGATTGAACCACAGACGAATCTTGGCACAAGCGGCTGGATTCACAATTATTATTACTTCGGCGAGAGCGCACAGGAGCTCGAGCATATTCGTTCGAGTGCCGGTGACTTCGGAATCGCGGTCAACGTTAGTCGTTGCAACCCGCTCGCCGGGGATCCGGCAGACGCCTACGATGTTGATTTCATCCCACGAGGGGCGGGGAAAGTCGCTGCAGTCGACTACGTGTGCGACCGATATACGTTTCAAACCGAGCACGCCTACGCGTTCGGGGACAGTGGGAACGATTTAGGAATGTTGGGGTATGTCGGCAACGGCTATGTGCTTGGTAACGGGACGGAAGAAGCCAAACGAGAACATGGTCGTGTCACCGAGGGCATGTATGCGGATGGGATTCTAGAAGTGTTACATCGAGCGGTAGAGCAGACGGGTTTAAGCGCTCGCGACTAGACGTAGCGCTGCGGTCTCCACACGCTCGAACAAATGCGTTCTCAGCCGATGGGTCGTCAAATCGAGCGGCAGACGCCGTTTCCAAAGCTCGGTGAACACCTCGGATAGGACGGCCTCGGCCCAGTCGGCTCGCGTCGTCAAGCGGAGGGCGAGCGAATATAAGATGCGCTCATAGCGGTCGTACAGCAGTTCGAGCGCGGAAGTCTCGCGGTTTAACAATCGTGCGCATAAATCGTGATCGGATATGATGACATGGTGAACTCCTTTAGGAATGAGACTATCTCGGGTTAAGTTGCGGGAAAATGACGGAACCTTCTTATTTCACTTATAAGGTGAGCGTAAACGGTTACTTGCTGATTCGAGCACATTCAAAAAACACCCGAGGTCCGCGTCTAGCGGCCAGGCGGGTGTTTTTGGGTTAAAACGACGTATAACAGTGAGGGCATGTCTGGGTGTTCCCACCGGACCGTTTGAACGTTTTCTTACAGTTCGGACACGTGACGGTCTCGGTGTCTTGGCCGAACAGGCTGCCGCGGTTGAATAAGACATTTCGCAAATTTGGCAAGGCTTTGGCGGCATAAATCATGGAGATGAATAGGACGATGGCCAAAACGGCCAACATGACATATGTCATAACGGGCGTACCCCTTTCGCAAAAGATTCATTTCTTCTAGCATACGGCAAATCGCTCAAAAGCACACCTCTAGACTGGAGTTACGAACAAATGTTCGATATAATAAAGGTAACAAAAGGAGGGAGATCAGATGAGGCAAGAGGTCATGCGTTGGATGCGGAACGGACAAGTCGTAGAAATGGTGTATATCGATCGGAACGGGGTCATTTCAAAGCGACGCGTCAAACTGATGAAGCTGCAAGGCGATCGACTTGTCGCGTGGGATATACGCAAGAAGGCCCGTCGGACATTTTGTATGGAACGTGTCCTCGCCTGTCTCCCGACGATCGAACGAGATTCAGGACGAGAGGAGGGAATTGGATGACACCACTTCCGAAATGTTCGGCGCCGGCCGAACGGGCGCTCAAGGCCGCCTATATCGATACGCTCGAACAGTTGGCCACGTATACGAAGCAAGAGATTGCGGCCTTACATGGGGTCGGGCCAAGTGTGCTGCGAATCTTGGAAACCGCGCTTCATGAGCAAGGACTTCGGTTCACCGACAGCGAAATACATTCCTAGTCCCGTCCTGGACTAGGAATTTTTTGGTTGGGCGATTGCATTGCACGTAAAAAGGGAAGTAATATATTTGTCATCTCCATTACAGCCTAATATCTAGTACCATGACGATAAGGTTTGCGAACCTAGCGACACCCATGAGAAAGGAAGTACACAGCATGAGGACGAAACGTTTATCCGCCATTCTAGAAAATGAGATGGATGACATCGAACGCGATCCATGGGTGACCGGAATTGAGACAGATTCCAGAAAGGTCAGTCCAGGGAATTTATTTATCTGTATCCGCGGTTATACGGTGGACGGACATGAATTCGCTGAGGATGCCGTCTCCAAAGGAGCGGTTGCTGTCATCTCGGAATACCCGCTTGATCTTGAGGTGCCGAACCTTGTCGTCGCGGACACGAAGCGGACAGCCGGCGTGGTGGCCAGTGCCTTTTATGACCACCCCTCACATCGGATGCGTATTTACGGTGTCACCGGTACGAATGGCAAAACGACGACCGCGACATTGACATATGATCTATTTCGTCTGTCCGGACGGCCGGTCGGGATTGTCAGTACGATTGGAGCACGTTATAAAAATCAAACATTAAAAACACCAAATACGACGCCGGAAGCCGTCGTCTTACATCGTATTTTGGCCGAGATGGCGGATGCCGGCGTGACCGACTGTGTCGTCGAAGTCTCCTCGCATGCAATGATGGAAGGACGTGTCGAAGGCGTCCGATTTCACGCGGCGGCGTTCACGAACTTGACGCATGACCACTTGGATTACCATCGCTCAATGGACGAGTACGCCCGGGCCAAAGCCCGATTATTCGAACAAGTTGAAACGACAGACGGGGACGCCATTATTTTGAACGCCGAAGACCCGGCCAGTAAGACGATGGCCGCCTTTGCCCCGACCCGTCGACGTATCATGTATAGCACGCATGCCGACGTACCGGCCGATATCCAAGTCATTTGGCATGACCAAACGGTAGTCGTCAAAATGAACGCACTGACGATTGAGGCGCCGGTCCGCTTCATGGGCGCATTCAACGCCGCCAACCTGGCTGCGGCCATCGGTCTCGTCTCGACGTCGGAACTGATGTTGCGCTCCATCATCGCCAACGTGCCAGGACTCACGCTTCCAAAAGGTCGTCTCGAGCGACTTGATACGGAAGATGGCGAGATTTATATCGACTATGCCCATACGCCGGACGGACTCGAAAAATGTTTGTCGACGCTTCAGCAAGGTGAGCGAGAGCTCGTGGTCGTCTTGAGTGCGGCCGGAGACCGAGATCCGACGAAGCGGGCAGAGATGGGTCGAATCGCGAGCCGCTATTCAGACGATTTAATCGTGACAGTACATGACGTGCGGACGGAAGACCCGAGGCACATCATCGATGGATTGCTCGAAGGTGTTGATTCGAACACGCATTACGTGACGTTCGAGGAACGGCGAGATGCCTTGCGCCATGCAGCGCAACAAGCGCTCGTCGGGAAACGGATCGTCGTCGTCGGAAAAGGTCATGACCATGTCGAACGAGTCGGACAAGAGTCGATTCCGTTCAACGAATCGGACATCTTGCTCGATGAATTAAAAAAATTAAAAGGCCAAGAACCGGCCGTTTAACGAAACGATGACAGCTGTCATCGTTTTTTAATGTGTCATTTTAGGAAAAGAAGGTAATTACTCTTACTGTAACGCTATCGAAGGAGGGAACTACACATGTCAGTTTTGTACAAAGAGTTCACAAATGATGAAGAAGTCGTGACCGCCATTCAATCGATGAAAGCGAAAGGGATTGAGGACAAGCACATTTATGTCATCACCCATGACGATGACCGGACCGACCGTGTGGCCGATAATGCCGACGCGAATACGGTGACGGCATCAGACGTCGGCCTGGGGACGGCCGCGAAAAATGTATTCCGTAAAAAAGGGGACGAGCTTCGAGCCCAATTCGAACAGCTCGGCTTCTCATCGACCGAAGCGGATCAACTCGAGAAAAAATTAGACCAAGGCAAGGTGATCGTCGTCGTCAAAGACGCACCAGCCGGATTCACGTTATAATTCCACCACCATGGAGAATACAGAGACAGGGCTGAATCGATGGATTCAGCCCTGTTTGTTAGTCATGGATCCGAACGACGGTCCGGCCGCTCAGTTCGCCGCGCATCATCGCCTCAGCGTGGCGAGGGACGTCATGCAACGGAATCTCATGAATCATATGGTTGAGCACGTTAGAATCAAGCAGCTCATCCAGTCGTTCCCACGCCTTCAGACGACGTACGATGGGTTGCATGACCGAGTCGATGCCGATTAATTTGACTCCGCGCAAAATAAACGGATAAACAGTTGTTGGAAGGTCGGAACCGCCGACAAGTCCGCAAGCTGCAACGGCACCTTCATAACGCGTTTGACTCAAAATATTCGCAAGAGTGGCCCCGCCAATCGAATCGATTGCCGCGTCAAACCGCTGTCGAGCTAACGGACGAACCGCTCCCTCAAGCTCGTGTCGATCGATGACGGTGTCAACGCCAAGTGCTTGCAAGTAAGGGGAGTCTGTCTTTCCTGTGGATGCGATGACGTGATAGCCAAGTTTATGAAGTAAGATAATCGAAAAACTGCCTACGCCTCCAGTTGCACCTGTTACTAGCACTTCTTCCCCTGGTCGAACGCCAGCGGACTCAAGCGCATCGATTGAAAGCATGGCTGTCAATCCAGGTGTCCCGATTGTGATGGCATCACGCATGTCCATACCTTTAGGCAGTTTTACAAGCCAGTTTCCGGGAACTTGTGCAAATTGACTGAATCCGCCGAAATGTCGTTCGCCGATCCCGAAACCGGTGGCGATGACTTCATCGCCGGCTTTGAAGTCGAGATGATCGGACTCGACGACCTTGCCGACAAATTCACATCCAGGGATGAACGGGTATTGATTAATGATTTTTCCGGGTTCGGTAAGACCGAGGGCGTCCTTATAATTGAGTGCGGAATAATGGACCTCGACGAGGACGTTACCGTCTTCTTCTTTTGGAAGTGCGTCGAGTTTGACGTCCGTCACCTTGGCGTGAAGATGGTCATCCGTCTTGTCGAGGACGAGTGCTTGAAATGATTCGTTCATGGTCAATTGGCCCCTTTCGCTGATACGTATTCTATTCCTTTGTTATGATTCCCTACCTGCCAAAATATATACACGAATGTTTCGTTCTAACAGGGAGTGGAATGGTACAATGAAAGAGATTCAACTAGAGTGAGGAGGAATGAAGCATGCGGCACGACGACTATGAGTTTGATGAAGAAGTAGAAGAAGGCGAATTGTTTAACGTATACGACATTCTGCCACCGGATGGTACCATTCTTGAGATGGCAACGGCCGAAGAGATGGTACGTGCGGCGGAACTCGAGGCGACACATAATGCGCTCGAGCGAATCCAAGACTCAAACTTTCAGTTGTCAGGGGTAACCTTTAAAGAGTTGCTGGCAGAGTTCGAACGATACGAGCAAGAATCGATGGAATTCTGGACAGGCGTTTATAGCCGATTGCGCATTCCATGGGCATGGACGATTCGAATCGATGTGGCCAACGGTCCGATTCACGTCGTCAATGACCGCGACATCTTTATCGATGAAGCGGACTTCGAAGAGTATGATTTCGAGGAATATGCTGATGATGATTACGAAGAAGAAGACAATCAATGAATCCAAAAACGTCTTTCCCTTATTCGGGGAAAGACGTTTTTTTGCTGTCGAGGAGAGCAACACGGATGCGCGTTACTTCTGTCGCTCCGAACCAAAGCCCGACGCTACATAAGATGGCGACACCGCTCACCATCGCTCCGACAATCGCCGTGTCCCCAATCATCGTGAACGACAATCCGAGACTGAACAAGCCGAAAAATAATAATCCTCCTGCAATCGTCTTCATGACTTAGCCACCCTTTCTCATTTCATCTGTTTCTAGTGTAGGCGGTTGAACCTAAAAAGGGTGGCTGAATTTTATACCAGGTGAAAAATCAGTCTAGGTCATACACCGAATACGTCTTGCCATTCTCGAACGGCTCGTCTAGCAAGTGTTTCGCCAAAATGCGGGCAACCGTCTCAGGGGTGCGCAATCGTCCTTCCGTCACATAGGAGCGGAACTGTTCAACGTCACGGAACGCGTCTTCTGACGAGGTCCGAATGCTTTCCTGCATCGCGGTGTCCATGACGCCTGGATTGAACAAGGCGACCTTGTCGTCCGTCCCGGTCAATTCAAGGGCGACCGTCTCCGTGAAATGGTCGAGCCCGGCTTTCGTCGCACAATAGGCGCTCCAGCCCGAGATGGGGCGCTTGGCGGCCCCTGAGGTCACATGGATGAGCGAGACGGGCAAGTCGTACGCGAGCACCGCGTTCGTCAAGAGCATCGGGGCGAGCAGGTTGGCTTGGACGTGGGCGATAAGCTGCGCATCATCCACTTGACCGGCCCGGTGAATCGGTTCAATCAACGCCGCATTTTGGACGACGAGCAAGGACGTTGCCGTCTCGATGAGCGGCTTCATCTGTCCAATCGCGGCCAGTGTGCTTGTCGGATCGGCTAAGTCGACCTTGACGTGACGGAACGAGGCATCGGTCGCCTGCGTCCGTGAAAAATTGACGACCTCATAATCACGCTTCAATAATTCCTCGGCGATGGCACGGCCGAGGCCGCGCGATGCACCGGTCACAATAGCTAGTTTCATGGCAGTTCCTCCTATTCGTGAATCGTCTTCCGATATCCGTAAAACGGACGGAAATTCAATTTCTCGTAATACGTGTGGGATGAAGCGCTCGCGAGCATCTCGAGGCGCGTTTCGGGGTAGAGCGCATGCACGTGTGACAGCAGTCGCTCGCCAATCCCGAGGCGACGGTGCGAGGCCGCGATGAGCAGTTCGCACACGTACAGGCTCACGGTCGTGTCGGTCAATCCACGCAAGTAGGCGATCACCTGTCCTTCTGACTCGACGACATAGGCGACGTTCGATTGCCGCCACGCCTGTTTCGTCAACTCGTGTTGTCGGACGAGTTGACTCCAACCTTCCGCTTCATTCAACGCTTGAATCTGTTCGAAGTCACGTTCTTCGTATGGGCGGATATTCAAGAAGACACACCTGCTTTCTGTTCGATGACTTTCATGAGGTCGAACGCCCCGTCTGACTCGTTCGAACAGACGACCGAGACGATGTCTGTGGCCGGGTAGTAAGCAGAATGAAAACTGACGCCGGGGTCATAACCCATGACATGATATTTGAAGACGTGTCGATTCGCGTCCAATTGAATCCACAGACCGTAGCCATAATGTACGCCTTTGTCGTTTACCTTCACATGAGGAGTCAGCAGTCGTGATGTCATCTCCTCATCAAGTAGGCGATGAGCGAGCAGGGCGTTCCAAAGTTTGGCCATATCTTGTGCCGTCACGAACGCACCGCCGTCCGCGCCGCCTTTTATGGGAATCGAATAGTGGTTCGTCCGCCAAGAGCCGTCCGCGTGGTCGATATACCCGAGCGCCGTGTGCGCTGGTAAGGCATCGAGGGAGAAGTACCCCGAATCGGTCATGTCGGCCGGTTTGAACACGAATCGTTCGATATAGTCCGAGAACGTCAACCTGCTCGCTTGTTCGATGATGAGGCCGAGCAGGATATACCCGGCATTATTGTATTGGAACATGCCCTGTTCTTGTCGCATCGGTTCGTGCTGGAACATCGGGAGAAAGTCACGTAGCTGCCTGATGTGATACATTGGACGCTGTCGCCACAATTCCTCGAAATCGTCCATGACAGACTCGTCGAAATAGTCGGGGATGCCGGACGTGTGGGTGAGCAACTGTTCAACTGTCACGGCTGGGTCAAATCGGGGGAAGTCGATGTCCAAACTCTCGCGGAGTGTCGACGTAAACGACAATTTTCCTTGTTCGACGAGCTGGCAGATGGCAATCGCTGTGAACAGCTTACAGCCCGAAGCGATGCCGAAGCGGGTCGACGTTTGATTTTCGATTTGTTCGGCCCGATTCGCGTAGCCTTGCTGAAGTTCGAACAGGATGTCGTCTTGTCGCATGACGAGCGCCGATCCAGAAAAAGTAGATGAAACTTCATAGCGTGACCAGTCAGGACTCATGGTTGACCTCCAACTTCTAATTTTAAGTTTAAGTTTACATTCATCAACAAATGAACGTTACATTTAAACATTAACCTAAATAATGGAAAAGGTACAGGCGGCGTTTCGCTAACATGATACGATAGAATAGTACGTTTAGATGGGGAGCGGGAAAACATGGAACAATTTTGGTTAGGTTTATTAGTTGGATTGATTTTGGTACTTGTTGCGCAGAAGACACTTCAATCACGTAAAGAGGTGGACGGAGCCTTTGCACATTTCGGTAACCACGTTAAAGATGTCATTTATATATTTGAAGTCAAACCGACGTTTCGTTTTCGTTACATAAGTCCTTCCCTTGATTTGTATTTAGGTGAGGGTGTTGTAGCGGAAAACTATGAAAATCCAGATGATTGTTTTCGTCGTATTCACCCAGATGATTATCAACTTCTCATGAATAAAGTTTCAGGAAAGATGAGTTACGATGAGGCTATCTCGCAACGTTGGCGCACTAATGACGGTCGTTACTTACGTTTTGAAGAATACACAACCCCAATCTATAAAAATGGTGAGATTGTAGCTGTACAAGGAATCATTCGGAATGTAGAAGCGGCTGTAATGAAACGTGAGGAGTTAGAATATGTGAGCCGTCATGACGAACTCACTGGGGTTTTGAACCGACGTGCCTTTAACGAAACAATTGATCGTCTTTCTTTTAAAAAAGTAGGATTGATAGTCATCGATTTAAATGATTTGAAGAAAATTAATGACCATCAAGGTCATTCGGCTGGTGATCAGTTACTTCAGAAAACGGGACTCCTCTTGCAAGGGTTAAGCACAAACGTTTATCGGATTGGAGGCGACGAATTTGTTGTATTAATTGATCAACTACAACAAGATGAATTGCTAGATTTGACGGTTTCCATTAGAAGCGTGTTTGAATCGAATGACATTTCAGCCGCTGTCGGTGCAGCTTGGGAGGAACAGTTAAACGATTTCAAGAAATTGTATGATCAAGCGGATCAAAACATGTATGAACAGAAGAATAGAAGTAAGACAAGTCGACACGTTCCTTGCTAAAAGATATCAGCAAGGAACGTGTCTGTTTGTCTAAATATATTATTCACCCATCGCTTCTTCACGCTCGGTGTCTGTCGTATCGAGATTGTTCAAGTATGCCTCATAACGCGGCAACCAGTAGCGATACGATGTCCAGACGAGCCCGCTCGTCGTCGCGACCAAAGCGAGTGTCGCTGGCCAGAACCAGCTCGACACGATCCCGTCCGCGTAGGCGAGACCGATTGGTGAGAAGACGAAGTAAACGAACACCATCGAAGCAATCAGGATGATTGACGTCGAGATGGCATGGCGCCAAGGTTTGACGCGACCGAGGTCGATGCGAATCGGATTGATGTGTTGCATCGGACGAACTTTCGCGAACACGAGCATGATGGCCGTCTCGAGGACGAACAAAATCCCGTAAATGTGAATGAAGTTAATGCCGAGGTCGAAGCCGAACCACTGCTCCGTTCCCCAAACGAGGAAGTAATACGTGACGACGTGGAAGCCGATGACGAGTTTCGCGGCGATCGGCGGCACCCGCTTCACGAGCATCCCGATTAAGACGATGACGAGAATCGGGATGTTGAAGAAGCCGGTGAAACGGCGAATCAAGTCCCAAAGGCCGTCCGGTGCATACATCAAGTTTGGAGCGACGAAGAACGAGACGAGCGCGACGAACGTCCCGAACCATTTGCTGACCCGAATCAAGTCTTTGTCTGATGCGTCCGGTTTGAACTTCGGTTTGTAAATATCGAGCACGAATAGC
This sequence comes from Exiguobacterium mexicanum, assembly GCF_005960665.1. Lineage (GTDB taxonomy): Bacteria > Bacillota > Bacilli > Exiguobacteriales > Exiguobacteriaceae > Exiguobacterium > Exiguobacterium mexicanum_A. Next base: position 173,287 of record NZ_CP040676.1, read on the forward strand.
GTAGCGATACTATTCAACAGCGAGTTGAACGAGCTGAACACGGCACCGAGCAAGACGGCGAGGAAAAAGCCCATGAGCCACATCGGCAACAAGTCGGCAATCAAGCTCGGATAAGCGAGGTCGGCCTTGTCGACGTTCGTGCCATACAAATGGAATGCGATAATCCCCGGGAGCAACATGAAAATCGGGACGAGCAACTTCAAATAGCCGGTGAAAAGCACCCCTTTTTGACCTTCGGCCAAGTTCTTCGCTCCGAGTGCCCGTTGGATGACGTATTGGTTGAGCGCCCAGTAGAACAAGTTCGCAAAAATCATCCCTGTGAAGATGGACAAGAACGGGACGGAATCGTTCTCTGAACCGATTGCGTTCAGTTTCTCTGGATTCTCGGTTGCAATCGTCTTCATCCCATCGACGAGGTTGCCGTCACCGAGCGCGATGAAGCCGAGCGTCGGGACGAGGAAACCGATGATGATCAAGCCGATTCCGTTCAACGTGTCGGAGACGGCGACGGCGCGGAGTCCGCCGAAAATGGCGTAAACCGCTCCGATAATCCCGATGAACCAAATGACGAGCCAGAGCGACTGCTCGAAGCTGATGCCGAGTAATTCCGGTACGTCAAACAGTTGTAGGACGGCCAAGCCGCCTGAGTAGAGCATCGATGGAATCGTGACGCACATATAGCCGAACAAAAACAACAGGACCGTCAAGCGGCGGACGTCCTCGTCATACCGTTGGCTCAAAAATTCAGGGATTGTCGAAATACCGATTCCGAGAAAACGTGGCAGTAAAAAGAGCGCCATGATGATGGCGGCGATTCCGGCCGTGACTTCCCAAGCCATGGCCGACATGTTGTCGGCGAACGATTGCCCGTTTAAGCCAATCAACTGCTCGGCTGATAAGTTCGTCAATAAGAGCGATCCGGCGATAAAGATACCGGTGAGCCCCCGTCCTGCCAAGAAGTAGTCGTCGGCACTCTCGACTTTCCCTTTCGTCATGCGATAAGACACGTAAGCGACGAGCCCCATGAATAAGGCCCCTGTGATTAATATGTAAACAACTTGTTGAATGGTCAACGAATATCCCTCCCTCAATCTCTTCTTATTTATAAGTACTTTTTCATAACTACCCTTCACGAAGTATGATTATTTCCCGTTTTCTCTTTTGTAAAAGAACTGTAACAAACCTCACAACAAAAAAAGACACCTGAGAGGTCAGGTGTCAAAAAAAGCGAAGCAACGAAGTCGCGACCGTGAAATAAATGATTAAGCCGAGATTGTCGACGACCGTCGTGATGAACGGACCCGACGCGACGGCCGGATCAAGTTTCAATCGATTGATGAGGAGCGGCACGAGTGTCCCGACGATGGTCGCCACGCTGAGCGACGCAAAAATCGACAGACCGACAATCATACCGATTAAGGCACTGTCATAGAGGACGGTGATGACGCCGAAGATGACGACCATACAGGCGAGACCGAGCAATAGCCCCGTCCCGAACTCACGGCGAATCATCTTCAACACGTTCTTTCGATTGATTGTGCCGAGCGCAATCGAGCGGACGGCGACGACGAGCGATTGGGTGGCAGCGTTACCGGCCGAACCCATGACGAGCGGCATGAAGACGGCGAGTAAGACGATCGTTTCAAGCGTGTCCTCGAAACCACCGATCGTCGACGCGGTGATCATCCCGAGGAACATGAGACTGATAATCCATGGCGCCCGTTTCATCGCCGCCTCGACCGGTCCCATGTTGATGTCAGACGAACCTTTCGTCGCCGACAGTTCTTCAAAGTCCTCGGTCGTCTCGCGTTCGATGACGTCCATGACATCGTCGACCGTGATGATTCCAAGCAGATGGTCCTCGCTGTCGATGACAGGCAAGGCCAGTAAGTCATACTTTTGAACGGTCCGGGCCAAGTCTTCCTGGTCGGCGAGAACGTGGGCCGACACGACACGCCGGCCCATAATGTCCGCGATTTGCACGTCGAGCGGGGAGACGATCAAATCGCGTAGCGAGACGACGCCAACGAGGCGCCCGTTCGTATCGATGACATATAGATAATAAATCGTCTCAGCTTCCGGTCCAAGTTCGCGCAAGTCTTCGAGCGTCGCGCCAACAGTTTTGTCCGCCTTCAACACGATGAATTCGGTCGTCATGATGGCACCGGCCGTATCGTCCGGATAACGCATCAAGTCTTTGACCTCGGTCGCCTCGGTCTCGTCCATCAACTCGAACAGTTCGTTCATGAAATCATCGGGGAGCTCGGTCATCAAGTCGGCGGCGTTATCCGAGAACATGTCGTTCAACACACGCACGGCGAACGGACGGGGCATCTCTTGAATGAACTGTTCCTGCTCATCGAGCTCAAGCTTTTCAAACAGGTCAGTAAACTCTTCCGGGGACAGCGCCTCATAGACGAACTCACGGGCCGGACGTTCGAGTTCGATGAACAGGTCGGCCTGTTCACCAGGGTGGAGGGTGAGGAACACGTCGCGGAAATCGACCGGGTCCCCTTTTTGAATGAGCGCTGTCACTTGGGCTTCATGACGGGCGCGTTCTGTACGTTCGATTGCCATCGACTCACTTCCTTTTCACATCATTTGTCTATATTATGTCACGAGTTTGAGCGGTCTCAAACAAAATCAAAAAAAGCTATGAATTTTTTTCACAATCTATACAGCATGTATACGTCACTTTCTCTCGATTCGAGGGGCCACACCGTTTCTCGAGTGATTGTTCATTCATGTCACGTCATGGTCTATGCACTTTAGTGTGGAATCCACCACAGTCCAAACGTCGGACTTGCCCATCGTGGAAATGGGTAAGTTGATAATGTAAGGGTAGCAACACACCCGAATCACAAGGAGGAAGCGAGATGATATCGATGACGGATCAACAAACCGCACGGGATACTACGCTGAAACATCCGATCCACGTGTATTCAGAAATTGGTGAACTCAGGACCGTCCTTTTAAAACGTCCAGGACGCGAACTCGAAAATTTGACCCCGGAATATTTGGAACGACTCCTGTTTGACGACATTCCCCATCTTCCAGTCATTCAAAAAGAACACGACTACTTTGCGAGCGTGCTGCAAAATCGAGGCGTCGAAGTGCTTTATCTCGAAAACTTAATGGCTGAGACGTTGTCGTTGCCGGGTGTCCGTGAACGTTTCGTCGCTGATATCTTGTCAGAGTCCAAATCAAATATCAACGGTTCGTACGAGACGCTGAAAGAGTATTTGCTCGCCTACGACAATGAAAAGTTGATTGAGACCGTCATGGCCGGAATTCGAAAGTCCGAGATTAAGCCCGAAAAACGGCGCCACTTACACGAGATGATTGAGGACACGTATCCGTTCTATCTCGATCCGATGCCGAACTTATACTTCACCCGTGACCCGGCGGCAGCCATCGGGAACGGGCTATCCATCAACCGGATGAAAGAGCCGGCTCGTCGTCGTGAATCGTTGTTCACGCAATATATTATGCGCTATCACCCACGATTCGCGAAACATGACATCCCGATTTGGTCGGACCGCGACTACCGCTTCGCGATGGAGGGTGGGGACGAGCTCGTATTGTCGAAGGAAGTCGTCGCCATCGGGATTTCCGAGCGGACGACGGCCCAAGGGATTGAACGGGTCGCCCTCAACTTGTTGAAAAACGGCGGCACATTCAAAAAAGTCATCGCCATCGAAATTCCGAAGTCACGTGCGTTCATGCATCTCGATACGGTCTTCACGATGGTCGACCATGACAAGTTCACGATTCATCCGTTCATCCAAGGTCCAGGAGGCAAGATGAATATCTTTGAACTGACGTTGAACGCTGAAGGCGAACTTCACATCACGCAGCATACGGATCTGTTGAACGTGTTGAAAGCCGCACTCGGTCTCGATGAGATCATCTTAATCCCATGTGGGGGCGGGGACCCGATTGCCGCTGCCCGCGAGCAATGGAACGATGGGTCGAACACACTCGCGATCGCTCCAGGCGTCGTCGTCACGTACGACCGCAACTACGTCTCGAACGAGTTGCTTCGCTCTGAGGGCGTCGAAGTCATCGAAATCATGTCGAGTGAATTGTCGCGTGGCCGTGGGGGCCCACGCTGCATGAGCTGTCCGATTATCCGCAAAGACATTTAACGAGGAGGAAACGAGCATGTCTACAACGTACAACTTTGATTTGAAAGGCCGTCATTTTCTATCATTGAACGATTTTTCAGGGGATGAGTTGAACTATTTGATCGATTTATCGGCCGCCTTCAAACGTCAAAAGCAACAAGGCGTCCCGCATCGAATCTGTGAAGGAAAGAACGTGGCGCTGTTGTTTGAGAAACCTTCGACGCGGACGCGTTGTGCGTTCACCGTGGCGGCCATCGATCTAGGCATGCATCCGGAATACCTCGGGAAATCGGATATCCAGTTTGGCAAAAAAGAATCGGTGCGCGACACGGCAATCGTGCTCGGGCGTATGTTTGACGGCATCCAATTCCGCGGCTTCGCCCATGACACGGTCGAAGGGCTGGCCAAAGACGCCGGCGTCCCGGTATGGAACGGTTTGACGGATTTGTATCATCCAACGCAAATCTTGGCCGACTTCTTGACCGTCAAAGAGCAGAAAGGCGAGTTGTCTGGCATTCGCTTCGTCTATGTCGGCGATGGACGCAACAATATGGGCAACACACTCTTGATTGGTGGTGCCAAAGTTGGGATGGACATGCGTATCTGTGCACCGAAATCGCTTTGGCCGTCGGATGAAGTCGTCGATTTTGCCCGCTCGGTCGCTGCTGAGACCGGGGCGAAGATCACGTTGACCGAAAGCATCGACGAAGCGGTCGCCGACGCCGACGTGATTTACACCGATGTGTGGGTGTCGATGGGCGAAGAGGCCGAGTTCGCCGAGCGCATCAAACTGCTTCACCCGTATCAAGTGAACATGGACATGCTCATGAAGACGAATAATCCGGACGTCATGTTCCTCCACTGTCTGCCTGCCTTCCACGACTTGGAGACCGAAGTCGGCCGGGCGATCTATGCGGAGTACGGATTGACCGAGATGGAAGTCACGGACGAGGTGTTCCGGAGTCGTCATTCCTTCGTCTTTGATCAGGCGGAGAATCGGATGCACACGATTAAAGCGGTGATGGCGGCGACGCTCACCGACACGAACGAATGGCTTGAACGCTGACGGACGGGAGGGGTTTCCCCTCCGGTTCGTACTAAACGAAAGGGATGAGTTCAATGTCTACGAAAATAGCGCATGACTCAAGTGGAACGGCTGGCGTACAACCGGAGAAAAAGGATCGACGATTAGGGCTCGGGGCGTTGACGGCACTCGTCGTCGGTTCGATGATTGGCGGGGGAGCCTTCAACTTGGCGGCCGATTTGGCCCAAGGTGCGAACGCGGGGGCGATTTTGATTGGGTGGGTCATCACCGGAATCGGGATTATCGCACTCGGTCTCAGTTTTCAAAATTTGACGATGCGTCGTCCAGACCTCGACGGAGGGGTGTACAGTTACGCCCGGGCCGGCTTCGGTCAGTTCATGGGGTTCAACTCGGCGTGGGGCTACTGGCTCTCCGCATGGCTTGGTAACGTCGCCTATGCGACGCTCCTGTTCAGTTCGGTCGGTTATTTCTTCCCAATCTTTGAAGGCGGTCAAAACATCGCCTCCATCATCGGCGCCTCGATTATGCTGTGGCTCGTTCATTCGCTCATTTTACGAGGCATTCATGAAGCATCCATGATCAACATCATCACGACGATCGCGAAACTCGTACCGATTTTTGCTTTTATCACCATCACCTTATTCTTCTTCAACCTCGATAATTTCACGTTCGATTTCTGGGGCCAGGGTGGTTTCTCATGGGGTAGTGTGAGAGACCAGGTCGTCTCGACGATGCTCGTCACACTATGGGTGTTCATCGGGGTCGAAGGGGCGGTCGTCTTATCCGGACGGGCCCGCAAGCGCTCGGACGTCGGGAAAGCGACGGTCATAGGATTGCTCGGGACGCTCATCATCTATCTGCTCATCTCGGTCATGTCGCTCGGTCTCATGAATCCAGAGAACGTGGCGAACGCCTCGCAACCGGCGATGGCGTACTTGCTCGAGTCGGCGGTCGGACCGTGGGGCGCGATGCTCATCAACGGCGGTCTCGTCATCTCGGTCCTCGGGGCGTGGCTCGGGTGGACGTTACTTGCCGCCGAGATTCCATTCGTGGCCGGGAAAGACGGCGTGTTCCCGAAATGGTTCACGAAAGAGAATAAAAACAGCGCGCCGGCCAACGCACTCTGGCTCACGAACGGATTGATCCAGCTGTTCCTCTTCACGTTCCTGTTCTCGGATGCGGCGTATAATTTCGCTTTCTCGCTCGCTTCGAGCGCCATCTTGATCCCGTACGTCTTCTCGGCCTTCTATCAAGTCAAAGTCGCGAAGAACGGCATCGGCTATAACGCCGGTGAACGCCGGACCCGCGACCTCATCATCGGAGCCGTCGCCTCGATTTACGGGATTTGGCTCATCTATGCGGCTGGAATCGACTATCTGCTCTTGACGACCTTACTGTACGCACCAGGTACGTTGCTCTATATCAAGGCGCAACGTGAGAACGGCATCAAGACGTTGACGAAGACGGAATGGATCGTGGCCGGGGTCTTGACCGCGCTCGCCATCTTGGCCGTCGTGCGCATCGTCTCAGGAAATATCTCAGTCTTTTGATCGGGGGAAACCAATATGCGGAATAAACGAGTAGTCATCGCACTAGGTGGAAATGCGATTCAACAAGGAAAAGATGCGACGGCCGAGGCTCAAATTCGAGCCGTCGAGGCGACGGCTGAATCTCTGGCCGCGCTTGTCGCCGAAGGGATTGAGGTCATCATCACCCACGGGAACGGGCCGCAAGTCGGGAATTTGATGTTGCAACAGGCTGCGTCAGATAGTCCGGCGACGCCGGCCTTGCCACTCGACGTTTGCGGGGCGATGACACAAGGGATGATTGGCTATTGGTTCGAGAATGCCCTCACGAAAGCTCTGAGATCGCGCGGTTTGGAACGTTCGGTCGCACCGATCGTCACGCGGTCGGTCGTCGACCCGAACGATAGTGCTTTCAGTCACCCGACGAAGCCGATTGGTCCCTTCTACGACGAGGCGGAAGCGCAGCAGCTTGAACGGACGACCGGTTATGTGTTCAAAGAAGACGCCGGTCGCGGCTATCGCCGCGTCGTCCCGAGCCCGTTTCCGGTGGCGATTCTCGAACACGCGGTCATCCGTGACCTCGTCGCCCATGAGCACATCGTCGTCGCCTCTGGCGGCGGGGGGATTCCTGTCATCGATACAGCCGATGGCTATGTCGGCGTCGAGGCGGTCATCGATAAAGATTTTGCCGCTGCGAAACTCGCCGATCTCGTCGACGCCGACATGCTCCTCATCTTGACGGCCGTCGAGCACGTGTTCGTCGATTTCGGGACACCGTCGGCCCGGGCGCTCGAGGAGACGACGAAAGAACAACTCGAGACGTATATCGCCGAGGGCCAGTTCGCACCGGGCAGCATGTTGCCGAAAGTTCGGGCCGCCCTTCAATTCGCCGAATCAGGACACGACCGGGTTGCCGTCATCACGTCGCTCGAACAAGCCCTTGCGGCGGTCCGAGGTGAGGTCGGGACGCGCGTCCGACTCGCCGCGACGCTCCAACAATAAGCTCAACGCCACAGACATCAGCGTCTGTGGCTTTTTTCCTGAATTGGCTGCTCGTCGTTTTTTATGGCCCGACATGGGGAAGGAATGTTGTATGTCGATTTAGACATTGCTATCATTTTGAGTGTAAACGTTTGCACAATTTAGAAGGGAAGTGACGAAGAGCGGCAACGCTCGAGCTTATGCGTCTATTTGAAGAGGAGAACGTCTATACGCAACAAATGAAACCGCAGGCAGATGATCGAGCGATCGTCCAAGGGAGCTGCTATCGCTTCACGGTACTGACGAGCCAACTGATTCGGATGGAGTATGCCGAGGATGGGGTGTTCGAAGACCGGCCGACCCAAGTCGTCTTTAACCGGGCGTTCGTAGTCCCAGAGTTTCGCGTGATTGAGGATGAGACGGAATTGCAAATCATCACGGAGCACGTCCACCTCTACTACACGAAAGGGCCGTTCGCGCCGAACACGCTTTACGTCGACGTGAAAGGGAACTTCAGTACGTATTATAGCCGCTATACGTTTAACGGACCGGAGCGGACGTTGAAAGGGACGGCGCGAACGCTCGACCACGTCGACGGGGCGACCGAACTCGGTGAAGGCATCGCCTCGAAACAAGGGTATGCCGTCATCGATGACTCTGATTCGTTCATCATGACCGAGGACCGTTTCGTCGAACCGCGGCGTAAACATATCCATGACTTGTATTACTTCGGGTATGGGCATGAGTATAAGCGTGCACTCCGTGACTTCTATCAATTGACCGGCCCGACGCCGCTGTTGCCACGAAAAGCGCTCGGCAACTGGTGGAGCCGCTATTGGCGCTACGACGAGACGGAATATAAAGAACTCATGCGTCGGTTTAAGACAGAGGACATCCCGTTCTCGGTCAGCGTCATCGACATGGATTGGCACGTCACCGACGTCCCCGAAGAATACGGGAGCGGATGGACGGGCTACTCATGGAATAAGAACTTGTTCCCGGACCCGAAAGGATTCTTGACGTGGCTCAAGCAAGAAGGGTTGCTCGTCACGTTGAACTTGCATCCGGCGGATGGCGTGCGTGCGTTCGAAGACCAATATGTGGCGATGGCCGAGGCGATGGGCATCGATCCGTCCCAAGGCGACCGCATCCCGTTCGACTTTTCCGATAAACGCTTCATTCAAGCCTATTTCGAGCAGATGCATCATCCGCATGAAGACGACGGCGTCGATTTCTGGTGGATCGACTGGCAACAAGGCTCGACGTCGAAAATGGAAGGGCTCGACCCGCTCTGGATGCTGAACCACTATCATGCGGCCGACATCGCCCGGGATGGTGATCGACCAATCATCTTCTCCCGTTATTCGGGCCCGGGCAGTCACCGCTATCCGGTCGGTTTCTCGGGAGACACGTTGATTTCGTGGGCGTCGCTCGCGTTCCAGCCGTACTTTACGGCGACGGCTTCCAATATCGGCTATGGTTGGTGGAGTCACGATATCGGTGGGCATTACCGAGGTTCAAAAGACGATGAGCTCGCCGCACGTTGGGTCGCGTTCGGTGTGTTCAGTCCGATTATGCGCCTGCACTCGACGTTCAGTACGTTCAACGGGAAGGAGCCGTGGCGCTTCGGTCTCGAGGCGGAGCGGTCGATGAAGACGTTCTTGCGTCTGCGCCATCAATTGATCCCGTACATCTATACGATGAACTGGCGGAACCACGCGGGTGCCTTGCCGCTCATCTTACCGATGTATTATGAACATCCGGATGAGGACGCGGCGTATGAAGTACCGAACGAATACTACTTCGGCAGTGAGCTCATCGTCTCTCCGATCGTCGAGCCGATGAATAAACAGCTCCACGTCGCAGCGACGAACGTCTGGTTACCAAAAGGTGACTGGTTCGATTTCTTTACCGGTCATCGCTATGCGGGAGAGAAGTCGGTTCGGGTGTTCCGGGGACTTGACGAACAAGCAGTGTTCGCGAAAGCAGGGGCCATCATCCCGATGGCACGGCATTACTCGGGCCGTAACGATACGGATAACCCGTTCGAATTGGAAGTTCTTGTCTTCCCGGGCGCGTCGAATACGTTCACGCTCTATGAAGACAACGGGTCGGACCGTGACTATGAGACGGGTGCTTACGCTGAGACGACGTTCACGCTTGATTGGGAGGAACGGAAACTCCACATTCACGTTACAGGTGACCGGACCGTCTTGCCGTCTGACCGTAACGTCACGTTACTCCTCCGAGGTGTGACCGGTTCTGGTGAATACAATCGAGAGACCCAGACACTGCGCCTCGAACTCGGTCCGATTGATGAAGAGATGACGGTGTCGCTCCCGGTCGAACTGACGGCAAACGATCACCGGCTCGATCGTTTGTATCGTTTCTTGGACCGCGCCGAGATTTCTTATGATTTAAAAGACAAGTTGTATCGATCGGCGGCAGCGAAGACGCGGCTCGAGGCATGGCTGTTCGATTTGCACGCGCTTGAACTCGACCGTGACCTGCAAGATGCGATCATGGAGTTGATGCTCGACTGAATAACGTGCTGTGACGAAGAGGGTGAAAGCCCCTCTTTTTTTGTCAGAAAATCGTTGGATTTTGTAAGCGTTTTCAAATTGAATCCAACTATACTAAAAGGAGAGGCAAGATAGATTGGAGGGTTCAACATGAAACCGAAATGGACCGTAGACGACTTGCGGCAACTCGATGTATTCACCAAATGTACCGCCCGTGAGCTCGAGGCACTGTTGCCCCATGTCTATTGTCGAACGTACCGGAAAGGACAGCTCTTATTCATGGAAGGCGATCCTCGGGAGCGCGTCTACTTTTTAATCAGCGGTTACGTGAAGCTCGAGCGCAACAACGAGACGGCGACCCATCAATATACGGACTACTTGAAACCGAAGCAACTGTTCCCGTATCGCGGCTTGATGACGGAACCGTATTATCAACATTCGGCGGAGGCGTTGACCGATATCGAGGTCATCTATATGCCGACGGACCGATTCGAACAACTCGTCTCTCGGAACGCGTCGATGTTACTCCATATCGTCGGACAGATGAATCGGATTCTCGACTTGCACGAACGACGGGTGCAGGACATCATCACTCCGAGTGCGACCGAACGCGTACTCAACACGATCCATTACTTGATTGAAGACCTCGGGGAACCGGAAGCAGAGGGGGTTCGCGTCCGGTGTCCGTTCACGACGATTGAAATCTCACGCTTATCCGGCACGTCACGGGAGACCGTGTCGAACATCTTGTCGCGCTTACGAAAAGAAGAGGTGCTTCACTTCGATGCGCGTGAATTGATGATTGGCCATCCCGAATACTTTGAACAGTCGACCGTATGACGCCACGTGATATACGCGGCGTCTTTTGCATGTCTGGCTAAGCGAAGCGTTCGCCATGGTCGTGTGCATCAGTTATAATTAGTGAGAATCCTCACAAAGAAAAGTTTTGGATAGTATAGAAAGGATGAACGCAGTGAAACGACTGCAAGCTCTCGCTTTAGCTGAAAAACGCCATATCGTCGGACTCGTCATCGCCGCGGTGATGATCGGATTGTCGATTTTGGCGCAGGCGTATTTAATCGTCGATATCGTCGACCAGGTCTTTTTAAAAAATGCATCGTTTGAAAGCATCATCCCGGCGCTCGGCTGGCTCATTCTCGCCCTCGTCACGCGTGCTTTGTTCGGCTACATGTCAGGACGAATCGGAGCTAGTCTAGCGGAGAAAGCGAAACGGACACTCCGGTTGCAGTTGCTTGACCGTTATACATCGAATCCGATCGAGACATCTTTGTCCGGCCAGTCCGGAAAGAAAGTCAGCGTCTTCATGGACGCGGTCGATGAAGTCGACGCCTACTTCAGCCAATATTGGCCGCAAGTCATTCAAACGTCGATCATTCCGCTGCTCATTCTCGTCGTCGTCTTCAGCCAACATTGGATCTCGGGCGTCATCATGATGGTGACGGCGCCCTTCATCCCAATCTTTTTCATTATCATCGGGATTGCGACGCAGAAAAAATCCGAACAACAGATGGAGAAGATGAACCAGTTCTCCGGAAAGTTCTTGGACGTGTTGCAAGGATTGACGACATTGAAACTCTACGGTCGGACCGAGCGTGAGGCGCAAGCGATTGAAAAGAGCAGTCTCGACTTCCGCGACGCGACGATGGTCGTCTTGAAGACGGCGTTCTTGTCGGGTCTCATGCTCGAGTTCATCTCGATGCTCAGCACAGGGGTCGTGGCGCTCGAAGTGGCGCTGCAAATGGTCGTCTGGCAGAACTTGACGTTCTTCTCCGGCTTTTTGATTCTCGTCTTGGCTCCGGAATACTATTTGGCCATCAAAGACCTCGGCGGTGCGTTCCATACCGGACGCGGCAGCATGGGGGCGGCCGATCGTATTTTCGAGGCGCTCGACGCACCGGATGAACGTCTGCAGTGGGGCGACCGGACGTTGACGAGCCGGACACCCGACCTCGAGCTCGACGAAGCATCATTCGCCTATGAAGGGGGGCGTTTCACGCTCCAGCCTTTAAGCGGCGTGATTCCTGCCGGTGCCCACGTGGCGCTCGTCGGGGCGAGCGGGTCCGGGAAGACAACCGTCTTGAACGTGTTATCGGGGCTCGTCAAACCTGACAGCGGACGTGTCCTCGTGGACGGTGAACCGCTCGAGACGTACACCGATACGTCATGGTATGACACGATTGGCTATATCTCACAAAATCCGTATTTGTTCGCCGGCACCGTCGCCGATAATATCGCCCTCGGTGAGGCGGCGGACGAAGCGAAGATTCTCGAGGCGGCGACGGCAGCCGGGTTGAACGATGTCATCGCTCAGTTGCCGAACGGTCTTCATACCGAACTCGGTGAAGGGGGTTACGGCTTATCCGGAGGCGAACGGCAGCGGCTCGCCTTGGCCCGGGCCTTCTTGAAACGTCCCGGCATCATCTTGTTCGATGAACCGACGACCGGACTTGATTTAGTGACCGAACAAATCGTTCGGCGCTCAATCGATGAGTTGTCACGTGAGTCAACGCTCGTCACGGTCGCGCATCGTCTGCATACGATCAAACAAGCCGATGCGATTTGGTTCATGGACGAAGGGCGTCTCGTCGCCCAAGGCACACATGACGAACTGCTCAGCGTTCCGCAATACGCTGACTTATTCACGCTACAGAAAGGGGTGAGAGGATGAATTCCCTTTGGACGATCACGAAATGGATGATGCGAGAGAAAAAGGATATCATCCTCTCGGTCTTCTTTGGTTATGTCGCTGGCATCGCAGCCGTCGCTTTGTTCGCGGCGAGCGGATACCTCGTCTCACGGGCTGGGCTCGTGCCGCCGCTGTATGCGCTCATGGTGCCCGTCGTTTTGATTAAACTGTTCGGTGTGATTCGGGCGAGTGCGCGCTATCAGGAGCGTCTCGCCTCGCACCGGGCGACGTTCACGATTTTGAGCGAACTCCGGGTCCGATTTTATCGTCAACTCGAGCCGCTCGTCCCGAGCATCTTTGCCAAATATCGGAGTGGGGACTTGCTCGCTCGCGTCGTCGGTGACGTCGAGAGCTTGCAGAACTATTTTTTACGGGTGTTCTATCCGCCGATTATCTTGGTACTCGTCTTCTTGAGCACGATTTTCTTCGTCACATACTTCTCGGTCTGGGTCAGCGTTTGGATCTTGTTCGGCGTCTTCGTGACCGGTTTTTTGATCCCGGCCTTCTTCGCCCGTGTCCGTGCCAAGCATGACCGGGAACTCCGTACCTTGCGAGGAGACCTGTCGAGTGGGATGACGGAGATGATGTACGGCTATCGCGACCTGTTGTTGCACCATCGGCTTGGTCAAACGCGCAACGAACTGCTTGAACAGAGCGACCGCTACGCCGATGCCCAAAAACGAGATGTGACGAACCAGTTCTTCAACTCCTCGCTCGTCGTGGCGGCGTCCTTACTCGTCTCATGGGGTGTTTTGGCCATCGGGGCCTATCTTGTCGTCGACGGGGAATTAAATGGCCTCTTCTTGGCCATGCTCATCATGATGTCGCTCACCGCGTTTGAGAACGCGACACCGATGGCAGTCTTCCCAGGCCACTTTGCTGACAGCAAGCAAGCGGCCGATCGACTGCTCGAAGTGGTCGAGCCGAGTGAAGCGATTGTCGCTGCCGAGTCGGCCCGTACCGACGTAGCGCTCGAGACAGCACCTGACGTATCGTTCGAACGCGTGAGCTATCGCTACCCGGACACGTTCCGTGACGTGCTGAGCGGCGTCGACGTGACGTTACGAGGCGGTTCAAAGACCGTTATCGTCGGACCGAGCGGCTCAGGGAAATCGACACTACTTCAACTGTTGCTCGCTTTTGTCAGACCTGAGTCTGGTGAGATCCGATTGAATGGACAGCGGTTGGACAATGTGACCCAAGCATCGGTCTGGCGTGAAGCCAGCGTCGTCCTTCAAGAGAACCACTTCTTCTTCGGGACGGTGCGAGAGAACTTGGAGCTCGCCGGTAATTTCTCGGACGCTGAGATGGAAGCGGCACTCGCGAGTGTCCGCCTCGGTTTCTCGCTCGACGAGCCCGTCCTTGAGAAAGGGACGAACTTATCGGGCGGCGAGCGGCAACGTCTTGCCATCGCCCGAGCCTTGTTGAAGAATGGATTGCTCTGGATACTTGACGAAGCGACATCGGCCCTCGATGCGCGGACCGAGGCGGACGTGTTCGCCGAGATTTTGCGTCAAGCCGATGAAGCGACGCTCGTCATGGTCAGCCATCGTCTGACTGGGCTCGAACGTTTCGATCACATCATCGTCATGGAGTCCGGACGCATCGTCGAGACCGGATCGTATGATGAACTGATGCAGGCACACGGTGTCTTCTATGGCTTGAAACAAATCGAACAAGATATCTTTGCATGAAAAAACGAGCGGCTCCGTCGGTAATCTGTACCCCTTGTAAAGGACATTAATAAAAAAACTTATGCTGATTCAAGGAGATGATTCCTGTACTGTACGGGAGTCATCTTTTTCATGTTCCATTGATAACGATGATGGTTGTAATAGTTAATGGTTTTTCGGATTTCACGCTGTAGTGAATCGAACGTGGTACAGGCCTTTAACTCGACGATATCCTTGAAATGTCCAAAGAATGATTCCTGGACAGCGTTATCCCAACAGTTGCCCCGTCGGGACATGGATTGACCTAGCTTCATACGCTTCACCTCTTTCTGATAGGTCGGGCTCGTGTAGTGCCCTCCTTGATCTGAATGGATGAATGCGTCCTTGTCCAAGCGAATCCTCCGGTTCTTCCGTAAACGCTTCAACGTATCCAATACAATGTCGAGATTGATGTTCTCAGAGAGTTGATGCGCCAGTACCTCATTGGTCGAACCGTCCACGATGGTCGAAAGATAGGCTCGCTTACCGTTCCCGTAAAATATGTAGGTGATATCGGTGAGAAGCACCTTGTAGGGAGTGCCCTGTTTGAATTCGCGTTTGAGGCGATTCGGCACCACCCGGTGCTCGGCCGTCGCCTTAATGAGCCGTTTGTATGGCTTCGCCTTGCGGATTGGACACACGATGTTGTATTTCCGCATGATACGTCGGATACACTTCAGGTTCATCGTCACACCGAAATGACCAGACAGCACCATCTTGATCTGCCTAGCACCCTTCTTGCGCTTCTTGAAGTGGAACGCCTTCAGAACGAGGTCACGAAGAGCCACGTCTTTCGATTCGCGCTCCTGTCTGGTCTGTCTCCTCCGTTCCGAGAAATAGGCGTGGTATCCCTGACGTGACACCCCGGCCACCTGGCAGAGATGGCTGACCATCCCCTTCATTTTGTGCTTGATGATGACACCTTGAATCAGCTCATACTTTTGCGATGCGTTAAGTCCAGCTTTCCTCTCCCTTCCGCCAGGCGGATCTCCTTTAATAGTTCGACCTCTGCTTTCAACAGTTTGTTTTCGGCCTCGAGCTTCGCGTACCGTTCTTCTGTCGACAGCTCTTTATCTCTCCAACGTCCTGAATTACTTGATCGTGTATCGCGCAGCCCCATTACCCCATCTTTTCGGTAAGCTCGTGTCCAACGATTTTTACAAGAACTCATACGCCGTTCACCGAGTACCTCCACATCGAATCCACATCCCCGGAAGATTTCCACAGGGAACTTTCCTTCCAACGTCTGTGCTATAAAAAGTTCCTTAAACTCATCGGTATACGTGATCCCTTTCGGGCTCACAGATTTAACGTAAGGATTTGCGGCTAGCGCATCTATTTCTTTTGACGTAAATATCTTCTTCGACACTCGAATTCACTCCCAATATGATTTAGTCCAGTGTACACAAAAACCCTGAGCAGTAGACTTTTTTTTAGTGTCTACTACTCAGGGTACAGTTTACGGAGAGCCGCTCGTTTTTTTGGATGGCAAATTTGGGTGCAACAAATGGGGGTTGTCGCATTGCTTTCAAAAAGAGTGTCGTGGAGGGGAATCCACGTGACGTATTGGTTTGGGGAACGTTTACGTCAAGCTTTGGGAGCTACAACTAAAGTATAAGTGATAACGATTCTCATTGTCAATTAGTAAAATGTACAAAAAAACCGCAAACCAAACTGTTTGCGGATTGTTGTCAGCTCGACGGTACGCCCTTGCGAAGCGTGAAGCGAAGTAAGCTGAACAAGTAACGAGTATAGAAGAGCGCGAACGCATAAAATACCGCGATGGCAGAAGCACCGAGTTCAACACCTGGAATGTTCATCAAGAACTCGAGGATGAGAATCGACAGCAAGAAAATGTAAAGACCTGCATCAAGATAGAGCGGCATTAATTTTCCGCGTTGGTGCCAGAACGTCCGGACGAGCGGTGCGACGATCATCCCGATGATGCGTTCCGCGAACCCGATGCTGAGCACGGCAATCATGAAGGCGGCGACCGTCTCGAACGATACGAGTTCTGAGAAGGCGAACATGGAGATGAGTAGGAGCGGACCGATAAAAATCATCATCGAGAGGGACGTGCGTAAAAAGATAAACAAGTTCCGTTTCATCGTATCGACTCCCCCGAAGAGCGACTGCCGGAACGTCTTGCCACGTTGATAGTCGAGGATGAACGATCCCACAAACATCAAACCGAATAGTGATAACAATACTGTCATGAAATGTGTTTCCCCTTTTTCTGTCCAAATCTATGATCACTGTAAGGATAGTCGAATCAAAGTCTAGCCTAGTGTACCGATTCACTAGTTGAAAGTAAAGCGGGAAAACTGCGGAAAATCGCAATCTTTTGCGAACATGAGGCGCTTTACGACGCCAGAATGAATCGATTTCGTCCCGATTCCTTTGCGTGGTATAACGCTTCGTCGGCATGTTTCAACACGCTGTCGACTTCGATATCGTTCGAATGGCAGGCCCCGAGCGAAACGGTGATATGGAGCGTCCCCGCGCTCGTCTCGAACGGGAACGTCGAGACTTTTTCTCGTATAGATTCAGCGAGGCGAGTCACTTCATCTCGATTGGCGTTCGGCATGATGATTAAAAATTCTTCTCCACCGAAGCGACCGACGAGATGTCGTTCCTCGCTCTCGGCGACGAGTAGCATGCCGAGTTCACGTAATACGTCGTCGCCGACGTCATGGCCGTACGTGTCATTCACGCGCTTGAAATGATCGATATCGACAAGGATCAACGCGTACTCTTTTGCCTCGACGTTCAGGTTGGCCATGGCTTCATTTAATAGACGCCGGTTGGCGATGCCGGTCAGTGCGTCCGTCCGGGCAAGTTGTTGCTGGTGCTGGACGTTCTCAAAGTGACGGCGCAGTTCTTGAAGTAACCGGTAAGCTGCATAGGCACCGCCGTATGCCATCACGACGTAGGCAAAGATAACGGGATAGAACAATTGAAGCGGTAACGCGTAATAGATGGCGGCACCGAAAACAGCGACACTGATTGTCGTGAAAGTGAGTAGCGTATTGCGAGTATTATCGAGTTTGAGTCGCAATAGACTAATAGGAAGGACGAGCCCGATCATCGTCAAGACGGCCAAATAAAAACCGATATATGCGCCATCGGTGACCATCAAAAATCGGGCGGTCAAAAAGATGACGGCTGCGACCGTTCCGCTGACCCATCCACCGAACAGGACGGCAAGTGAGATTGGTATGGAGCGCAAATCAATCAGGATACCTTCAAGCGGCAGTGCGTTCGCCAGTAAAATCAAGGCGACGACCCCGGTTTGAACGCCGAGCAGGATTCTGCCTTTCAACGGCGATTTCGGTGTGAGTCGTGGATGGTTGCGGAAAGGGAGAAACGAAATCGTGAATAACGTGAACAGGATACACAGATTCAGAAAAAATGAGTTGATGATTGTGAGCATGAACGCATCCCCTAACGTGAAATGGAAATAATTAGTTTCAGTTTAGCATATTCAAATCAAGTTGACGCTCTTTGAATGAAGGGAATGTGTTCACCATTCCCGCCATTCTTCCGTCACGTCTTCTGTTGTCTCATAACCAGCTAGAACGGCACCGGCTTGTATGAAGTCGTACAATTCCTCACGCTCGACCGTCTCGATGAAATGGTCGTGTTCTTCATCAATTTCGTTTAAACGCAATACGACGTCGCGGACGGCCGTTAACACGTTTACTTCCGTCCCGTCTGCATGTGTCAATGCGGTCACGTACCGTCGGAGCGCGGCGTCAACGGCAAAGATGATCTCGACGGTATACACGTCATCGCCTTCATTCATCCGGTCTTCCCACATCAGTGTCGGGCGATTGGCCCATAACCGTTCAACCTCCATACTAAGTGCCTCCTTCGAAATGAAACATCATCTTCCTCTCTATCATAGCAAACAAATTTGGTATGATAGAAAAAAAGGGGGACTGTCCGTGCGGTATTGGGATCATTTTAAGCGAGCGTTCATTCCGATCGCGCTCATCTTGATCGGGTTGGCCATCTTTTATACATTATCGGCTCGAGGGAATATGGCGTTGACCGTGCTCGGGGCGCTTATCGTCGGCGTCATCTTATTTTTAGTGATGCGGCACATGAATCAGGTCGAGGAAGACTAAGACGAGAACACGTTCGTGGTTCTCGTTTTTTGTTGTCGACGAGATTTTTTGGGTACACTACATAGTAAGGAGGGATTTATTATGGCAAAAGCTACATTTGCGGGAGGCTGTTTTTGGTGCATGGTCAAACCGTTTCATAAATACGAAGGGGTCGAGCGCGTCATTTCCGGTTACACGGGCGGGCACGTCGACAACCCGACCTATCAACAAGTCTGTTCGGAGACGACCGGTCACCTTGAGGCGATCGAGGTCACGTTTGACCCGGAAGTCATTTCATATGAGGAACTGTTGCGCATCTATTGGCGTCAAATCGACCCGACCGATGGCGGCGGACAATTCAACGACCGCGGTGAGTCTTATCGACCGGCCATCTTCTATCATTCGGAAGAACAGCGCGTGGCAGCGGAACGTTCAAAGCAAGAAATCGAGGACTCAGGTCGATTCGACCGACCGATTGAAGTCGAGATTCGTCCCGCGAAAACGTTTTGGGAAGCCGAAGACTATCATCAAGACTACTATAAGAAAAATCCGTTCCGCTACGAAATGTACCGGGTCGGTTCAGGCCGTGCCAAGTTTGTGAAAGAGGCGTGGAGCGACAAGAAAATTCAGAAAGAACTGAAAGACCGCTTGACGCCGATCCAATATAAAGTCACGCAAGAGAACGGGACCGAACCCCCGTTTCAAAATGAGTATTGGGACGAGGAACGAGAAGGATTGTATGTCGACGTGATTGATGGTACGCCGCTCTTCACGTCGCGCGACAAGTTCCAGTCGAATTGCGGCTGGCCGAGCTTCGCCCGTCCGATCGAGGAAAAGCGTATCGACATGAACATGGACACGACGCACCATATGGTCCGGACTGAAGTCCGCTCGAAAGGAGCCGACAGTCACCTCGGTCACTTATTCGATGACGGCCCGAAAGAACTAGGGGGTCTGCGCTACTGCATCAACTCGGCAGCGCTTCGTTTCATTCCAAAAGAAGAACTCGAGTCTGCAGGATATGGAGAGTACAAGCACTTATTCGATGTGTGAAGGAGAGAAGGCCATGTTCACATCCGTCAAACAACAGATCCGTCGTGAGACGCTCGCGACCGTCTTGGACTATTACGACAAATCGATTCGGAATCTATCGGAAGCCGCCAGAGACGAGAAGTACAACAAGATGAGCGCGACCCCGTTCTCGTTTTTCCGGGGGAGCTCCCACTTGTTCTATTATGACTTTGCGAAAGCCCCGCTCGCGTTCGATACCGACGCGTCTCATCCGACGTTCATTCAAGGGGACTTGCATTTTGAAAACTTCGGTGTGTTCGAAGATGGGGCCGGAACCATCATTTATGACGTGAACGATTTTGACGAGGCGTATCTCGGGTCTTATTTGTTTGACGTCCTTCGCATGGCGATTTCGGTCGATTTGTTTGCCGCGGAGTCAGGATTTGATGCGAGGCGAGCCATTGAGACGTATGCAGAGACATACGCGCGTGCGATGGAACGCTATGCGAATGGGAAGGATGAAGATGTCCAGTTCACGAAAGCGAACACGTGCAAAGCGATCAAGAAAGTGATTAAAAAGGCAGAGAAGAAGAAAGACGCGTTCATGGCGGAGCGAACGGAAGTCCGGGATGAGGAGCGTTACTTCGCGACAAGTGACGACCTCGTCCCGGTCAGTCCGAAGACTGCCAAACAAATCAAACAGGCATGGCCTGACTATTTGGCATCCTTGTCGGAAAAGCATCGTCACCACGCCGACCATTATGAGATTAAAGACATCGCCATCAAACGGGAGAGCGGTACCGCTTCAATCGGGCTCGAACGGTATTATATTTTGATTGAAGGTGCGGACGCTGAACATGACGAGGATATCATTCTCGAAATGAAGCAGGCGCAATCAGCTGTCCCTTCACTCTTTTTGCCGACGCATCCGTTATTTGAGGACGGCTTATCACATCAAGGAGCCCGTGTCATCGCGGCTCAGCGCGCCATGGTGCATAGTCGTGACCCGTATCTCGGCTACTTGACGATGGACGGGAACGAGTATTACGTGCGGCAACGGTCACCTTATAAGCGGAAAGTGAAAGCGAAGCACATCAAAAATGAAGAATCGCTCATTGAGACGTTGAAAGTACAGGCGGAGATCACGGCCAAGATCCATGCCCGGGCGGACGCGGATGCGAACGTGCTCGATTACGAGGCGAGTGAACGGATTGCGGCGGCCATCGGGGCGTCGCGACCGCTATTCATTCGTCAAATCTCGCGTTGGTCCCAATTTTACGCCAATCAAGTCAGGTTCGACTTTGAGGCGTTCCAATCTTGGCTTAAGACGCGTGCGGAGACCCACGTCTGACGAGCACCGGACTTGCGGTCGGCCCCACGTTTGCCTCAGAATGGAACGGTAAAGGATGTGTGCGACGTATGATTACAGAACAACAGGTCATCACGCAGATGAAACAAGTGATGAGCCAAATTGAACAGTCGAGCGGAGAGACCCAGAAGCGCCATTTGGCCAAGCTGATGGGGTATTGCGAGCTTTTGCTCGCCGATTCGGCTCCAACGCAGCCCACTGCGGCTCCCGTGGCCCAACCGACCGAGGCGAAACCGCCGCTTGATCGGCAGATGGCAGCGTTTCTCGGGATTCCTTTAGAAGAGGAAGACAAACCAAAAACCGATTCATTGCTCGACTTCTAAGCTGTGCCCCGAGGCACAGCTTTTTTTCGAGCGTTCGCGTTGACTTATATACCGTAGGGGGTATAATGAGGTTAACTAAACTATACCTAACGGAGGCGTGACTATGCTTGATTTCTTGTTTGTCGCAGTAGTGATCGGATTGATTTATTTTTGGTGGACGAAGCGAAACAGCGTCAAAACAGTTTCGACGGATGAATTGAAACGGAAGATTGCCGAAGAGCGAAACATTCAACTGCTCGACGTTCGTGAACCACACGAATACCGGGGCGGGCATATCAAGCAAGCGAAAAATGTGCCGTTATCGGGATTCGGGAACGCGAGTGCCCAATATCCGAAAGATAAAGAACGTCCGGTCTACGTCATCTGTCAAAGCGGGATGCGAAGTCAACGGGCCGCGGCCATGTTGAAGAGCGCGGGTTATACGGACGTCTACTCGGTCAAAGGCGGTATGAGTTTCTGGCGTGGCTGACAGTTCTCGGTTGAACATTTGTTCAGCCGTTTTTTTATGGACTCTGAATTTCACTTTTAGAGGTGAGATTTGCGTGTGACGTTTCCGCTTTCGGTTTTCAGGGGATTCTGCTACGGTAGGAACATAGGAAAGAGAGAGGGGACCAGACAATGGCAGTCATTTTATTTGATATCGATGGGACGCTCGTCGACACGACCGGACCGATGACGCAAGCAATCCACGAGGCGTTGGAACAACTTCCACATTTACCGAAACCGAGCGAGGACGCGGTCCGATCGGGATACGGATTGGCCGGTAACGCATTTTGGGAGCACGTCATCCCGGAGGCGACAATCGAGGAGATCCGCCAAATTCGCAAACTTCGTCATGAGACGCTCGAACGAGCGATGGAAGGCCAACACGTCTTGTTCGACGGGATTTACGAGATGCTCGAGGCGCTTCATAAAAAAGGGCACACGTTGACGACCGCGAGCAACTGCGGTGTCCATTATTTGAACTTGATTCTCGACTCGCAAAACATTCGCCAGTTCATGACGGCGCCAGAATGCCTCGAATCCGTAAGTGGTGAGAAAAAAGCCGACATTTTGACGGCGCATCGCCTCCGTCACGGCGAGAACGACTATGTGATGGTCGGGGACCGGAAATCGGATGTCGAAGCGGCTCGGGCCCATGACTTCCCGGTCGTCTTGACTGGATTTGGGTTTGGAAACGAGGACGAATGGGCGCTCGCGGATCATGTAATTGCGACGCCGAACGACTTGATTACGTATATCGAATCATAAAAAGTTCCGGTTGAACGCGATGTTCAACCGGAATTTTTTTAAAGTCCAAGCGAGATATATTTGATTTCTAAAAATTCTTCGATGCCATGGTGACCACCTTCACGGCCGAGACCGCTCTGCTTCCACCCGCCGAACGGTGCTTGCGGCGTCGACGGGAGACCGTCATTGACGCCGACGATGCCGTATTCGAGCGCTTCGGCCAAATAGAGGGCCTCGTTGATGTCTTGCGTGAACACATAAGCGGCGAGACCGAACGGGGTCGCATTCGCCCGCTCAATTACTTCCTCGAGCGTATCGAACGACGCAATCGGTGCGACGGGGCCGAATGTCTCCTCGTTCATGCACAGCATATCCTCATTCGCATAGCGGACGACGGCCGGCCGGACGAATAGGCCGTCGAGCTGCTCCCCGCCCGTGATCTCGCCTCCGCGGATTTGAGCGTCCTCCAAGTGCTTCATCACTTTCTCGACCGCGGCCTCGTCGATGAGCGGACCGATATCCGTCCCTTCGTCGAGCCCGTTGCCGACTTCGAGCGCTGCGACGGCCTCGATGAATTTTTCGGAGAACGCATCGACGATGGACTGCTCGACATAAATCCGGTTGGCGCAGACACACGTCTGTCCGCCGTTACGGAATTTCGTCGCGACCGCTTGCAGTACAGCCTTGTCGAGATCTGCCTGTGCCGTGACGATGAGTGGGGCGTGACCACCGAGCTCGAGCGAGATTTTCTTCATCGTATCGGCGGCGCCGCGCATGAGGGTCTTGCCGACCTCGGTCGAACCGGTGAACGTCAATTTGCGGACACGGGGGTCGTGTTGCCACGTGTTCACGATGTCAGAAGCTTTCCCGGTGACAAGATTGATGACACCGGGTGGGAAGCCTGCTTTCTCAGCCAGTTTGACGAGTTCGATCGCCGTCAATGGTGTCGCTGATGCCGGTTTCAATACGACGGTACAACCTGCGGCAAGCGCCGGCGCCAATTTTCGGGTGATCATGGCGGCCGGGAAGTTCCATGGGGTGATGGCGGCGACGACGCCGACCGGTTGTTTAATGGCAAAGATGCGTTTCTTGTTTGACGATGCCGGAATCGTCTCGCCGTACACGCGCCGACCTTCCGCGGCGTACCACTCGATAAAGCCGTTCGCATAGCGGACTTCGCCGATGGCTTCTTGGAGCGGCTTGCCTTGCTCTTCGACCATCGTCCGAGCGATGGCTTCCGTATGTTCATCGATCAGTCGATTCCATTCGAGCAGGAGGGCGCCTCGTTCTTCTGCCGTTTTCTCTTGCCAGTCCTTCAAGGCGTCGTGGGCGGCATCGACAGCCTGTTTCGCTTCGGCGGTGTCGCTCTTTGTCACCGTGGCCATAATGTTGCCGGTCGCGGGATTCCGCACCACGATCGTGTCCGATGTATCAATCCATTCTCCGTTGATGAAATTGTTCTCCACTCGCATCTTGATTTCCCCTTTCGTCTAGGTGCACATTAAGAAGGTACCCGATTTCAAAAATCATACACAATTTTACAACGGGGGAGGGGTCGCTATGTGGGTCATCATCTTGGGCTATGTCGTCGGCAGTATACTTGGCGGGCGCTTATACGGCAGGTGGAGCGGTCAAGACTTGGCAACGAGTGGGTCGGGAAACACCGGTGCCCGCAATGCGTTACGGATTGGCGGGAAGCGAGCGTTCTTGTTCGTTTACGGATTCGACGTCTTGAAGACGGTACTCGTGTTGTCAATCAGCGGTCCATATTTTTTTGAGACCGGACTCGCCTTGACGCTCGGGCACATTTATCCGATGTGGCATATTCGCACCGGTGGGAAGGGGTACGCCGTATTTTCTGGAATTATATTAGCGTACAGCCCGTTATGGTTTTTAGCAGGACTTGCCATGTTGCTCATTCTCATCAAACTGACGCGTAACTCGCGCGAGACGGGGCTTGTCATGCTCATGCTCTTGCCGCTCGCGGCCTGGGGGGACGCAACAGATGTCAGTGTGGCCAGTTTGACGATGATTTTGATCATGTACCATCATATAAGGGGGAAACAACGTGCTTGAATTTCGAAGAGCGACGCCGGGGGATGCGGAAGCGATTCATCGATTGAACTATGAGACGTTTGTCGAAGAAATCCCGCAACACCATCCGAACGAGGAGCGACGACTCGTCGATCGCTTCCATGATACGAATACATACTGGATTGGATTGGCAGACGGGCAGCTTGTCGCCATGTGTGCCATCCGTGACGAACACCCGTTTTCACTTGAACAAAAAGGTGTGACGCTGCCGCCGGGAGAGTGGATTGAAGTCCGGCTATTGGCCGTGACGCCTTCCTATCGGAACACAAGGACGTTTGCCGGACTTATGCGAGCGATGCTCATGGAAGCGACAGACCGGGGTGTGGAAGGGATTGTCATCAGCGGAACCGTACGCGAACAGAAGCTATATCGACGGTTCGGGTTTATCCCGTTCGCAGAACCGGTCGGGACGGCGGAGGCGTTATACGTGCCGATGCAGTTGACGCGCTCTGGGTTCATGCAGTCAGAGACCGCTCGAACGTTGCGGCCAAAGTTACTCCTCGCCGGTCCCGTCGAACTGTCGAATCAAGTGCGCGCTGCGCTTGCCGCTCAGCCGGTATCACATCGGTCGACTGAGGCCAGCCGTTTGCTCCATTCGGTCCAGTCGAGGCTGAGCCATCTCGTCAAGTTGCCTCATGTTTACACATTACTCGGGAGCGGGACGATTGCGAACGATGCCGTCGCTGCCCAGTTGCACGGACGTGGCGTGATCATCGACACAGGGGAGTTCGGACGGCGGCTGATTGACCATGCCAATCGGGCTGGTCTTGAATTTGATGTCGTCCCGCTTTCGGCTGGGCGTCGTCTCGACTTAAAGCGAATCGGACAACATGCACCAGATTGGATTTGGACGGTCCATTGCGAGACGTCGACGGGGAAGCTGGTCGATTTGGACCAGTTGCGTAAGTATGCACACACACATCCGACGAAGATTGCGATTGATGCCATCAGTGTGGTTGGGACGAAAGTGACCGACTATTCGTTCGCGCATCTGGTGACGTTCGTCTCGGGCAAAGCGCTCCGAAATGCCCCTGGATTGGCGTTTGTCGCCATGCGAGAACGAGCTGTCCCGAACCCGTCGATTCCGCGTTATTTAGACTTGGCAGGCTATGACCCAATCGCCTTCACGCAATCGGTCCCGCTCATTCAAGCGATGGACGTCGCCTTGCGCGAACTGACGGACGCGGAGATTGCGACCCATCAATCCAAACTTGATGCGTTCGTACATGAACTGGTGCGCCGCGGTATATCGGTTGAACTCGGGGACGATCAAGCGCCCGGCATTTTTTCGCTCGCGCTGCCAGACACACTGTCCTCGATTGAGCTAGGATATCAATTGGCGTTCCATGGCTATCAAGTGCAGTACGAGAGCGTTTATTTGCGGCGTGCGAACTGTCTCCAAGTCTCCACGATGGGATGGACGACCGACCGGGATTTGCAGCAAGTCGCCGCCTATATCGGTACGTGGCTCCAGAAAAAAACCGCCACTCCAGGGAGTGACGGGTTCAGACGCGGAAATCTTGGCGGGCCAAATGACGAATCTTTCGACCGAGGCGTCTTGAGTTGAAATAAGCGATGACCGAGACGACGCCACCTGACCAGAACAGCCACTCATCCGGTCGGAGATAGCCGAATAGCCCGACGACAAGGCCGAGGATAATCAAGCCAGCGTTGAACGTTTGACGATGGAGCAGTTCTTTCGACTCGAGCTCACGTTGGAACATCGCTTGTTCGGACAGGCGCTTCCGGGTCGGCTCTTTCAAATAGTTATCGAGGAGTGGCGGGACGTTCAGCAACTTCTTGCTGTAGTTGAGCGCCGTCATGACGTAACGGTTCTGAATCGTCGTCCCATCGGACTCGAGCCATTGAATGACAATCGGTTTACCGAGCGTAAACAAATCGATTTTTGAATCAAGGATTTGCAGAATCCCGAGCAGCGTCGAAGCGGCCCGACCGAAGAAGGCGAACTCGGCCGGCAGTTGGATCGGCTCGTTCTTGACGAGCAGTTGGATATCTTGCAACACTTTTTCGATCAGCTTCGTATCGACCGTATCGATATCGGTCTCTAAATAGAACGTGACCGCTTTTTCAAGCGCTTGACGAATGTTATGCTTGTTCGCCGTCGGCAACAGGAAACGCAAGTCCTCAAGTCCGTCGACGACACCGTCATAATCAAGCGAGATGAACGCCTGCAAGATTTTACGGATCGTCGCCATGTCTTGGGCAGTCGATGACCCGACCATTCCGAAGTCGAGCAGGATGATCGTCCCGTCGGCCCGGATTTGGACGTTTCCTGGGTGGGGGTCGGCGTGGAATTGTCCGCCGAACAACAGTTGCTCGGCTGCCATCGTGAACAACCGTTTGGCAAGTGCGGAGCGGTCGATATTATTTTCTTTTAAGAAAGCGAGGTCGGTGATGCGGCGGGCTTCGACCCAATCCATCGTCAACACCCGATTCGTACAAAGGTGGTCATAATAGTCCGGGATGTACACGTCGGGGTTATCGGCGTATTTCGCTTTGAAATAATGGGCGTTCTTCAATTCGGTTTGGAAATTTAACTCGTCCCCGATGACAAAAATCATTTGGCGATATAAGCTATCTAAGTCGGTCGATTTTGCCAGCGATGTCCGCTTGAGCATCGTCGTGACGATTCGCATCGCTTTGAAGTCGGTCCGAATGATCTTTTCAATGTCTGGACGCTGGATTTTCAAGGCGACGCGCTTCCCGTTCTCAAGCAACGTCGCGCCATACACTTCCCCGATTGAGGCAGAGGCGACGGCGTCGATTCCGACGTCTTTCACAACTTGTGTATACGGGACGCCCCATTCTGCTTCCAGGATGGCGCGGGACTTGTCCCAGCCTGATGTAGGGACACGGTCGACGAGCTCGGATAACTCGTTCAATACAGAAGGAGGCAACAAGTCGGCCCGAATCGATAGAAACTGCCCGAGCTTGATGAGCAGCCCTTCGAGCCGGAGTGCGTTCCGCTTATACTCGCGGGCAAGGTTCAACATGAGCGTCTCATACTCTTCGGTTGACGCGAGACCTTGTTGCTGTTTGCGGGAGAATGCATAAATTTTAATGATGAATCGGGCGAACATCGTGACGATAATCCATATGCGGAACAAGGCGATTCGTTTCATAAAAGTACCGACATCCTTTACAAGCAGTCGCTCGACTGATCTGATTTTTTATATCTTAACTTTACCACAGAATGCTTTAAAGAAAGGGCAAGGGATATTTATGGAGTGGGAATTACTCAACGTCGTCGGAACGATTGCGTTTGCGGCGAGCGGTGCCATCATCGCGATGGACGAGAAATATGATATTTTTGGGGTATGGTTGCTCGCTTTCACAACAGCTTTCGGTGGCGGGGCCATCCGAAACGTCTTGCTCGGAAACCCGGTCAGTTTGATTTGGCAACAAAACGATCTCTTCATCCTTTGTTTTCTTGTCGCATTGCTCATCTTCCTGCTGCCAAACGTTGTTTTGCCGCATTGGGAACGCTGGGGCGTCATCGTGGACGCAATCGGTCTCGTCGCCTTCGCGTTTCAAGGAGCACAGGTCGCCATCAAGCTTGATTTACCATTATCGGCCGCGATTGCAGCGGCCGTTTTGACGGGTGTCGGTGGCGGGGTCGTCCGTGATTTGTTGGCCGGCCGAAAGCCTCTCGTCCTACAATCGGAAGTATATGCGATTTGGGCGATCATTATCGCGGTCGTCACATATTATTTCCGTCTTGAAGGAGGACTTCCTGTCTATACGTTACTTGTTGTCGTTGCGGCGCTTCGAGTGATATCCTACTATCGAAAGTGGAATTTACCTGCACGTAAAGTGCGATAAGGGGGAAATTAGTGATGAAAGCTTTACTTATTATTGGCGCCGCTTTAATGGCGCTCGGCGTCGCGTTCGGTGCGTTCGGGGCCCATGCGTTGAAAGAACGTCTGGCACCGAATATGCTTGCGAATTGGCAGACCGGTGTGCTCTATCATATGATTCACGCTATCGGCATCATCGCTTTAGCGAGCATTTTGATGAAAGTGAGCATTAGCCAGTTCAACACAGCAGGATGGCTCATGTTTGCCGGGATTCTCTTTTTCTCAGGCAGCCTGTATGTCAT
This sequence comes from Exiguobacterium mexicanum, assembly GCF_005960665.1. GTDB lineage: Bacteria > Bacillota > Bacilli > Exiguobacteriales > Exiguobacteriaceae > Exiguobacterium > Exiguobacterium mexicanum_A. Next base: position 202,163 of record NZ_CP040676.1, read on the forward strand.
GGCATTGACCGGAATCACGAAGCTTGGAGCGGTCACACCAATTGGTGGCGTGCTGTTTATCGCCGCATGGGTGTTCGTCATCATCGGCGCATTCAAATTGTAATCAAACGTTAACGTCTGATTAACAGTCTTCCTGTATCATTCAAGGTGTGAGACCCCTTGTCTCCACACCGACGAACAATTGGCCCGTTTAGCCTTTTTCGCCTGGAGCGAGAGACTAAATAGGCCCTTTTTACGTTTTTTGGAAATGGTTAGACTTAGAAAAATACCTGGATTATACTTTTTTAATATAAGGTCAATAATTTCCTATTTTCATCTATTATTACAACTATGTTTCGAGAAAAGAAAAGTGAAAAAATGTTGAAATATAAAGGGGTGGGGAGCCGTATAAGGTTTCCCACCCCTTCGTCGTAATAAAAGTGAAATATAACTTTAACAGGAAAACATTCGACACTTCGATATAATTAGTCGTGTTGAAACTAAAAAAATAATCGTTTTTGTTACATAGCAAAACGACTGACCTTTAAATAGTACGTGAACCCTAACCCCGTCAATAGAAAGGATGTCCCCATTGATCAATTGGAAACGCACCGTCTCGACACTCACGCTTAGCGCGCTTCTTCTTGGGACGCACTCGGTGGCTGATGCCTCGACGTCAATCAAGGAGAAACAAGAGCAGCAGAAGAAAGTGCAAGAGCAACGGAATAACGTCAAACAGAACCAATCGAATACGTCTTCGAAAATTAAGCAAAATAAAAATGAAATCTCGAAAGTTCAAGCTGAAGTCAACAAGATGGATGCCCAACTTCAAGACATCATCAATGATGTCGCAGCGAAACGCCAAGAAATCAAGCGTACTGAGTTGAAAATTGAAGACCTCGAAGCTGACATTAAAGGCTATGAGAAGAAGATGAAGGCTCAAGAAGCAATGATGAAAGAGCGTATGGCCACGATGCAAACGAATGGCGGCGGCTCAATCAATTGGGCTGAGTTCATCTTCGGTTCGAAAAACTTCTCGGACTTGATCACACGGATGATCACGGCCGGAACGATTCAACGAAGCGACCAAGAGTTGTTTGAAGACTATGAAGCGACGCGTCAATCGTTACAAGAAGCGCAAGCATCACTTAAAGAAGAACGCACATCGCTCTTGAAGCAACAAAAAGCGCTAGAAGTACGTCAAGCTCAACTCGAGAAGAAGATGAAACAGCGCGAAGCTCGCATCAAAGAGCTCGAGGACAAGAATATCAAATTCGAATCGCAAATCTTCGACCTTCAAGAAATCGAAGCGACGTTAATCGCGCAAGAAGAAGCGATTGCGGCTGAGATTGAAGCGCAACGTCGTGAGGAAGAAGAAGCGCGTCGTCGTGCTGAAGAGGCGGCTCGTCAAGAAGCAGCCCGTAAAGCTGAAGAAGCTCGCCAAGCAGAAGCGGCGCAAGCAGCAGCAGCGGCCCGTCAAGCAGAAGAAGCAAGAGCGGCAGCGGCTAAAGCCGAGGCAGAACGAGCAGCAGCTCAAAAACAGCAGAACAATAACAATAATACCCAGTCGTCTTCATCTTCAAACCAGACGACACAAAATAGCACACCGGCACCGAAACCGGCTGCGCCAGCACCAAAGCCGGCGCCGGCACCAGCGCCTAAACCAGCTCCGATGGCACCGACCACATCGGCACCGGCACCATCGGGCGCAATGTTCATTCAACCGACAACGGGACGTTTCTCACAAGGATGGGGACCGGCAAGCGGTCAATTCGGCTACTCGTTCCATAACGGCGTCGATATCGCTGGACCTGTCGGAACACCAATCCGTGCCTCGGCAACGGGAACGGTCATCCGTGCCGGCTGGGGTGGCGCATACGGGAATCACGTCATGATTGCCCACGTCATCAACGGACAAGTTTGGACGACGGTCTATGCCCACATGAACTCGGTCTCAGTAAGCGCCGGTCAACGTGTGACACAAGGCCAAAACATCGGCGCGATGGGTAGCACAGGGAACTCGACTGGCTCACACTTGCACTTCGAGGTTCATCAAGGCAGCTACTCGTACTCAGGAACGAGCGCGGGTAGCACAGTCAACCCACGTCAGTTCTTCTAATGATCAACGAGGACCCGTCAATCGTGACAGGTTCTCGTTTTGTGTCCCATCAAAACCAAAAAACAAGCGCCTATCCGTTGTGAACTGCTCCCCGTCAAGTAGACAGTGTAAATAATGAAAACCAACCTAGGCGGCTTGAGACCTGTATTCGACAGGACTCAGGCCGTTTAGTCGTTTCTGGAAACGGTCGTGGTTGTAGAACGCTATGTAGTTCTCGATTGCCTTCGTCAGTTCGCTATAGGCCTGGAACTCACGCAAATAGTACATCTCCACTTTCAGGGTGCCCCAGAAACTCTCGATTGGGGCGTTGTCGATACAGCGTCCCACGCGGGACATGCTGTGGGTCAGTCCCGCGTCCTCTACCATGCGTTTGAACCCTCTCGAGGTGTATTGGAACCCTCGGTCGCTATGGATCATCAGACTCGCTCCTGTACGTAGACGCGCGATGGCTGGCATCATCGTTTTAAAGACGAGCCCGTTGTTGTTGGACTTCCCGACACGATAGGCGACGATTGAGCCGTCGTACAGGTCGATAATCGCGCTAAGGTACGCCTTCTTTCCGGCACCGTATTTGAACTCGGTGACGTCGGTGCACCATTTCTCGTCCGGCCGGGCCGCGCTGAACTCTCGGTTCATCAAGTTCTCGGCCACATGCTGTGGCGTTGACTTCTTATGTTTCCTCCGCTTCCGGCGGATGATCGATTGAATCCCATGGCTATGCATCAAACGATAGATTCGCTTTTCATTGAACGGGGACAAGCTTTGTTGCCGGCGTAACCGATTGATGGTCATCGTGATCCGACGGTACCCGTATGTCCCGTTCGCCTGATCATAGAGTAGACGGATGTCCTCCAGGAGCTTCTCGTTCTCTTCTTGACGCACCGATATGGTGCGATTCAACCATTTGTAATAGGCCGCCCGTGAGATGCCGGCGACCCGGCAGAGGAGCACAATCGAGAGGGCTTCCTCTTCGTTCAATTCTTTGATGGCGATATATCTTTGCTGTAGCCGTACCTGGCTGATCACGACCTCCTCTCGATCTCCTCTAACTTTTTTAGGAACAGGTTGTCCGCACGAAGAAGTTCGTTCTCAAGCTCCATTTGCTGGATACGACGTTTCAGCTTCTCTTCTTCACTTAGTTCATCCTCTGGCTTCGTACGCCCACGGCGGTCTAGGAGCGCTTCGGCCCCGGTCGTGTCATACTTCTTGACCCAGCCATAGACCTGGGCATAGGATACCTGATATTGTTCCGCGGTCTGCTGGTAGTTGCGACCATTCTCCAAACAGTATTTCACGATCTCAAAGCGCTCTTCAAATGTAGTTTTTCTTCCTTTTGTCATAGCTAGACCCATCCCTTTTCTCGAATCTGTTAACTCGCTATGACTAGTATACTTCCTAATCCATCTGTGAAGAACAGACCAGTGACTGATTTGATGTTTGGAGAGTGTCTCTAGTTTAGTGAGACCACCGAGATAGTCACGGACCGCCGCAATCTTCTGTTCCTTGGTGTAGGGCTTCCATGTCCTCGATTGCTTCAACGCGTCAATACCGCCGGTATCGAATTTTACTTTCCATAACTGAAGGGTGTCCATAGAGACGTCATGTGCCTCCCTGATTTCCTTCCAGGTATATGTGCCTTGATTCATCATGCGCAGCGCGCTCAGTTTTTGTTCGATCGTATGTCGACTTCTCGTCATAAAAAAACACTCCCCAATCAGATAAACAGATTTGTTATTTCATCTGTCTACTTATTGGGGAGCATATCATTGCGGACAGGCGCTTGTTTCAGTTGGCTTGTTCGATGTCGTTTAATTGTTCGTTCGCTTTGCGGAAGTGCTCACGCACGAGATAGATGACGGTCAATCCGACCAACCACGGAATCCCGAACTTGAGCAGAATATTGAAGTCGGTGAACCATGTCGTGATCATGAGGCTGAGCAATAGTCCGGCACCGAGTAACGGCAAGAACGGGTAACCGATCATGCGGACCGGTAATTTGCGTCCTGTCCACTTTTTGCGGAAGAACAGGTGCGAGACGAATACCATGAACCATGTGAAGATGGCTCCGAACATCGAGATCCCCATGAGGAACGGATACGACGATTCCATGAACACTTGAAGCAGCGCCGCGAGAATGATTCCGCCTGTAGAGACGAGCAAGGCGGGCATTGGAATCCCGCTAGTGCTGACTTTTTTAAAGAGACGCGGAGCATCACCAGCTTCGGCGAGGGAATACATCATTCGCGTTGAAGCATAGAGCTGAGCGTTCATCGCTGACAACGCAGCGATCAAGATGACAAAGTTTAAAATGCCGGCTGCGCCAGGCACGTCGAACTGCTGCATGACGAGAACGAATGGGCTTTGATCAATCCCGGCTTGCTGCCAAGGGATGAGCATGAGCATGATGGCGATTGTGACGAGATAAAAGAACGTCAACCGGAATACCGTCGCACGTAGCGCTTTCGGGACGGCGCGGTCCGGGTCTTTCGCTTCGCCGGCCGTGACGGCGACGAGCTCGGTCCCGAGGAAACTGAAGAGGGAGATGAAAATCGTCACCCACATGCCGTAAAATCCGAAAGCGAAGAAGCCTTCATCGCCGGCTGTGATGGATTCAATCGGTGAAACGGGTTGACCGAACAGCGTGGCGGCACCGAGCACGATAAATAGAATGATGGCCGTTACTTTGATGAACGATAACCAGTATTCGGTCGTCCCGAACGTATGGACGTGCCGGGCGTTGACGTAGATGAGCAATCCGCCGAATACGGCGACCCAGACGAATCCGTTCACGTCGGGGAACCAGTACCGCATATAGATGGCGATTGCGCTCACTTCGACGCCGATGGCGAGGACGTTGGCGACCCAGTACGAGTAACGGACCAAAAAGCCGGCGAGCGGATGGACATAGCGTTCGGCGATTGTGCCGAACGAGCCCGAGGTCGGATGGGCGACGGTCATCTCAGCGAGACAGCCCATCAATAACAGGACGATGAAGGCTCCGATGGCGTAACTGACGAGCACACTCGGTCCTGCCGTTTGGATAGCGAGCCCGCTTCCGAGGAAGAGGCCCGTCCCGATGGCGCTACCGAGCGAAATCATCGTCAACTGCCGCGTGGACAGTTCACGTTTTAATTTGCTAGTTTCCAAAGTCAATTCTCCTTTAGTTGAGTGAAGTGTTGTTGGGGACGACTATAGCAGACAAAAAAATCAAGTGTCAACTCGCGAAATCGCAAAAGACGGTATCGATTCGGCCGCACCTATAGAAGCAAAGTTTTTTTACATGCTTTTGTTTGACAGGAGGTTTCTCGACCTGTATAGTACGAGTTAACTTAATTGAAACGAATAAAGGCGTCGACGAAGAGAAGTAACGACGGTCCCCGTATGACAGAGAGCTGATGGTTGGTGTGAATCAGTATGCGGGACGTCGCGAATGGACTTCCGAGCTCTAAACCGAAACTTTTAGTAGGCTTTAGCGGGTCACCCACCGTTACCATGGGAAAGCGGATGTTTGTCCGTGAAGTGGGTTCTACGGAACCAACGAAGGTGGCACCACGGGGTTACTCGTCCTTCTCATAGCGCAAGCTATGAGTCGGGCGGGTGACCCTTTTTCGTTTCAACACATCATAAATCAGTGATTGAGAAGAGTAGCGTGAACAAGTCTCGTTCAGAGAGCCGGGGGTGGTGGGATCCCGGCCGAGGCCATCACGTGAATGGGCTCATGAGAGCATGGCTGAATCAAGTAGGTCATGACGGTTTCCTCCGTTATCGGGATACGATGTGATAGCATCGGAAAGTGGGATCAATCGATCCAACGAGAGGTGGCACCGCGGTCCATACCGTCCTCCATACGACAGACGTCGTATGGAGTTTTTTTATACCCAAAATGCTTGAGGAGGAACGGACATGTTAACACGACTATTGACGAACCCATTGACGACGAATGAAATGAAACTGGCAGCGGCCGAGCTGTTCCAAGCCGATGAAGCGCAAATCGCCGAGGTGTTACTCGCCATGAAAGCGCGCGGTGAGACGGCTGAGGAGATGGCCGGACTCGCTGACTATATTCGTGAGGCGGCAACGTTCCCCGAGACGACGCTCCCTGTGCTCGACGTCTGTGGCACAGGCGGTGACGGGGCGAACACGTTCAACATCAGCTCGACGGTCGCGTTCGTCTTAGCGGGGCTCAACATCCCGGTCGCCAAACATGGGAATCGCAGCGTGTCGAGCCGGTCAGGCAGTGCCGACGTCCTCGAGTCATTGAATATCCCGATCGTCCAAAGTCATGAGGCGATGCTCGCCGACCTTGAGCGGACGAACTTGAGTTTCTTGTTCGCCCAACACATCCATCCGGTCATGAAACACGTCATGCCGGTCCGGAAACGACTCGCAACGGCGACCATCTTCAATCAAATCGGCCCGTTGACGAACCCGCTCAAGCCGAAGCGGCAATTGATCGGCGTGTACCATCCATCGCTCATCGAGAAGATGGCGACGGCGATGCGCCACCTCGGCGTCGAGCGCGGAATGGTCGTCCATGGGGCGGGCGGGCTGGATGAAGCGAGTCTCGCTGGAAGAAATGACGTCTTGTTCTTCAACGGCGACAAAGTGGCCCGTTACACCGTCGACCCGCGCGACGTCGGATTGATGCGAGCTCCGCTGTCGGCCTTGCAAGGCGGGACACCAGCTGAGAATGCGGCGACGCTCCTGGCCGTCTTGAACGGAGAGCAGGGATCGGCGCGAGACGTCGTCTTATTGAACGCCGCGCTCGCCCTCTGCACATATGGGACGGTCCAGACGCTTCGCGAAGGCGTCGCCGCGGCAACGGCAAGCATTGATGAAGGGCACGCCATCCGCGTGCTCAAACAATTACAACGAACGGAGGTTGGCGCATGAGCTACTTGACGAAAATCATCGGAACGAAAATTGAAGAGGTCAATCAAATGGAAGACATCGAGGTGACGCGGACGACAGCCATCTCATTACCGCTTTTAATGAAGGACGGCTTTCATGTCATCGCCGAAATTAAGCGGTCCTCCCCGTCAAAAGGAGTGATTCGCCAAGAAGTGGACGTCGTGAGCCGGGCCCGCACGTATGAACAGGCAGGGGCGACAATGATTTCCGTTTTGACGGATACGACCTACTTCAACGGTTCGTTCAACGACTTGCATGATGTCGCGGCCGCTGTTGAGATCCCAGTCCTCTGCAAAGACTTTATCATCGATGAACGACAGCTCGACCGGGCGAAGGAAGCTGGAGCGAGTGCGGCACTGCTGATTGTCGCGGCGCTCCATCCGAGCCGGCTTCATACCTTAAAACAGTATGCGCGGTCCATCGGCCTCGACGTGCTTGTCGAAGTTCATGATGAGGCCGAGCTCCAGACGGCGCTCGAACTGGGCGATGTATTGATTGGCATCAACAATCGAAACTTGAAGACGTTCGAGGTCTCGCTCGACACGTCGGTCGACTTGATGACGAAGTATCCAGATGTCGCGTTCGTCAGCGAGAGCGGCGTCAGCACAGGCGAGGCGGCCCGTCGGTTACAGACGGCCGGGGCCCGAGCGATTCTCGTCGGGGAGGCGCTCATGCGACAGGACGACCCGACAGCCTTGATTGAGGAGTTGACATCATGTTCGTTAAAATATGTGGACTGACGACCGAGGCCAGTGTCGCGACGGCGGTAGAGGCCGGAGCGGACGCCATCGGGTTCGTCTTTGCGGATAGCCCGCGCCAAATCGACATCGCGACGGCGCAACGGCTTCGAGGGTTCATCCCGGAAGATGTCCGAGTCGTCGGCGTATTTCTCGATCCAACAATTAAAGAGGTCGAAGCTGCCGTCGCTTGCGGGTTGACCGACATTCAATTGCACCGTCGGACACGGCCACTTGAAACGTTCCGTCAGTTCGGTCTCCCGATCATCGAAGCGGATCACGAGTCGGAGGCCGACATCATTTTACTCGACGCGCCAACGCCGGGTAGTGGGCAGGCGCTTGATTGGGAGACGCTGGAACGTCCGGAGCGAACGTTTTGGCTCGCCGGTGGATTGAACGTCGACAATGTCGGTGCGGCGATTCGCGCCATGCGACCGGACGGCGTCGATGTCTCGAGTGGTGTGGAGACGAACGGACAGAAAGATCACGATAAGATTCGCGCGTTCATCCGACGCGCCAAGGAGGAAACACAATGTATACACAACCAGTGAACGGAAAGTTTGGACCATATGGCGGAAAATATATCCCTGAGACGCTCATGCAAGCAGTCGAAGAGCTCGAAGTGGCTTACGAGGAAGCGAAACAAGACCCTGAATTCCAGGAACGCTTCAACGATCTCCTCAGCGAATACGTCGGTCGAGAAACGCCACTCTATTATGCGGAGAACATGAGCCGCCGCCTCGGGACGAATGTCTATTTAAAACGAGAAGATTTGAACCATACCGGTGCCCACAAAATCAACAACACGATCGGCCAGGCGCTCCTCGCCAAACGAATGGGCAAACAAAAAGTCGTCGCCGAAACAGGGGCCGGACAGCACGGAGTCGCTACGGCGACGGTATGTGCGCTGCTCAATCTCGAATGTACGATTTTCATGGGTGAGGTCGACGTCGAACGTCAAGAATTGAACGTATTTCGAATGGAGTTACTCGGTGCGAAAGTCGTTCCCGTTAAGTCGGGGAGTCGAACGTTAAAAGATGCCGTCAACGAGGCGCTCCGTTACTGGGTCAAACATGTCGATGACACGCATTACGTGATGGGGTCGGTGCTCGGACCGCACCCGTTCCCGACGATGGTCCGCGATTTCCAAAGCGTTATCGGGACAGAGACACGTCGTCAAGTGCTCGAGAAGACAGGTCGTCTCCCTGACGCGGTCGTTGCCTGTGTCGGCGGCGGTAGCAATGCGATGGGCATGTTCTATCCGTTCTTGAATGACGAAACAGTCGCCTTATACGGTGTCGAGGCAGCAGGGAGCGGTGTCGACACGGACAAGCATGCGGCAACGCTCACGAAGGGCGAGGTCGGGGTGCTTCACGGGTCGCTCATGTACGTGCTCCAGGACGCAGCCGGGCAAATCCAGGAAGCCCACTCGATTTCGGCCGGACTCGATTATCCGGGTGTCGGACCAGAACACAGCTTCTTGAAAGATATCGAACGGGTCCGCTACGCGGCGGTCACGGACGAGGACGCACTCGCAGCCTGCATGTCGCTCAGCCGCCAAGAAGGGATTATTCCGGCACTTGAGTCATCGCATGCGCTCGCTTATGCGGAAACGCTCGCCCAAACGATGGACGAGGACGACGTGCTCGTCATCTGTCTATCTGGTCGCGGGGATAAGGATGTTCATACGATTCGAGAAAGGGTGACTCAATGATGAGATTAGATGAAGCGATTCGACAGCGGAGTGAAGGGACGGCGTTCGTCCCGTACATCATGGCCGGGGACGGCGGACTCGATCACTTGATTCCGACGATTGAACGGCTAGAAGCGATGGGAGCGACGGCCATCGAACTCGGAATTCCATTCTCGGATCCGGTGGCAGACGGTCCCATCATCGAGGCGGCTGGAATGCGCGCCCTCGAACAAGGTGTGACGTTGACGGACGTGTTGGACCATTTAATAGAAGGAACGGGTCGTTTTTCGGTGCCGATCGTCTTGATGACGTACTTGAATCCGGTGTTCCGGTTCGGGGTCGAGCGTTTCTTCGAGCGGGCGGCAGCGTCTGGGGTCAGTGGCGTCATCATTCCCGATTTGCCGTTTGAAGAGAGCCTCGATTTGTTCGCTGGCATCGATCGTCACGGAGTCGCGGTCGTACCGCTCGTCACGTTGACGAGCAGTCAGACCCGCATCGACACGATTCTGGATCAGGCGGAAGGATTCGTCTATGCGGTGACGCTCAAAGGGACGACTGGGAAGACGGACGTGTTCCCGGATGAGTTACTCGAGCACTTGCGTTCGTTGACGGCACGTTCGCCCGTACCGGTGCTCGCCGGTTTTGGTGTCCATCGCACCGATCAGGTCCGGACGCTCGGATCAGCCTGTGACGGGGTCGTCGTCGGTAGTTTCATCGTCGAGGCGCTCCATGCGGGACGTGAACAGGACGTGGCCACGTTGATTGCATCGGCGCGGACGGTCAACGCAAAAAAATAAGGGTCGTGCCTCGGCACGATCCTTATTTATTCTTCGATTTCAATGGTGCGGGTGCTCGAGCCGTCATCGGCTTTCGGTACGGTCAAGTGGAGCACGCCGTCTGACAGTTTCGCTTTGATGGCATCTTCTTTCACGTTCGGTAGATAGAGTGAACGTTGCATCGATGTGACGCGGCGTTCCCGATAGACGTAGTCTTTGTCTTCTTCCCTCTCTTCACGTTGGTCGACCGAGAGGATGAGATAGTCTTTGTCGTAGCGGATGTGAATGTTATCTTTTTTGATACCTGGCATCTCGGCCTCGATGACGTATTGGCCGTCCTGGTCCCGGACGTCGAGTTTGAACGAGTCGAGGAACGACGTCGCGCCGTCTTTCGGATCGAACAGTTGATTCATCCGATCAAAGACGTCGCCGAACAAATCTTTGCGCAATCGCTCGAGCTCATTCTTCCGGAATGGCGTCAAATCGAACATACAAATTCCCCCTTCAAAAAACGGACAGAGTAGAAGTGTTGTCACTTTTACTCTGTCCGTTTTTAGCTAAGGATAAACGTAATTGACGTGACAGTTCAATGAAGAAAAGAGGGTCACAATTCGACGCGTTCTAACCCGTCTTCCCCGAACTTGCGGTCGAGTTGGTCGTGGCGATACGTCGAGGCGAGGACGTATAACAAGTCGCCTGGCTCGATTTTCGTCTGGCCCGTCGGCGGGATGAGATAGTCTTGACGGACGATTGCATTCACGACCGTGTTCGGTGGCAAGGTGATATCGGCGAGCGTTTTTCCAATCATTGATGATTCTTCGGTCGCCACGTAAGGGACGAGCTGATGTTGCGATTGCTTGCTCGAGACGAGTGCGATCGTATAGGGCGATCGAATTTTATCCGGTCCGAGCAAATCGAGTTTCGCCGCGAGCGGTGTTAATGTCGTTCCTTGAATCAAGGCACTCGTCACGACGACGAAGAAGACGGCGTTGAAAATCAATTGGGCGTTGTCGATGCCTGCGATGAGCGGGAACGTAGCGAGGACAATCGGCACGGCGCCTTTCAGTCCGGCCCACGAGATAAACAGTTTTTCTTTGTGGGTAAACTGCATCTTGATTGTCGATAAATAGACGGCAATCGGCCGGGCGATGAACATCAGGATGAATGAAATCAATAACCCTTTCCAGATGAGCTCGGGGTCAAGCAACTGTCTCGGGAAGACAAGCAGACCGAGGATGACGAACATGATGATTTGCATGATCCAGGCCAAAGCCTCAGAGAATTGAACGATTGTCACTTCATGGGCCGTGTGCGCATTCCCAACAATCATCGCGGCGAGATAGACGGCAAGTAGTCCGCTACCGGCAAAGTAAGCAGCGACCCCATACGTCATAAAGGCCATCGAAATCATGAGGACGGCGTGCAGACCACTCGACTCGAGACGCAAATGGTTGAGCATGAGTCGGGACAAGTTTCCGAGCATGTAACCGACGAACGCGCCGACAATGATTTGCAGGATGAACATCCAAATACCGTCCCAAATCGTCGTGTCGGGTTTTAACATGAAGTCGAGGGCGAGAATCGTCAAGAACATCGCCATCGGGTCATTCGTGCCGGACTCGGCTTCGAGTGTCGAACCAACTTTCGGTGAGATATTCTTTCCTTTGAAGGCGGCGAAAACAGCAGCCGCGTCAGTAGAGCCGATAATGGCGCCAAATAGGAAAGATTCCACCCAGTCGAAGCCAAATACGAAACGAACGGCCACAGCGATGAGCCCGGTCGTCAACAGCACGCCAATCGTGGCGAGTGAAGCGGACGGGGCGAGCACGCTCCGGATCGACGACCATTTCGTCTGTAAGCCACCTTCGAACAAGATGACGACGAGGGCCGCGACCCCAATCATTTGAGCGAGGTTGGTGTCATCGAAGAAAATCAGCCCGGTAATATCGCTGCCCATCAGCATGCCGATGCCCATAAACAAAATCAGGGCAGGTAAGCCGAAACGCGTCGATACGCGTGTGGCTAACACGCCGGCGACAAGGAGCAGACCAAATAAAAGAATCAAAAAATCGGTACTCAAAATCGGTGCGGTCAAACACATCACTTCCTTCTTCACGTTAATAGTCGCATTGTATTATTAAGTTCATTATACCATGAAATGGTTATGAAGTAAGAATCAACGCACTGTCGATTATGCAGATTGGAATAATCGGATATGGATATGGTAAAGTAAGGACAATCAAAAGGGGGATTCACATGGCCAAAATTCACGTACTCCACGAAAACAACGAATGGACGGACCATCTCGTCCGACGACTCGAGGAATTATCACTTCCATATGAGCTGTGGCATCTCGATCAAGGCATCATCGACATCGCGGCCGAGCCGCCAGAGGGCGTCTTCTATAACCGGATGAGTGCCTCGTCGCACACACGGGGGCACCGGTACGCGCCGGAGTTGACGGAAGGTGTGCTCGCTTGGCTCGAGGCGAACGGACGGACCGTCTTCAACGGCACACGCGCGATTCGGCTCGAAGTGAGCAAGGTCAATCAGTATACGGCGCTCCGCCAAGAGGGAATTCGGGTGCCGAAGACGATTGCGGCCGTCGGGAAAGCCCAAATCATCGAGGCGGCCGAGAAGCTCGGGATGACGCCGTTCATCACGAAACACAACCGGGCCGGTAAAGGGCTCGGGGTTCAGTTGTTTCATTCCGTTGATGCGTTGAAGGCATACGTGAACGGACCGACGTTCGAGGAATCGATTGACGGGATTACGCTCATCCAACAATATATCGAGGCACCGAAACCGTTCATCACACGCTGTGAGTTCATCGGGGGCAAGTTCGTTTACGCGGTACGAGTCGATACGTCAGACGGCTTCGAACTCTGCCCGGCCGACGCCTGCTCGATTGAAGACCAGTTTTGCCCGGTCGGCGAGACGCCACCGGCGAAGTTCGAGATCGTCTCTGGTTTCGACGACCCGATTATCAAGCAGCTAGAGGCGTTTCTGAAGAACAATCACATTGCCGTTGCTGGAATTGAAATCATCGAAGACGAGGATGGAAACGTGTACGCGTATGACGTCAACACGAACACGAACTACAACTCGGACGCCGAAGCGAAAGCAGGGCAGTACGGTATGCTCGAACTCGCGACATTCCTCGGGGACGCCTTGACGGTCACGACTAAATAAAGACAGAAGAAAGAGGCTGGGACATAACTCAGTAGATTTATAACAAAGAGGCCCCCGGGAGCGACTTGTTCGCTCCCGGGGGCCTCTTGTCATTTTTATGGGTTCGTGCACACATTTTGGACTAAACAGATAGGGGCGACCTTTGATAAAGTTAAAGTGACCAAACCATAACTTTGGAGGTGCCCCCATGTACAAAGAGTATACCATGAACCAATTGGTTTTGCCCCTAGATTTAGAAGTCCGTCTCCAGGAAAACGATATCGCCTTCGCCGTCCACGATCTCGTCGAACAGATCCCCGACGAGGCCTTCGAGCCGTTCTGGCGAACGACGGGCTGCCCGGCCTATCATCCACGCATGATGATGAAGATCGTCCTTTGCGCCTACACGCAGTCCGCTTTCTCGGGCCGAAAGATCGAAGGCCTACTCAAGGACAGCCTTCGGATGATGTGGCTCGCCCAGGGCCACGAGCCGAGTTATCGGACGATCAACCGTTTCCGTGTCCACCCGGCCGTCGCCCCGATCCTGAAGGCCGCGTTCGTCGCCTTCAGATGCCATCTCGTCGAGACCGGCGAGATCGACGAGGAGGCGATCTTCATCGACGGCACGAAGATCGAGGCGAACGCCAACCGTTATACGTTCGTCTGGCGGAGGGCGATCGAGCGATACAGCGCCGCGCTCGTCGAGAAGTCGAACCAACTGTACGACGAACTGATGGCCGACCAGGTCATCCCCGAAATCGAACGGGAGAGCCCGGACGCGCTCTCGGTCCAAGAACTCGAACAGGTTGCCGCACGACTCGAAGAAAAAATCGAGGCCATCGACGAAGAGATCGCCTCGACGACCGACGTCGCCGAACGGAAACGATTGCGTGCGGAACGGAAGGTGCCCCGTCGTCTCCACAAACAGGCCGCCGATTTCGCCGCCCGGAAACGCCGATATGAGGAGCACATGGCCATCTTCGGCACACGGAACAGTTACTCGAAGACCGACAGGGACGCGACGTTCATGCGGATGAAAGAAGATCACATGAAGAACGGCCAACTGAAGCCCGGCTACAACGTCCAGATCGCAACCGAAGGTCAGTACACGCTCGCCTATGACGTCTATCCGAACCCGACCGACATGAAGACGTTGATCCCGTTCCTCGACGAGGTCGAAACGTTCCTCGACCTGCCCGCCCATATCGTCGCCGACGCGGGATACGGGAGCCAGCCGAACTACACAGACATCCTCGAGCGCCGGGGGCGCCTGCCCTTGATCCCGCACACGATGTACCGGAAGGAACAGAAGAAGAAATGGCGCGAGGACCCGTTCAACATCGCGAACTGGGCGTACGATGGCGAGACCGACACGTTCACGTGCCCGGACGGGAGACGGCTCCCGTTCAGCCATGAGTCCCAAAGGACCGACCGGGACGGCTTCACCCGCGACTTCCGTGTGTACGAGTGCGAGAGCTGCGACGGCTGCCCGTTCCGAGAGTCGTGCACGAAGGCCGAACCGGGGAGACACCGCCAGGTCAGCGTGAACGGGGCCTGGGAAGAACAAAAACATATGATGAGAACGCTGCTTTCGGATGAGAAAACCGGTGCCCTCTACGCCCGACGTAAGACGGACGTGGAACCAGTTTTTGGATATCTGAAGGCCAATTTGGGTTTCACCCGCTTCTCCGTCAGGGGAAAACAGCGCGTGAAACGCGAGCTCGGCTTCGCCCTCATGGCGGTGAACCTACGGAAGTTCATCGCCAAAGGCATCGGGGGAAGTGCAAAGAAGGGGTCCGGCCACCGAAAATCGGTGACCGGACCCCTCTTTTTATTAAAAAGCTTTAAAGCCGGCTAGTTATGTCCCAGCCTCTTTCGCTGTGTATGTTGTAATTGCTGTTCAAATCGAAGTTGGACTAGTTCTGCCGTCGGTGCCATTCGTTCGATGAACGAATCTAAACGTTTCGCCGTGTCTCGATCTGATTCCTTGAACACGCGCATCGTTGTTCACCTCATTGATCATTGTTATGTTGCTTCTACAACAAGGATTCCCGAGGGCATGATAGCGTAAACCTCGATTACCCGAGGAATGTGCCGAGTTCTTCTTTTGGAAGGATGTTCCCGACATAAAAGTCGCCGAACTCGCCATATTTGGCACTGACTTCATCAAAACGCATCTCATAGACGATCTTTTTGAATTGGAGCGAGTCTTCCGCAAACAAGGTGACGCCCCACTCCCAACCGTCAAAACCGGTCGAACCGCCGATGAACTGTTGAATCTTGCCGGCGTAGCTGCGGCCGATCATGCTGTGGCGATACATGAGGTCTTTGCGCTCATCCATCGACAACGTGTACCAGTTGTCCCCGTCGCGACGAGCCTTGCTCATCGGGTAGAAGCAGATGTGGGCCGCTTTCGGGAGTGTCGGATAGAGGCGGGCCCGAATGTGAGGGTTCTCGTACGGGTCACCGTCTCCTGAACCACGGTACATGCCGAGTTCGATGACAGACACGTATGAATAGCTTGGAATCATGTAATCGTACAATTTCGTCTTCCGAAGAGCGAGTTCGACTTGCTCGAGCTCTTTGAACGTCGGACGAAGGACCATCAAGACGACGTCCGCCTTTTGACCAAGGATCGAGTAAAAGGCATGGCTTCCTTCACCGCGTGTCTCGACCTCTTCGAGTGAGCCGAGGAAGGCGACGAACTCGTCAATCATTTCTTGACGGGCGGTTGGGTCGACTGCTTTTAAACGAGTCCAATCGATGGAGCGGAAATCATGGAGCGTATACCAACCGTCTAACGTGGCGGCTGCGTGTTGCGTTTCGGTTGTCGGTGCTGGACGTTCTGACATTAAAAAAACTCCTTTCGAGACTAGGCTTCGCTGACTATTTTACCATACACGTTTGACCGTCTGGCAAATTTGACGCCGCCGTGAGGATAGTCACACTCCGGGCGGGGTAAAGAGATAGGGAGCAAGATTTTTGAAAACGGCTTCACGATGGGCTGTATCAGTCGGAAATGGTAAACTGTTCTATTCATATAATGATTGATTTCAAGCGATTTATGACGAAATGGGCAGAATAGTTTATTTTAAAAATCGTACTGTGTATAATAAAACTCGCATATGGACGAGAGCGTCCGAGAGAGAAAAAATCCGATTTCTTCTAATCGAAAAGGAGTTCATTCACTATGAAACTATTTGACACGTTGAAACAAAAAGTCAGCCCGATTCGCCCGACCATCGTCTTCCCAGAAGGGATCGATGAGCGCGTCCTCGGTGCCGCTGTCCGTTTGAAAAATGATGGCATGGTTGAACCGATCGTCATCGGACCAAAAGCTGAACTCGAAGCGGTCGCTTCGAAGCACGGCTTTGACATCTCAGGTTTGATGCAATACGACCCAGCGACGTACGAAGACATCGACACACTCGTCGAGTCGTTCGTCGAACGCCGTAAAGGTAAAGCGACACCGGAACAGGCACGTGAATTGTTGTCTTCAGACGTGAACTACTTCGGTACGATGCTCGTCCACACAGGAAAAGCAGAAGGTCTCGTCTCAGGCGCGATGCACGCGACAGCCGACACGGTCCGTCCGGCCCTTCAAATCATCAAGATGCAAACAGGCATCAAAAAGACGTCAGGCGTCTTCATCATGGTACGTGACGACGAGCAGTACGTCTTCTCGGACTGCGCGATCAACATCGCACCGGACGCGGCTGACCTCGCCGAAAACGCCTACTTGTCAGCGTTGACAGCGAAGACGTTCGGCATCGAGCCGCAAGTCGCGCTTCTCAGCTTCTCGACAAAAGGCTCAGCGAAATCGCCAGAGACAGAAAAAGTCATCGAAGCGACACGTCTCGCCAAAGAGAAGGCACCAAACCTTCCAATCGACGGCGAACTTCAATTCGATGCAGCCTTCGTCCCGAGCGTGGCGGCGAAGAAAGCACCAGGCTCTGAAGTAGCCGGAAATGCGAACGTGTTCGTCTTCCCAAGCCTCGAAGCCGGAAACATCGGCTACAAGATGGTTCAACGTTTCGGTGGATTCGAAGCGATCGGACCGATCCTTCAAGGTCTCAACAAGCCGGTCAACGACTTGTCGCGCGGCTGTAACGAAGAGGACGTCTACAAATTGACGCTCATCACAGCGGCACAAGCCATCGACGAGCGTAACGAAGCGTAAGTCGCAAGCATCCTTCCTGAGCGGAGGATGCTTTTTTTGTGGTCACATTGTAAACTATTGGAAAAGGGGGCGAGGAAATGGATGAAGAGGAAGGCATCATCACATTGCCGGAAGGGCATCGGTACGCCATGTTCGGTGGCGGGGATGATTATCCGATCAAAACGTATTACAAAGGGGTGTTCGAAACAGTATTCGTCGTGTTTCATCCGTTTCTGATCCCGAAAGACGACCCGACCGCGGTTGACCGTTATGTCGAGTTGGATAAAAACGAGGTCGAACAGCAATTTCGGGCCATCACATGGGCAGATATGTGTCGCCGACTTGATTTCGATGACATCAAACGCATCGATCACGCGCTCCGGACGATGATTGCGGCGCTGAAACCGCATGCCGAAGATCAAGAAGGTGCGAATCGAATCATCGAATTTTGCAATCGCGAGAACGTACTTCCACCAGGCGAAGGAGAGCTGTCGAATCTTTTAGAGAATCAGGTGTTACGAGCACTTCTTGGGATGGGAGAAGAGTGGATGTGGAGCGGAGACGAGTTCTGCACGGAACGGCATCTCATCAACATTCGGGAGACGCTAACCTCCGATACGTGGGGGATGCGGCATCGGACGTTCTTCGGACATCAACATGATTGGCTCATCGTACCGCCTTGGGATAGCCATTTCACGTTGATTTGTGGCAGCCGAGCTTGGGTCGAGCAGGTGGTCGAGCGGTGCGAACTCGAAGGCTTCTATTGTGATGAAAACACGACAATCAATTGGAGTTTGCTTGATCGAAAACTGAGGTAAACTAGTAGGGGACAACACTATTAAGGGGGAACTACCATGCAAAACATCCATGCAACTGAATTACGTGAAAAGCTTGAGAACGGCGAAACGCTCCATATCATTGACGTGCGCGAACAAGACGAGTACGACGCGGGCCATATCCCGCACGTGCCGCTCTATCCGCTGTCTGAATTTCCTGGTGTCACGGACAAGCTCGCGAAAGATAACGTTTATCACGTCATCTGCCGCTCAGGCGGCCGCAGTGTGACGGCATGCGACTATTTGGAGTCGGAAGGCTATAAGGTCGTCAACGTCGAAGGCGGCATGCTCGCGTGGGACGGCGATATCGAGGCGTGATGCTCGACAATCCATGGGTCGTCATCCCGCTGTTAATCGCACTCTATTTGACCGTCTATACGTTCGTCAAACGAGTCGATGGCGATAAATGGAGGCTCGTCTGGGCTGTCTGGCTCATCGTCATCGTCATGATGTTGACGATTCAGCTCGTCCAAAGTCTATAAAAAATGAGTGAAGCCCGCACAGGCTTCACTCGTTTTTAGTTATCGCGCTTATCGAATGTGATTGAGGCAATCGCATCGTGCTGATGAATCGACTCTTCGTTGCGGCATTCGACGAAGAAGTTGACGACTTGTTTCATTTCATACAAGTCAGCCGCGATCAAGCGGACCATGTCTTCGACGAAACGCGGGTTCTCGTAGGCGATTTCCGTGGCACGCTTCTCATCCGGACGTTTCAAGACAGGGTGAAGCGGGGCCGATGCGTTCGACTCAGCTGCCTCAAGAAGCGCGAGACGCCAGTCGAAACCGTCGAGCGATGCTTCATCGAGACCGGCTTCAATCGTGATGTAGCCGCGTTGGTTGTGGGCGCTGTACTCGCTGATTTCTTTCGAGCATGGGCAGAGCGTTGTCACGTTGATGACGAGACCAACCGTCACGCTTGCCATCCCTGTCTCGAGGTTGTACGTCACGTTGTGCATGACGTCCGCATTCATGAGACCGCTGAGACCTGTGGCCGGGGCTTTCCGGCTGAAGAACCATGGGTAACGGACCGTCAATTGACCTTCCGTCTGTTCCATGCGCTCGGCGAGTTCTTGCGCGAACTCGATGAGCGAGCGGTTCGATAACGTCCAGCCTTGCGTGTGGTACGCGTCGAGCTGTTCTGTCAGACGTGACATGTTGATGCCTTTACGGTCTTGGACGAGCGAAGTCGTCAACTCGAACGTGGCGACCGTCGCTTGGATGCCGTCTGGCGTCTCGATGTTGACTGGGTGTTTGACGTTTGAGATGCCGACGCTGTCAAGCGCGAACAAAAAGTTTTTTGGTGTGTTTTGTAGATCGACCATTTTATCTTTTTCAGTTGGTTTCGTGCCTTTGATGGGCGGGACCGAACCGAATAATTTATGTCGTTCTGCTTTAGTAGGTAAAGCGACATGGCTTGTAGACATAATCGGATTCTCCTTTTTTGAGAGGGCAAATGACTGCCACTCGTTCTTGTTAGGATTTTATCACGAAATGTACATCGACCGGGTACCATTTTGCTCTCTGAACATGCTTTGAACGTGCTTTGCATTGTTACTTCAAATTATATTTTGCGTTTTATTTGACAAACCGTCCTACAATATAAAACTATCAGTAGTTTTATATGGGTTATAGAAGTAAGTAATAATAGAGTAGTAGTAATTTTGAATAGAATTTTAAAAAACCAGTAACCTTAAAAAAGAAACTGGTTTTTAGAAATATAAACTCTTTTATAAAAGCTTCCAATAATCTCTCATATGTTAACTAAAAAAGAAATGTTGTAAAAATGGTATTTACCCCTTGAACCTTACGTAAGGTAATGTCTTATAGTGAAACTAGCTTACTTTTGTAAAAGGAGGAATTATTGTGGAAAATACCATTGTTAAGGCATTGATCTACGAAGAGCAGATACGTTTATATTTTATTGATAATACCCAGCTGCTTCGAGACATCTTTGCCTTAAACCAGGAACTTCCTGAATCTCTTAAACTCATGTTGGGTAAAACGGTATCAGCGATGAGCATACTCTCTGGCACGCTCAAAGGGAACCAGCGCATGAGCATCCAGGTAACGTTGAGTAACCCTCACCATAAGATTTTTGCGGAAGCCGAAGCGAATGGAAATGTCAGAGGATACTTGAACGATGAACTTTTGAGATCTTCTGATACAGAAGAAAAGTCGATGCAAGATTTAATCGGACCTTCTGGGATGATCCGTGTCATAAAGGGTTCTGAGATGAAGCAATTCACCAGCATTACCGATATGCCAAATCAACATATCACGGATGATATCGCCAACTATTTTGTGCAGAGTGATCAGACGCCGACCTATCTTTATTCCGACATTCAGTTGGATAATGAAGCTTCCCTTCTTTCCAGTCATGCACTGTATGCACAACTTCTTCCCGGTGCACCACCACAATTGCTTTCAGAAGTGAAAATGATTGTAAAAGCCAATCCAGATATTTTCAGTAAACTAAACGCTGAAGAAGCGAGTGACAGCGAAGAAGCGTTAACCCAGTTGTTTGGGGATGCAAAAATTATCGGCCATAGCTCCAGTCAATTTTTCTGCGGATGCAGCAAAGAAATGTTTTATGGCATGCTTTATTCCTTGAGTGAAGAGGAGATCAAACGGAGCATGGATCAAAATGAAGGCATTGAAGCTTTTTGCCATATTTGCGGGAAAACCTATACGTTTGAGCAAAAGGAGATGCAGCAACTCCTCTAACTTCGAATTTGTCGTTTTTAGTTGGTGAATAGAAATGTTGTTAAATGGAGGCTAAGCGAATGAAGGAATATTGGAAAGTCGGAGAAGTTGCAGAATTGGCGGGTTTAACGATTCGAACTTTACGCTATTACGATCAAATCTGTTTATTTTCACCTTCTCAGTATACGGAGTCAGGGCATCGGCTTTACACGAAAGCAGATTTGGTCCGTCTTCAGCCCATTTTGTCCTTAAAGCAGATGGGAATGTCGTTAGAAGAAATACAACTTCTGTTGTCTAATCCGGAGGAACAAACCGTTGCGGAGATTTTGCAAACCCAAATTTCTCGAGTCAAAAAAGAGATAGAGGTTCAGCAAAAACTAGTAGCGGAGTTGGAAAATGCGTTATCGGCTGCACACAGCAATCGGACCCTTTCGATTTCAGAACTTACTAAATTAATGGAGGCGCTGAAAATGAATAAGGAAAAATACTTTTCGAAGCAGCAATTGGATACCATGGAAAGCAGCTATGAAAATGCGGACAAACAGTTCTTGAAGCATACAGAACAAGAATTTGAAGCTCTTATCATGGAAATTCGTTTGGAAAAAGATAAAGGCACTTCTCCCACCGATGAAAAAGTACAGCATTTAGCGAAAAAATGGAACGACATCGTGAATGTCTTTTCCGAAGGCGATATGGCTTTCCGTAAGCAAGCCGAGCGTTTCCACGCTGAAAACCCAGGGAACGAACTGCAACATGGAATAGATGGCGAGCTATACCAATTCATCAATAAAGCATTGAATCCTAAGTAATGTTAGAGAAAAAAGGAAGAGGAAAAGCTGGTTATAAAGCTTCTCCTCTTCCTTTTTTTTGTTGGTTTTTAGAGAACTGCTGATAATCTCGTGATATGTAAACTACTCTTTATAGGTCGCCTTATCCTTAGATTACAAACTCAAAACTGAAATAGGTCTCAAATACAGATATGGTATAAATTATTAATCTATTAGTATCTTGTGGAAGCGTTCTTTGACTTGTGGCCAATCCTCTTTTGTCACACTATACATGACGGTATGTCGAATTGTTCCTTCTTTGCGAATCATGTGGTTCCTTAAAATCCCTTCTTTAATGGCTCCGATTCTTTCAATGGCGCGTTGTGAACGGATGTTTTCATGACCTGTCTTGATTTGAACGCGATTCAATCCCAGTTCTTCAAAACAATACGTCAACAGTAAAAACTTGCAATTGGTGTTGATGTTCGTTCGCCAACTTTTGGGATTTAGCCAAGTTGAACCAATCTCTAGTCTTTTGTGTGGCATGGAAATGTCGAGAAACCAGGTGGCCCCAATGATCTTCTTTGTCTCGATATCTACAATCACAAAAGCAAACTCTGTTCCAGCTGCTCTCTTTTTTTGAGCGTCTTGTACATATTGTTCAACGTTCCTTTTGTCCGTCAAATCCACCGACATATGTTCCCAAATTTCATGGTTATTCGCTGCGTCCCAGATTCCTTCTATATGACTGATTTCCATCGGCACTAGCTTGACAACTTCATTCTCTAAGGTTTTCATTTCCCTCACTCCTTTCTATCATTACACTTCATTTCTGGTATGCTTAACATAACCAATTCGGAGTAAAATTTACATACCAAGGAGTGTTTGGAGTGGAACTGCAAGTAACGTTTCCATCGGGAACCACAAAATATATGGCCATTTATGAACACATCAAACAGCTCATTCTACAACAACAGTTAAAAGCGCATTCAAGAATGCCCTCTAAACGCGAATTAGCCAATCAATTGAATGTCAGTGTATTTACCGTACAGGAAGCATATGCCCAATTACTGAGTGAAGGTTACCTGTATTCAACAGAGAGACAAGGTTATTTTATAGGGGAGATTGAAGTCCCCTTCCAAGAAAAAGCTGCCCTTCAAAAAGAAGAATTACTGCCAACGATAAAAGAAGAGTCCTTAAATTTTAGAAACGGACAAGTTGATCCAACAGAATTTCCATACAAAATTTGGAACCGCCTGTATCAAAATTTTCTGGCTCCTGCCCATATTGCGAATGGTGCTTGGCAAGGGGAACCGGAATTACGGAACGAAATTGCAAACTATTTGCGCCGATCCCGAGGATTGCATTGCCATGCAAAACAAATTTATGTTTTCAGTGGTACTCAACAACAATTAAGTTGTCTGTGTCAATTCCTCATTCCTTCTAAAGTAGGAATCGAGGAACCTGGCTTTATTCGGGCAAATGCGGTTTTTCACCAATTAAACATACCTGTTTTACCTCTAAGGTTGGATTCTGAAGGCTGTACCGTACCGAAACAGCCAGTGACACTTCTTTATACAACTCCAGCTCACCAATATCCACTTGGCACCATAATGTCGATCAACAGGCGCCTTGAGTTGTTGACATGGGCAAAAGCTTCTTCCAGTTACATCGTGGAAGATGATTATGATTCGGAATTCCGTTACCGAGGAGCCTCCATTCCAACGTTGGCTCATTTAGACTCTTTAAATCAAGTTATTTATTTTGGTACGTTCTCAAAAACCTTACTGCCTTCTATTCGAATCAGTTATCTTGTCCTCCCCTTATCTTTAGTGAAAGAATATGAAGCATTCAATGCACTGCAGAAATCCACTGTTTCCAAAATCGATCAGTTAGTTGTTGCAGAATTCATTAAGACAGGTAGATATGAGAAGCACATCGCCAAAATGCGAACCCTTTACCGCTCAAAGAGAAAGTGCTTGATTGAAGCGATAGATGAATTTTTAGGAGAAGATTTTTCTGTTAGAGGAGATGAGGCTGGATTGCATATCATTGTCCAATTACCTGCCTTCTTAACGGAACGAGAAGCAATTGCAAGGGCGCATTCGCTTGGCATTGCAGTTGATGCCGTATCCCATATGTATCAAGAAACCAAATCCACCGACCGAGTGATCATCGGATACGGGGCTTTGAGTGTTGGAGAAATTCGGAAGGGCATTCAATCGCTTGCATCGGTCTGGAAAAGTCCCTAAGTTAAAGTCTTAAGAATAGGTTTCATATCTATCAAGCGTTCGTAAATGTGTCAAATCATTTTACGAACGTTCGTCACCTAACACACACTTTTAAGTGCAAGATAACGGTTAAAATCATCGCAAAATAACAGTAGAAGTAACACTTTGCATGTCCTCATAAATAAAAAAACTTCAGCAATTGAAGAAAAGAAGATTGATTTCGATATGAATCGGGAATAAAATGTTCCTGTGAACTTAAAAAATAGATCACTGTTAAATATGAAGGAACACAACAAAAAAGGGGATGTTTTTAATGGATTGGCAGTTAATTCTGCAGTACGCCTGGATCATCGTCGTACTCGTCGGTCTCGAGGGGCTACTTTCTGCAGACAACGCGCTCGTCTTGGCGGTCATGGTCAAGCACTTGCCGCGGACAGAACAGAAGAAGGCACTATTTTACGGATTACTTGGAGCGTTCGTTTTCCGCTTCATCGCCTTGTTCTTGATCTCATTCTTGATCAACGTCTGGCAAGTCCAGGCGCTCGGTGCGCTTTACTTGATCGGAATGAGCGCACGACATCTGTATATGACCTATAAGGCTCGTAAAACGGAGCCGAAACAAGATCTCGCTGCTGAGGCGAAAGAAGAGACGGCTGTCACAGAGAAGCCGGTCACGAAGAAAGAGTTCTGGTTGACGGTTGCGAAAGTCGAGTTTGCTGATATCGCCTTCGCGGTCGATTCGATTCTCGCAGCGGTCGCGCTCGCGGTCAGCTTGCCGCCGCTCGGTCTCGGTGAAATCGGTGGGATCGACTCTGGTCAGTTCTTCGTCGTCTTGACAGGTGGACTCATCGGGGTCATCTTGATGCGTTTCGCTGCTCGAATTTTCGTCAAGCTGTTGCATCAACGTCCGACACTTGAGACAGCCGCCTTCATCATCGTCGGCTGGGTCGGTGTGAAGTTGACGGTGCTCGTCCTTGAACACCCTGGCTTCAAGGAATTGATTGCCGGTACACCGTTCGCGTTCATGGGTCTTCCGGACGGCTTCGTCCACTCGACGGCGTGGACCGTGTTCTTCTGGTCGGTCATGGTCGGGATCGCGGTATGGGGTTGGTTCTCTTCAAAACCGACAGCCGCTGCCAAACATTAAAAAAATGGTCTCTCGCACAAATGCGAGAGACCTATTTTTATGCCTTCACGTCTTGTTTCTCGTAAATCGGCACCCAGCCCTCTGTCGTCACGAAGATGCGGACGGCGACGACTTTGCGGTCGTCTTGGAGCGTGAAGTAGTGGCGCGTGTTCACCGGCACCGAGATGAGGTCGCCGGGGTTGAGCTCGATGTTGAAGTAGCCACGCTCGGCGTCATCGATGGCGAAGATGCCATGGCCGCTGACGATGAAGCGGACCTCGTCATCCGTATGATGGTGCTCCTTTTGGAAGTTGACGAGCAATTCGTCCAAGTTCGGCGTCGCGTCTGACAATGAGATGACGTCTGCTGTCTCATAGCCGCGGCGCTCCGATACATCACGAATCTCGTCACGGAACGTCGACAAGATCGCTTGTTTGTCCTCGTCCGTCAACTGATAGTTCTCTTGCAGGTTTTCCGGCAGCTTCGTGATGTCCCACTGTTCGTACAAAATCCCGCGAGACTCTAAAAAGGCGCTCACTTCAGTTTGATCGACGTAACGCTCTTCGGTTTGTTGGAAATAGACAGTTGCCATGGTTGGTTCCTCCTTATGAATGGACGCCTAGGGCGCGTAGTTTTAATGTATAGCTGAACAAGAACTCGTAAGCCTCTAAATAGCGTTTGGCCGCGGCCGGGGTCTCGCCCCAGACGGTGATGCCGTGATTGCGAATGAGGACGGCACCGGCGTTTGCGTGAATGTGAGGGGCGAAAGCGGCCGCAAGAGTCGGAATGTCCGCATGGTTCTCGATAATCGGTACGCGGACGACCGCATCCTCGTCCCAGAAGCCGAGCGCTTTGATGATTTCTTGACCGGTGAAGACGACTTCGCCGGTGGCAGCATGGAGCTCGGAGATGACATTATTGTCGACCGTATGGACATGGAGCGAACACGTCGCATCCGTCCGATTGAACACTTCGACATGTAGCAGCGTCTCGGCGGATGGTTTTCCTGTCTGTTCGCCGATTAAGCGTCCGCCCGCATCGACATGAACAAAGTCGTCTGGCGTTCGTTTCCGTTTATCGCGTCCACTCGCCGTGACGAGAAATTCGAGCGGGTCGTCAGAGACGCGAATCGCCAAATTCCCACTCGTTCCGGGGAACCAGTCGCGGGCGGCGAGTTCGTCTTTAATCTCGGCCAGTTCAAGCCAACGTGCCGTAAGGCTCATACGGCCACCTCCTTCAAGTGATGGGTGATGTCGTCGAACGTCTCGAACGGGGCGTAACGGATGCCTGCGTCTTCGCAGAGCGTGATGAGTTGACCCCGGGCGTAGACGAAGTCGGCACGCTTCGCGACCTCGAAGTCGGTCACCGAGTCGCCGATGATGATTAAGCGGTCACTCGGATTGACGATACGGCGGGCAATCGTCGGCTTGCAACAGCCGCAATCGTTCGTACACTGTTCGTCACAAGCGTGCGGCCACGTGACGGTTACCGTCTCGTCGGAGAAGTCGGCGACGTTACAGTAGATGTGCTCAGGGGCGACGTGACCATCTAAGACCGGCTGGACGAAGAAGTCCATCCCGCCGCTGACGACGTCAAACTTCCAACCGTGCGCCCGAACCTGTTCTAAAAATGATGGGAACCCTTGGCGGAGCGTGATCCGCTCCAACAAATAATCGTGGTAAGCCGGGGCGGCCTCGCTCGGCAATAGTTGAAACATTTGACCGACACCGGAGCGAATGGAAATCCGTTGTTCGAGCACCGCATCTTTCAACTCGACCCAAGCCGGCGGGGCGAATGCCTTCATCAACGCGATGATATTGTCTTCCGCCGTGATCGTCCCATCGAAGTCGCACAGGATGTGGACCGTCATCGTGACGCCCACGCCTTTAACGCGGTATCGAGTTCGTCCGTCTGTCCTTCGGTGGGACCGAGGACGTGAGTGATGGCTTGGCGGAAAGCACGGGCCCCGGCGGCTGCACCGTCCGGGTGACCATGAATGCCACCGCCGGCGTTGATGACGACCTCCGTCCCGAAATCACGAATGATATCGGCGACAAGCCCCGGATGAATCCCGGCTGACGGGACCGGTAAAATTGGTTTCGACCAATGCGGTTCGGCGCTCAAGTCACGAATCGCGAACGCCTCGTCCCGTGGTGTCGCGAGCGAACCGTATGGAGACGGGAAGAGCGTCAAATCGGCCCCGGCGAGACGTGGGAGTTTACCGAGTAAGAGCGAATGACTGATGGACCCGGTCAAGGCGCCGGCAAAGGCCGGGTGGGCCAAAATCGGCACACGGATGTCTGGGTCGTTCGCAAGTTCGCGCAGTGCGTCAAGACCGTACGTATAGACGTTGAATAGGAGCGCCGTCGCACCGGCCTCGATCAGCCGGAGCGCCTGGTCGCGAAGACCGAACACAGGGCCGCTCAGCGTGATGGCGTAGAGGACACGTTTCCCGGTCGCCTCAAAGTGCGCTTGAATGACGGCCGCTCCGATCCGGGCCCGTTCGAGCGACGGCGTGAGCGGATTGTCGTATAAAATCTCGTCGTCTTTGACGATATCGATGCCGCCGGCGAACTGATCGCGGAGTTGCTGCTCGAGAAACGCGAGGTCACGCCCGATGACGCCTTTGAAGATGCTCATGACGAGCGGACGGTCATGGACACCGAGCA
Organism: Exiguobacterium mexicanum; assembly: GCF_005960665.1. GTDB lineage: Bacteria > Bacillota > Bacilli > Exiguobacteriales > Exiguobacteriaceae > Exiguobacterium > Exiguobacterium mexicanum_A. The sequence goes on from NZ_CP040676.1 coordinate 230,042, forward strand.
ACTCGCGAATCCCGTCGACGCCGAACTTGGCGCCTTTGAAATGAGGGGCGAGCGTTTCGGGCAACGTCAAATCGATTAACCGAATCGAATCGTCGAGGGATAGTTTCCCGAACGTCGTCGTCAAGATGGATGAAAAGTCAGGGCTGACATTATGTAACGGATAGCGGATCGTGAACCGGCTCGTCGTCTCCGTATGGGTGGTCGATACGACCTCACCCCGGTACGCCTGTAACTGCTCTTGCTCTAAATGACGCAGCTCAGTCCATGTGCCGACGGTCAGCTCGAGGGCGATTTTGTCGGCAATGCTTGCGACCGCATCCGTCCGTTTGATTTCATATGTGGCAGTGATACTCATATGGTTCCTCCTTCCAGGCAAACAAAAAATGACCCCATGCCGAGGCAAGAGGTCATCATAAAAAATGAACTCTTATCTCTCAGCTTTCGCTGCAAGAATTAGCACCGTGCCATCTCTGGTCGGTTGCTGCGACATCATCGGGCTCGTCCCTCCGTCTGCTCTTGATAAGAATGTGATTTGAAGTTGTGAAATTTAATTGAATTTTTACACAGATTCGTCACGTCGTCAATTCCTTTTTTTCCAAAAAAAATATTTTGGGAAGTTGTTTCCATATATGCACAAAAAAAAGACGAGTGGCCCGGAGAAAAGGACGTTGACAATTGTGACGTCGAGTCCGTAATATTCATCACATAAGTTCACCGAATCGAATAAACCACTCTTATCGCGAGTTGGCAGAGGGAATTGGCCCGATGACGCCGCAGCAACCGACCATTAGGCACGGTGCTACATCCACCAGACGAATGTCTGACAGATGAGAGGAACAACCATTTTGGCTGTGCCTCTTTCTCGCGGAGAAAGGGGCTTTTTTTGTGGGCAACGTACAGGAAGGGGAAAACATCATGTCATATCAACCATTTACAGAACAGTCTGTCGTCGAGCACGTCCGTCAATTAGGATACTTGCAAGACGGAATCGCCGAGTGTGAGGAAATCGGGGACGGCAATTTGAATCTCGTGTTTCGGATTCGCCAAGGCAAACAGCGCCTAATCGTCAAACAGGCGCTCCCATACGCTAAAGTCGTCGGTGAGAGCTGGCCGCTTACACTCGAACGGGCATGGATTGAACAGTTGGCACTCCGTGAGTTTGCGAACGTGGCGCCGCGTTTCGTCCCGGACGTCCTCGGTAGCGACCGGACGCTCGCCTACACGATTTTAGAAGATCTGTCTGATTATGAGATTGTCCGCACCGGTTATTTGAAAGGGGAGAGCTATCCGGAACTCGCGCGTCATGTCGGTGAATTTTTAGGCGAGACGCTGTTCGCGACGTCGGATTATGCGGCCGGCCCGATCGCGAAGAAGCGGATTGAACGTGACTATTACAACCCGGAACTGTGTGACATCACCGAGAAGCTCATCTTCACCGACCCGTTCAAAGACGCGGAGTCGAACAACATCGAGGCGGCGCTTCGAGAAGATGTCGAACGCCTCTGGCAAGACCAGGCGCTCAAGGTCGAGGTGACGAAACTGAAAGTCGGATTTGTCACGAAACATGAGGCGCTTCTGCACGGTGACCTACATACAGGCAGCATCTTCGCGACTCAACAAGAGACGAAAATCATCGATCCAGAGTTCGCATTTTACGGACCGTTCGGCTTTGATTTGGGCCAAATTATCGCCCATTTGACGCTGTCGACGTTCCATGACCCGCTCAAACGCTTCGAACGTTTCACGGACGTCTTGACGGTGTGGGAGACGTTCGAGAAGACGTTCCAGGCCAACTTTGAGCGCGCTGTCGAGCCGTTCAATACGGACGGTTTCGTCGACGAATTGTTGCGGACAATCTTCAGCGACACGATCGGCTATGCCGGTTGCGAACTCATTCGCCGTGCCGTCGGACTCGCCGGTGTCGCCGATCTCGAGACGTTGCCGGAAGCGACGCGGCTCGAACGAAAACGTGACGCGCTTGCCCTCGGGACGGCGCTCATTAAAGAACGCCACAGCGTCGAATCGATTGACGACTTGGTGACGCTTTTGTCGGGGGTGCGCGTATGACGGTCCAAAACATCCGCTTTAATTCGCAAACGGACGAACTCATCCTATTGGATCAGACGTTGTTACCACATGAAGAGCGTTACGTGACAATCGAGACGCTCGAACAGGCCGAACATGCCATCGAGACGCTCCAAGTCCGTGGTGCCCCGGCCATCGCTTACTTCGGGGCGTTCGTCCTCGCCAAAGAGGCAGGCCGGTTAGTCGACGACCCGGACTTCACCCGTCGACTCGACCTCGTTGGACGCCGCTTGATTGCGACAAGACCGACGGCGGTCAATCTGCAAAACGTGATCGAATCGCTCCTTGATTTAAATGTCGGGGACGACTTTGAGGCGATTGCCGAGGAAATCAAACGCCGCGCCATCGCTTTGTACGACCGGGACGTCGATACATATCGGGCCATCGGCGAGCATGCGCTGACGGTGTTGCCGGCCGGGGGGAACGTGTTGACAATCTGCAACGCCGGTGCCATCGCGACATCGCGATACGGCACAGCGCTCGCGCCGTTTTACGTCGGAAAAGAACAGTGCGTATCTTTCAACGTCTTCGCCTGTGAGACGCGGCCGCTCCTGCAAGGGGCACGCCTCACTGTCTGGGAACTCGACCGGGCCGATATCGACGTGACGCTCATCACCGACAATATGGCGGCTTGGACGATTCAGTCAAAACGAGTCGACGCCATCATCGTTGGAGCTGACCGTATCACACGGACGGGTCACGTCGCCAATAAAATTGGGACGTTGCAGCTCGCCGTCCTTGCCAAACATTACGGCATTCCGTTCTATGTCGCGGCGCCGCATTCGACGTTCGATTTGACGGCGGATGACACGATTGAAATCGAGGAGCGGAACCCGTCAGAAGTGACACATATCGGTGGTCAACCGACGGCACCCGTCGGCATCACCGTCTTCAATCCGGCGTTCGACGTCACCCCACCGGACCTCATCACCGGACTCATCACCGAGGCGGGTGTGTTCGAGCCGACAGAGACTGCCATCACACATCATGTAGGGGGAACAATTCATGTCTAAAAAACTATTAATTTTACTATTCACATTCGTCTTGGCGCTCGTCGGTTGCACGAACGAACAAGCGGCCCCATCGAAGCCGGCTGAGAAGACACCGGAGACGAAACCCGTCTCGGTCTCGAATGCCACACTTCCGAAAGATATCGATGTCGCCCTGATCATGCAGATGTCGATCGGGACGTTCTCGTCGCAGTATATCAACGGGGTGACGGAACAAGTCGAATCGTTCGGCGGCAACGTGAAAGTGTACAACGCCGACAACGACCTGTCGAAGATGGCGAGCTATGTCGATACGGCGACGACGCAAGGCGTCGATGTCATCTTGATCGACCATGGCCGTGCCGATGCGTTGAAAGAACCGGTCCAACGCGCGCTCGATAAAGGCATCAAAGTCGTCGCGTTCGACAACGATTTGACGAACGAAGGCGTGACCGTCATCGACCAAGACGACTATTCGCTCGCTTGGCGTTCACTCAAGGCGCTCGCCGAAGATTTGGACGGTGAAGGCAAAATCGTCACGATTTGGGTTGGTGGCTTCACACCGATGGAACGTCGCCACACGATTTATGATGCGTTCTTGAAGCGTTACCCGGGTATCACAGAAGTCGCCAAGTTTGGTTCGGCGACGAACAATACGGCGCTCGACACACAGAGCCAGATGGAAGCAATTTTGAAGAAGTATCCGGAAGGTGAGATTGATGCCGTGTTCGCGATGTGGGACGAGTTCGCTAAGGGTGCGAGCCGTGCCATCAAACAGGCCGGACGCGATGAGATCGCCGTCTATGGGATTGATTTGAGCGATGAAGATTTGCAGCTCATGCAAGAGGACGGTAGCCCGTGGAAAGTGACGGCCGCGACCGACCCGGCTGAAATCGGACGGATCCAAGTCCGTTACGCGTATCAAAAATTAGCGGGTGAAGAGACGCCGTCGATTCATTCGGTCGACCCGTATCTCGTCGATCGTGACGTCTTGCCGGACGAGAAAGTGACGATGGACGACCTCGGTCAATACGTCCCGAACTGGGGCGCCTCAGACGCGGCCTGGTCGGACTGGATGAAAGGGACGGACTGATGTTACGGCTTGAACGCGTCACGAAACGCTATGGTGATGTCACGGTGCTCGACGACGTCAGCTTCACGCTCCGCCGTGGCGAGATTCATGGCTTGCTTGGGTTGAACGGGGCCGGGAAGAGCACGCTCGTGAAGCTGTTGAGTGGCGCCATCATCCCCACATCCGGGACGATCGAGCTCGACGAGACACCGGTCACATTCACACCGGCCGAGGCGATACGCCGTGGGATCATCACGGTGTCGCAAGAAGTCGATGACGCCCTCTATCTCGATTTACCGATTTATGAAAACGTCGTGCCGTGGCAGGCGGTCGAACGGATTCGTCCTCGTGAACTAAAACAGCGAGCGGCCACCTACTTGGAACGTGTCGGACTAGAGATTGACGTGACCGAACCGGTCGGACGATTCCCGCTCAGCGTCAAACAACGTGTCTTGATTGCCCGGGCGCTCGCGAGTGATGCGGCCTACCTCTTGCTCGACGAACCGACGGCCGCCTTGTCGACGGAAGATGCGACGTCACTGCTCACGTTATTGCAGTCGCTCGCAGAGGAAGGTGTCGGCATTCTTCTCATCACGCATCGGTCGGACGAACTGTCGCGCGTCACCACGACGACGACGTTCCTCCGGGATGGCCGTATCGCCTATGAAGGGCCGTTTCAGGCGTTGTCAGAACGGGATATCCATACGTATTTGAGCGGATCTGACATGGCAGAAGCGGTAGAGAAAGCCGTTCCGGAAACCGAGATGCGGATTCAGGCAGAGCTCACGTTACCGGCGTTCGGGACGAGTTTGCCGTTCACGGCGTATAAAGGCGAAGTCGTCGGCATCGGCGGTGTCACCGGGAGCGGGAAGACGGAGTTGATCGAGGCGCTATTCGGTCTCTCCGGCGTTGAACAACAGATGACGTTGGACGGGAAACCAATCAAGATTCGCGAACCGCGTCAGGCGGTCCGGTCCGGGTTCGCCCTCGTACCGGAAGAACGCCGGAAACAGGGACTCTTCCTCGACGATTCGATTGAACGGAACGTCCTCGCGATCGAAGGGAAGGCGAACGCAGTCACGCGCGTCTTGGCCTCGCTCCGTGTGAAATACGACCAGGTCGGGCAACCGGTCCGAGAGCTGAGCGGGGGGAATCAACAAAAAGTTGTCCTCAGCAAATGGCTCCTCGAGGACCGGGACGTCTATCTGCTCGACGAACCGACGAAAGGCGTCGACGTGACGGCGAAACGGGATATTTATGAACTCGTCACCCGCCTCGCGAAAAGTGGAAAGACTGTCATCTTTACGTCGAGTGAACCGCATGAACTAGAATTGATCGCCAACCGGACGCTTTGGCTCGACCGCGGCCGTTGGCAACAGAAAGGAGGGGTTTAACATGGCCCAACTCGTCATCAAACAACGCACGAAACGCTTCAGTGGCATCGGTCAATACGGGACGTTGTTCGCGATTCTCGCACTCATCGCCGTCTTCGGCGTGACGAACGACCAGTTTTTGACGTACGCGAACTTCAGCGACATCATCAAGTCCGTATCGATCGTCTCGCTGCTCGCCCTCGGAGTGACGTTCTCGCTCATCGTCGGCGGGTTCGACTTATCGGTCGGCTCAACGGCGAGCCTCGCGACAATCGGTGCGGCGTCGAGTCTCGTATTACATAGTCAAGAACTGCTCGTCGCTTTGCTCGTCCCGATTGCCCTCGGCGTGCTCGTCGGGCTGTTGAACGCGCTCGTGACGATCAAGTTCCGGTTACCGGATTTGCTCGCGACGCTCGCCATCATGTACGTCATCAACGGGGTCCAATTGACGTATACGAAAGGTTTTTCAATCTACGACAACATGCCGATTGAAGGAGGGACGGCACCGGGACGATTCATCCCGTCGTTCCTCTTCATCGGCCAAGGCTCGATTGGTCCCGTTCCATTCGTCGCCATCTTGATGATTCTCTTCTTCGCCGGAGCCCATCTATTTTTGACGTATTCGAAGACGGGACGCGAGTTTTATTACGTCGGCTCGAACGTCGAGGCGGCCCGCCGCTCCGGCATCGCCGTCACACGGATCAAACTGTACGCGTACGTGTTGAGCGGTCTGTTCGCGGCCATCGGCGGCATCATCTTGGCGTCACGCATCGGTACCGGACAAGTATCGGCCGGGGCACCGCTGTTGATGGACGCCGTCGCGGCCGCCTATATCGGCTACGCCGTCTTCGGGACCGGACGACCGAACGTCGTCGGTACGTTGATCGGTGCCATCTTGATTGGGATTTTGCTGAACGGACTGACGATGTGGGACGTGCCATATTACGCCCAAGACATCGTCAAAGGCACAATTTTGATAGCGGCGCTCGGCTTGTCATACATCCAAAAGAAGCAGCTCACATAGGAAAAGTCCTCAGAACGGTTGGTTCTGAGGACTTTCTTGACGTTCCATTTGGATGAAGGTGAACGTGCTACCGTTCGTCGGTTGTTGAAACGAACCGGTCTGCGTGAACCCGCACGCCTCATAGACACGGATTGCCCGCACGTTGAAGGCGGCGACGGACAAGGTGATGCGATGAGGTGAGTACGTCGCTTTGACGAAGTCGAGAATCGATGTGACGAACGCTCGTCCGCTCCCGTTCCCGGTCAAATCGGGCTTCATGCCGAGCCCGATATCGACCGTTTCAGCATCCGGTTGCGCGACGCTCACGAAGCCGACCAATTCCTCGTCTGAGGTGATGGCGAACACCGACTGTCCGCGCTGTTCGGCGTCTAAAAATTCGGCCAAATCGTCCTGATCGGCCTCCATGTTGTAAAAGGAATAATCCCCTTCATAGTGCCACGTGTAGGCGATTGTTTCCGCCTGTGGCTGGGTCAGGACAGCGAATTGATAGGTCATTTGAATTTCCTCGTTTCACAAGCAATATGTAGTGCTACACTCATCATAGCACCACCAACTTGGAAAATGAGGTGATTACATGGGAATCAAGCTAGATATGATTGGCATCGTCGTCGAAGACATGAAACGGGCGCTCGATTTTTACCGTTTGCTCGGCCTATCGATCCCGGAAGCGATGGATGGGGAAGCGCACGTCGAAATCGATGACGGCGGTGTCCGGCTCGCCTTCGATACGGTCGAAGTGGCGGAGTCGGTGTATGGGGAATGGAAACCGGCGACGGGGCACCGGGTCGAACTCGCCTTCTTGTGCGATAGTCGGGATGAGCTGGATGCGCGCTATGAAGCGATCGTCGGAAACGGTTATGCCTCGCACCGCGAACCGTGGGATGCGTTTTGGGGACAACGTTACGCCATCGTCATCGACCCGGATGGAAACCTCATAAGTCTATTCGCAGCATGACAAAACCCGCGCCGGATTCGGCGCGGGTTTATTCGTCGTGTGTCTCGCCCCAAGAGCAGAGCGCCTTCATGGCTGGTTGCAGGCTGAGTGCGTCCTCGGTGAGCGAGTATTCGACGTGAAGCTGTTTCTCGGTCGAATAGTCGATGCGGCGGACCATACCGAGCTGTTCGAGCTCGCGCAGTTGATCGGTCAACACTTTACGGCTGACGTCAGGGATGGCGCGTTGAATCTCAGAAAAGCGGCGCGGGCCGTTTTCGAGCGTACAGTACACTTGAGGCCGCCATTTACCGCCGATGATGTCGAGCGCCTTATTGACGGGGAACGGGGTCGTCATGTTCAATTCGCCTCGCTTTCGGGTAGTTACTTGAATGTGCGTACTTTTTTTATTGCTTCGATGAAGGTATCGTATCGTTATCCATCAAATTGAGCAAACAAAAAGGAGCAGATGACAGTGACATATCCACGTACATTCTCACATATCGGGCTATCGGTCCCGAGTGTGACCGAAGCAGTTAAATTTTATGAGGACGTGATGGGCTGGTACACCATCATGCAACCATCGGACGTCGTCGAGGACGACTCGCCGATCGGTGTCATGTGCACGGACGTATTTGGACCGGGCTGGGGCAGCTTCAGAATCGCCCACATGTCGACGGGTGATAAGATTGGCATCGAGCTGTTCGAGTTCCCAAACAATGAGAAGCCGGAGAATAATTTCGAGTTTTGGAAGACGGGTATTTTCCACTATTGTGTTCAAGACCCGGACATCGAAGGGCTCGTTGAGAAAATCGTCGCCCATGGCGGAAAACAACGGATGCCAATCCGGGAATATTACCCGGGCGATAAACCGTACCGGATGGTGTATTGTGAAGACCCGTTCGGCAACCTCGTCGAAATCTACTCGCATTCCTATGAACTGACGTATTCGGAAGGAGCGTATTGAGCATGAAGGCTTGGCTACTTGATCAACCTGGATTAGAACATCTGCACATCGGTGAGGTGGAGCGACCGACACCAGATGCGGGCGAACTGCTCATCAAAGTCGAAGCGGTCGCCTTGAACCCGGTCGACTATAAAGTCGGCACGAACGGCAACCCGAACTGGTCCTATCCACACATTCTCGGCGTCGACCTGGTCGGGGAAGTCGTCGAAGTCGGTTCGAGCATCGCCAATATCATTACCGGTTCACGTGTCGCCGTCCACACGAGTCTTGGAAACAACGGCGGCTTCGCCGAGTATGCGGTCGTCGATGCGCGTGCTTGCGCCGTCGTCCCGCCGGAAGTGAGCGACGAGGCCGCTGCGGCCATCCTCTGTGCCGGCATGACAGCGTATGAGGCTATCATGCAGAAGTTGAACACGCGCGACAAAGAGACGATTCTCGTCCACGCCGGAGCGGGAGGAGTCGGTGGTTACGCGATTCAACTCGCCAAAAAACTTGGGCTTAAAGTGTTCACGACGGCATCGCCGGAAAACTTTGACTGGGTCACATCCCTCGGTGCCGATGTCGCCATCGACTACAACGTCGAGGACGTGACGGAGAAAATCATGGAACTGACAGACGGTCGCGGTGTCGACCTGATTTTGAACACGGTCGGACGCGATGTGGCGACGGCCGATCTCGACCGGCTCGCATTCAGTGGACAGCTCGCTTATATCGCCGGTCCACCTGACATGTCGAACATGAAAGGGTTCACGCTGTCGCCGTCGATTCATGAAGTCGCCCTCGGTGCGGCCCATGCGAGTGAGAACGAGCGGGCCATCCGTAACTTGTCGTATATGGCCGAAGAGATGATAAAGCTGCTCGAGGCGGGTGAATTGAACGACCTCGTTACGGACGTCTTGCCGTTCGAACGGTTAAAAGATGGCTTGGAACAGCTACAAACACGCAAAGTGCGCGGCAAATTAATCGTCCGCATGCGCGACTAACTGATGGCCTCCTGTCTATGGACAGGGGGCTTCTTGTGGAGGGGATGACATGGATTTACGGACATCGTATCAACAGACGTCACATCAACTGAGCGGTCACGGGAAACGAACTGTCGGCGTCTTGCAACAGGCGTTCGCTGAGGTCGACCCGAATCAGGTGAGCGACCACTACGGGACGGGCGAGGTCATCATGCGGTTCGAGCAAAAAATGGCGCAAGAACTGGGTATGGAGGATGCGATTTTCTTCCCGAGCGGCACGATGGCACAACAAATCGCCTTACGGATTTGGACGGACGAGACCGGAAATCGAAACGTCGCCTATCATCCGCTCTGTCACTTGGAGATTCACGAACAGGACGGGTTGAAGGAGTTGCATCACCTCGAACCGATTTTGCTTGGGGATGACGACCGGTTGATGACGCTCGACGAAGTGAGGGCGTTACCGGATGTCGCCTGCCTGTTGATTGAGTTGCCGCAACGGGAACTCGGCGGTTACTTACCGTCATTTGCTGAACTTGAGGCGATTAGTCATTTGTGCCAGGAGCGAGGGATTCGTCTGCATCTAGATGGAGCGCGCCTCCTCGAGACGCTCCCATATTATGAGAAGACAGCGGAGGAAGTATGTGCGTTGTTCGATAGCGTCTACGTCTCATTCTATAAAGGCATCGGCGGTATTGCAGGTGCCATCTTAGCAGGACCTAAACCGTTCTGTGACGAGGCGAGAATATGGAAACGGCGGTACGGCGGTGATTTGATTGGACTGTACCCGTACATCATCCCGGCTGACTATTACTACGAGCTACGGAAAGACCGAATGGGGACGTATGTCGAGCAGGCGAAGGAACTGGCGCGTCGCTTCAATGCGCTCGACGGAGTGTGGACGACACCGGAAGTCCCGGTGACGAACATGTTCCATCTTCATCTCGAAGGGGACGACGAAGCGGTCGCGGCACGGATTCAATCCGTTCAAGAGACGACAGGGGTCGGCGTCACGGGCTATCTCGTACCACATGACGACTATTGTTCGACCGAGATCAGTATCGGGGATGCGTATGGAGAGATTGATGAACATCAACTCAATCGATTATTCGAACAATTAGAGCAATGATGAGCTAGAAAGAAGGGATATCGGTGAAACTAGATTTAGAGAAGACGGTCGATTCGCAGTACATCCAGCAACATCTCGCCAATGAGCGGACGTTCCTCGCCTGGATTCGAACGGCCATCACGGTCATCGGAATCGGCTTTCTCGTGACGAACTTCCACTACTATCGAAGTGAAAATTTGAGCGGGGCCGAGCACCAATTGATTACGGCGATCGGCATCTTGTCGATCATCTTTGGGATCGCGACGATCCTCGTCGGGACCCGGTCGTATTTGGAAAAGGTGCATACGATCAACTCTCAGCAGTTCAAATCGACGAAGATGAGCCTTGTCGCGCTCGCCATCGGGATGGTGTTCATTTTCACGTTGATTTTGATTGTCAGTTACTTTTTATTTTGACGACAAACAAGCACCGTGCCTCGAGAGGGACGGTGCTTGTTGCTATCGAGAGATGATGGCGTCGAGCCGTTCGAGTTGCGAAGAGAAGCCTTCGACGGCCCCCATCTCGACGACTTGCTGGAGCGACTCGGCGTCCGTGAATTCGGAGCGGCTGATGAACAGTGTGCCGTTCGGGATGTCGACAAACTCGTTCGTGATCGTCATGACGGGAAGTTCGGGATTGACGTGTCCGTCCGCGTCCGAAAATGCGTCCGTATAGACGATTTTTCGGTGCGGATCGATTTCGAGGAACGTCGATTTCCCCCATGACTCCATACCGTAATAGTCACCCTGCTCCTTGTCGACACACGTCATTTTGTAATGCCATGTGCCACCTGGTTCGAACTCGAACGTACGAACCTCTGTCTTCCATCCGGCCGGTCCCCACCATGCTTCGAGGTGGGCTGGTGTTGAGAATGCCTCGAACACGAGCGCACGCGGCGCGTTAAAACTGCGTTCGACGACTAATGTTTTACCTTCGATTTGAGATTTCACTTTTTCCATTAGAAAGACCCCTTTCTCGAGAAAGAAGATACATCTGTCTGATCAATGTAGTCTCTATTCCCGATTCATGGACCTCTTCAACCTCTTCCGTCAAATAACAAATCGAGCACGGTCTCGCCGATCGGTCGTTCCTTGCCTTCGTACGGGAAGGCGTGGATATGGATGGCCGGATTGAAGTTCAGCTCGATGATGCCGTAGTCACCTTCACGCGCGAGCGACGGAATCATCATGTCGACGCCGCATATCGTCGCGCCAATCGCTCGGGCTGACTCGACCGCGATCCGTTTGTATGAATCGGAAATCTGGTCTGTATAGTCGATACTGTCACCGCCCGTGCTGATGTTCGAGTTCTCACGAAGGAAGACGAGTTCGCCATCGGCGAGGACACTGTCTGGCGTCTTGCCTTGTGGACGCAGGAACGCGACGACGATGTCATCGATGTCAATTTTTTCGAGCGGTGTCTTATAGCCTTTCCCGCGGAGCGGATCCTCATTCTTTTTGGCGACGAGTTCACGAATCGTCGATACGCCGTCCCCGGTCACGTTCGCCGGGACACGGTGCAAAATGCCCGCGACCTCGTCTCCGATGACGAGGAAACGATATTCGTTCCCAGGCAGGAACGTCTCGAGCAGGACGACGTCGTCAAACGCAAGAGCGTGACGAAACGCCTCGAGCGCCTCCTCGAACGTCGTCCCGTCCTTGAAGATGTGAATGCCGATCCCGAAGTTCGTCGATTTTGGTTTCAAGACGATTGGTTCATTCGCGAACATAGTCCAGGCGTCCTGTAAATCGGCTTCACTGCGGAGTTCGATTCCTCCCGGAACACGGATGCCGTGTTCGGCGAGCACGTGTTTTGTCACCGTCTTGTTTTCCATCATGAGGACCGACACGTAGTTGTCTTTCGACGTCTTCGTCGCTTGTTTGACGTACTCGGTTTGGTTGCCGTTCCGGATTCGGATGAACTGATCATCCCGGTCAATCACGTCGACGGTATAGCCGCGTTTCAGGGCCGCCTTCATCAAAATCTGCGTCGACAGCTCCATATCCGTGTAGCCGTGCATCCGGAACCGATTGGCGTAGGCGTCTTGATAGAATAGTTCCGCTTGTCGGAGCGACCACTTTGTATAGCCGTCCGTCATCATGGCGGAGGTGAGGCGTGACGCGTAAGTCGCCTCGACATGGTCGATCCGATTCCGGACAGAGGCAAAGACGTCGTCGAACCCGAGTGTGTATCGGTCATTGAACGCTTCAATCTCGTCGAGCAAATCACGTGCGTACGTCTGGAGCGGCACCGCCTCACCATTGCGGTACAACATGAGTGTTGGCGATAGACCTTCTTTCGCGACGCGTTGTTGGTTGTGGAACGCCTCTGCCTGCCAATCCACAAATCGTGTCTCGTCTTTCAACGTCAAGTAGAGCAAGAAGACGTGCAGGAACTTCAAGTCGGACAGGGCGATGCCGGTCTTCTCGAACGGGTTGAGGTCGATGTTACGAATCTCGATGTAATCGATGCCGTTCGTCTCCAGTCGTTCCAAGTCATTGCCGCCTCGTGACGTCTTCAGCCGAATCGGGGAGTAGAGCTCGTTCGGGTTGGCGATGTCGCCTTGAACGATGAAGCGACGCACGCTCGCGGTGTAGTCTGAGAGTGTTGAATAGTCCGGATAGAGCGGCTCGACATTCGTGTAGCCGCAGTCACTATTCCGGTACGACAACGCCGTCGTATTCGAATACACGTCCTCGCTGAGCGCCTGCATTTGACTGACGCAACGTTCTTCATAGCTCGTATGGACAGCCGGTGTCCCGCCTAACAGATAGACGACAAGCCAACGCGTCCGTAAATAGTTTCGGACGAGTTTTAAATAAAGGTCGTTCTTGAAACGGTCGTATCGTTCGGGTGATCCTTCATAAAGGGAGGCAATCAACTCGTCTGCGAACGAGAAGTTGAAATGGATGCCCGAGATGAGCTGTTTTTTCGCCCCGTATTTTTGGAGCAGGTGTTCCCGATAGCGGCCGGCCTCGAGTCCTGAATTGCCGAAATCCGCGAGCGGGATGACCCCGCCGTCCGGAAGCGCGCACGGCATCGATTGCGGCCAAAGCCGTTCGTCACCGATATTCAGTGCCGTGATGTCGTACAGTGTCTCTAAGAAATTGTGCGCCGCTTCGACGGTCGGAAACGTCGGGGTAATCAGTTCAATCTGACTTTCCGAGAAGTCGGTCGTAATATACGGGTGCGTCGCCTTGTCACCGAGTGCTGTCGGATGTTTCGTTACGGCGAGCGTCCCTTCAGGTGTCACGCGGAGCATTTCACGCTCGATGGCGAAACGTCCGTGCAACAATTGTTTGGTTAGTTGATTAAATCGCTTCTGCAAGGGAAGTCACTTCCTTTTTCATTAGTCGGACATAGAGGACAGAGACGAGCCCTTTGACGATGCTTGAGATGGCGATGCTCCACCAAATGGCATCGAGACCGAGATAGGGCTCGAGGGCAAGCGCGAGCGGGATGCGGGCGACGGTGAAGACGATCGAGATCGTCGCCGGAATTTTCGGTAGCCCGAGTCCGGAGAAGTAGCCGTTCCCAATCATCTCGAAGGAGGCGAAGATGAGCGAGATTCCGATGATCCGTAAATAGTTCGCACCGATGTCAATCGTTGTCGGGTCATCGACGAACAGCCCGATTAGGACGTCCGGTACGAATAAAAACACGAGGGTGATCAACCCGGTATACAAGACACCGAGTCGTGTCGTCACCCGATAGCCCTCATGGACCCGGTCCACTTTGCGGGCGCCGAGATTTTGTCCCGTGTAACTTGCGATGGCACCGTTCAATCCGCCGATCATCATATAGGCGATCGACTCGACTTGAAGCCCGATGCGCTGGGCCGCGATCGCTTCGGTCCCGTATGAGCCGATCATGCGGGCGAGGAAAATACTGATGACCGTGAACAAGACGCGCTGGGTCGCCATCGGGAAGCCGAGGCGAAGAATTTCTCTATAGTCTGTGCGATTCGGTTCAACCGTCTCTTCCCAATCGAACAAGACGCGGGCCCGATGCCAGAAGAAGCCGAACATGACGACGTTCGCGACGAGCGTCGCGAGACCGGCTCCGACGACGCCGAGTCCGAGCGGATAGATGAAGAGCGGTGACAGGATCATATTGAGGGTGACCCCGGTCGCGTTGATACGCATCGCCGTCGTCGTATTGCCATAGGCACTGAACAGACGGGCGAACAACAAGTTGAAAAACGAAAAGATGAGCATCGGTGCACTGACGAGCAAATAAATGTACGCCAACTGCTCGACAGCCGGTGCGTCCATGTTCAAAAAGCCGATAAGCGCCTGGCCGAACGCGGCGAGGACGGTGACGAATAACAGGCCGAGACCAAGGTTCATCCGCCTCCCGGCCCGGACGTAGCGCTGAATCAACGCCTGATCCCGCCGTCCGACGGCTTGCGACACTTTGATGCCGGCGCCGACGACGATAAGGGATTGAATCGCCTGACCGAGCATGATATAAAAGCTGGCCGCGCCGATGCTGGCGACGGCGTCGCTACCGAGCGCACCGACCCAGAACATATCGACGAGACTATACGTGAACTGTAAAAGCGAACTGCCGACGAGCGGGAGGGCAAGCGCCACGATGACGCGTTGAACCTGACCGGTCGTCAAATCGATGGTTTTCACGATGAAAGACCCCTTCAATACATTTAGTATATAACCGTTTAGTTATATATAAGCACGACGTGACCGAATTCGCAATCGTAGGGAACGACTCGACGAAAAATCGACACAAAAAAAGGAATTCGATGTGAATTCCTTAACGGGTATAGGCGCGGATCCAAGTCGTCATATAGACGAGTGTCGAGATGATCAGTGTCGAGGCGAGCGCGTAAATCGGATAGGCTGGGAGCGCGTTCTCGAACAGCGGATAAAACATGAATGACGCCATGAGGAGCGGCACAGTAATCCCGAACGAGACGTAGGCGGCTTTCGTCGCTTTCGCCGTGATAATCTGTTCCCGCTCGTCGACTTCGCTAAATTCTGTCATCCGGACCGACCATTGGCCAAAGCTTAAGTTTTGGTTCGGGCGTGTCTTGAACGAATAGATTGTCCAAATGATAAAGAAGCCGACTAACAGCAAGAGCGGCAATAAGTTAAACTCAATTTCGAATCGGTCGGTCTCGATGACGGTCGACACGTCAGACAAGAACGAACTGAACAGAAATGCCATCAGGACGTACAAGATGATGCTGGAGATGGATTGGATGACGACGTGTTTCAATTTGTTTCCTCCTCGATTGTGAAAATAGATTCGACCGGTTCCTCGAACACGCGGGCGATTTGCATCGCCAGCAGAAGCGACGGCGTGTAGCTCCCTTTTTCGAGCGAGATGATCGTCTGTCTCGTCACACCGACTTTGGCTGCCAAGTCGCCTTGGGTCAATTGATGCCGGGCCCGCAACTCTTTGACGCGATTGATTAATGGCATGCCGCCACCTCATTTCTTGTTTCTATCTTCAGTGTAAAGTAAACTTTACTTAATGTAAAGCTAACTTTACTTATTTGTGGATGGTACAATATAATCAAAGTTGAAAGGGGAGAAGTCGGATGAAGGCGATTTTAGGACAACATCACGTATCAGTGATGACAGGGGACGCGTTGAAGAACTTGCGATTCTATACGGAGGTACTCGGGATGCGACTTGTCAAAAAGACGGTCAACCAAGACGATCCATCGATGTATCACTTGTTTTACGCAGATGAATCGGGGACACCGGGGACGGATTTGACGTTCTTCGAGCTGCCTTTTCTCGGGCAAACGTATAAAGGGTCGAGCAGCATCTCGCGGACAGCGCTTCGGGTGCCGGACGGGGCATTGTCGTACTGGCTTGAGCGATTTTTCGAATTCGATGTACTCCATGATCCGGTCGAGGAAGTGCTCGGTCGTCCGACGCTTTACTTCGAGGACGAGGAGGGGCAACGGCTCTGTCTCGTCGAGGGCGGATCAGGGACGCCGCGGAAAAACGGACCGGTGCCGGCAGACGTCGCCGTCTTCGGCCTCGGATTTAGCGAGTGGACGGTGCGGCGAATTGAGAAGACGGAGCGGGTACTGACGGACGTGCTTGGTTATCGGTTCACGTCCGAGTTCGAACGGAA
The DNA here is from genome assembly GCF_005960665.1 of Exiguobacterium mexicanum. Taxonomy (GTDB): domain Bacteria; phylum Bacillota; class Bacilli; order Exiguobacteriales; family Exiguobacteriaceae; genus Exiguobacterium; species Exiguobacterium mexicanum_A. The sequence continues at coordinate 246,664 of NZ_CP040676.1, forward strand.
CGGCCAATCGGTTCGTGTGTTCGAGACGGGGGACGGGGGTGTGGCGACCGAGATTCATCTCGTCGACCGTCCAGATTTACCGTCGGAGCGTCCAGGACGAGGCAGTGTCCACCACATCGCGATCCGCGTCGAGGATGATTTGGAGATGGCGCGTTGGGTCGAGCGGCTCGATTCATTCGGCATCAGTCATTCGGGCCTGATCGACCGTTATTATTTCAAATCGATTTATTTCCGTGAGCCGAGCGGGATTTTAGTGGAACTCGCGACGGACGGGCCGGGCTTTGCGACCGATGAGCCGGTCGAGTCACTCGGGGAACGCTTGGCGCTGCCGCCGTTTCTCGAGCCGCGACGAGCGGAAATCGAGGCGAAGTTGAAACCGCTATAATTGGTTACACGGCTAACATAAGTGAGAGGATGAAACGATTGGACGAGCAGGAGATTAGTCTTGTCATTTCCAAACTGTTAGGGGACATCATCGAGAAATACCCTCCGTATCAATGGGTCAAAACAGTAGAGTCGTTTCCACATCCCTACCAATTCAATAAAGTCAGCTATGACTACTCTGGGGACGTTGAGCCGATGACGATGGAAGTGTTTCAAACCATCGTAAAAAGTCTTGGAGCAAAAGAATGGTATTCGTCTCCATTTGAGGAGTTGTTGCACGACATCCATATTAATCAATGGAAACCGACTTTCATCTCAAATTTCGGAAAGGATTGGATATCCTATCACGATTTGCTTCAAGACGCATATGATGATTGGAAATATGAACACTTCGAATTGTATGACGAGGACGGGAATGAGCTTGATGAAAACCTCGAGATTGATTTGAACAATTGTTTATATCATTTCCTGGAACATACATCTCCTGAGTTATACGTGAAGAAAATCATGAAACGTTGGTGGGGATGACATGCAAACATCATACCGACATACAAAACCCGACGGACTATTCAGTCTGTCGGGTTTTGTATGCCTAGCAACATGGCGAGTTCGTTCGTCCGGTTGGCGACGAGGTCGGCGATTGTGTAGCGGTCGAGCACGTGCAGGAAGGCGAGCATCGCCTCGTTCAAGACGCTCCGCAAATCGCATGCGGGCGCGATGACACATCGTCCTTCGCCGAAACATTCGACGAGCTCGAACGGTTCCATCGTCCGGACGACGTCGCCGACGTTGATGTCCTCCATCGGTCGGGCGAGCCGGAAGCCGCCACCACGGCCACGCACCGATTCGAGATAACCGTGCTTGCCGAGCTCATAGACGACTTTCATGACGTGATTCTTTGAAATCTGATATTGGTCCGCCACTTCTTGAATCGTTACGAGACGATGGGAGAACGTGGCGCTATACATGAGTGTTCGGAGTGCGTAATCGCACGTTTGCGTGAGCCGCATGATGTTTCACCTCTTCATCCGTTCATTGTACAAGACATCTGACGAAAGCGCGACGATGGAAGATGTGAAAAAAGCGTGGCGGATTCAAGGCGGAAATTTGAACTTGTGTCTAAACAAGTATTTTATATATTGCTTTTGAAGTGACTTACCTCACATAATGGACGTGTACTTTCAAAAAGGGGGAAACAATATGTTAGATCAACAAACCATGGATATCGTCAAAGCAACCGCACCGGTCTTGAAAGACCACGGCGTTGCCATCACGAGTCACTTCTATAAGCGCATGTTCGAAAACAACCCAGAAGTCCGCCACTTCTTCAACCATACGAACCAAAAACGCGGTCGTCAGCCAGAGGCGCTCGCCAACGCTGTCTACGCGGCAGCCGTCCATATCGATCGTCTCGAAGCGATTCTTCCGGCCATCCAACCGGCGCTTCATAAACATAAGAGCTTGAACATCCGTCCGGAACATTATCCGATTGTCGGCGAGAACTTACTCGGCGCGATTCAAGACGTGCTCGGTGAAGCAGCCACGCCGGACATCATTGACGCGTGGGCGAAAGCATATGGTGTCATCGCCGACGTCTTCATCTCACTCGAGAAACAGATGTATGCCGATGCGCCATGGATCGGTTTCAAACCGTTCACGGTCGCTGAAGTGATCGAAGACACGCCGGAAGTGAAACGATTCCGGATCAAAGCGAACGATGGCGTCGTCGGGACGGCCATCCCAGGTCAATACATCTCGGTCCAAGCCCGTATCGCTGGGGAAGACATCTTGCACCATCGTCAATATAGCGTCGTCGAGACGACAGAAGACGGCTACTGGATCGCTCCGAAGGCGGAAGGTCTCGTCTCAAACTGGCTCCATGAGCAGACGGTCGGCACGGAAATTCCAGTGAGTGCCCCAGCTGGCGAATTTGTCCTCGAAGAGACAGATCGTCCGCTCACACTCGTCGCTGGCGGCATCGGCATCACACCGCTCTTCAACATGGCGAAAACGGCACTCGGCCAAGGGCGTTCAGTCACGTTATTGCACGCGGTTCGCAGCACGAACCTCCGTCCGCTCGGTGAAGAGCTCGATGAACTCGTAAACGCTGGTCTCCAGCTCATCACACACGTCGATGACGTATCAGGCTGCATGAGTGCGACACAACTCGAAGCACTTGATGTCGAGGGACACGACGTCTACACGTGCGGTCCGACCGCGATGATGGAGACGGTCGTCCAAACGATTCCACAAGCCCGTTATGAGTTCTTCGGTCCATCGGCCGTACTCGCCAAAGCATAAGAAAAGACGACTGCAAAAACAGTCGTCACATCACCGCAGACCGGTCATCGGTTTGCGGTTTTTATAATTGTTCAGAATGAAGCACATTTCTGTCGCCGTCGAGCGTCTCAAGTGTCTCGAATCTACCCCGTTGTGATTCACCGAGCGTGATCAAATAAGACATGACGTACCCTTCGCCTCGAGGGTCGTTCACGGTGTATGTCTCGCTCCAATCCGAACCGCTCAGTCGCACGTAAGCCACATCTTCCGGTTTTTCGTTGAAGCGAATCCCGATGTATTCATCAGTCGTATTGCCAAAGTGAATCGAATCGAACGGTTTTTCTTCAATCGTGTCCCATGTCGACACGCTGAAGCCTCCATCTGAATTCATGATACCGAGACCGAGAATCGTCTCGTCTTCATTCGTAAATAAGACGACGGTGCTGCCTTCTACGTATGTGTACCAGCCTTGGGCGGTCATGTGCTCATGCAGTTTTTGTTGCGCCTGTGCCAAAGGTTGTTTTCGTTGCTCGTCCTGATAATACCCGACGCCGGCCGTGACCGAAATCGCGATGACGATGAGCATGCCCATCAGCAATAGTACGAGTCCACGTTTTGACATCTTTCTCCCCCTTGCCTCAATTTTGATTTCAGATTAATGAATGGTGTCGAGAACTTGCCCATGTTGTTTTAACGTTTGAAGGGTAAAGCTCTTCTTTGGGGCGTTATCTAATATGATGATGTGGGTTGTAGAAAAGTCGTCATCATCAATGGCGTTTAAAGCATGCCTCTCTTGATAATGATTGCCGGTTATTTGAATAAAGGCGACATCTTGAGGACGTTCATTTGCGAAACAAATGAGCAAAGCCCAAGTCAGTCTGCGTGTAGACGTTTTATTCTTCCTCTACAAGTACAGCCCATGCCTCAATCCTGAGCGCATGGGCTGTTTGATTAGTACGTCAAGCTCGCGGCGACGATGATGCCGACGACGAGTGAGGCGGAGAAAAGGCTGATCCCGATGGCGAGGTTGCCGTTCTCGACTTCTTTCTCTAAGTTCACGCCTGGCGTCAGGACGTATTCAAACGTCCAGAAGGCGAGCACTTGAGCGAGAATCCCGACGAGTCCCCAGATGAAGGCATCGAGCAAGTTAACGCTGTTCGCCCACACCGTGTAGATGACGATGGCGAGTCCAATCGCTTTTCCCCAAAGTTTCAAGGCGACGGCGACGTTACCTTCTTTAATCAATTTACGTTCCGAATACTTCGTCGTAAGGGCGAAGACGACAAGTCCGGCTAAAATCAGGCCAAACCCTGTGCCGAGGTGAGCGAGGAAGCTCAAGATGGAATCGAGCGTGATGAACGTCATAAGTTATTCTCCTTTGTTGTGCCGATGGCTAAGTAGTAAGACTGGTTGTTCGTAATCATGCTGCCGGCGCGGACGCCGAGAGCGGACGGATGGCCGTTCAAGCAAAAACAGCCGACCATGTAGTGCGTCTCGAGCGGACCGTTGACCGTGTTCGTCAGACGGGTCGGTAGCTCGATGAACTGTTGATACACCGCCGTCTCGTTCGCGTACGTCTGGAGTGTCTCTTTATGGAACGGGACACCGGCTTGGTCGTATAGGATGACCGAGTCGCCTTCCCGGCCGAAAGCGGGCTTTTGCACGTACGCGCTCTTGTCGATAAACGGTTCGGCCTCGAGATACGTCGGTAAAAAATAAGTTTCGATGATGGAACGTTCCGCTTCGTCGAAATATGTATCGGCCTCATACAGTTCCCAAATGAGCGCTTGGACGCCTTTAGACTGCATGAGAAACGCCGAGAGCGGATTGAGTACCGAGACGCGTTTGGCCGCGTTTAGTTCGAGCAGGCGGATGCCGATTAAATCACCATTGGGTGCCCGGTCGTCGACCAGATGCTCGATCGGGTACGTCTGACGATATAACACGTCGACTTTTTCCCCAGACGGTGTGAAGACGCCGTCCGCCTCGACGAGCAAACGGTCGAGCGGGACGAACTCGGACGGCAAGTCGAGCGTCTCTTGAAGGAAACGCGTCGTCCATTTGTCCTCGATGTTGTCATCGTGGGCCGTGAAGACGATTTTCGGTGTCCCGTCCCGACCGAGTCGTTGCCACGCCGCGATGACGGCTTTTCGAAGTTCGGTCTTGAGCTCGTCGGTCGACGTCGCGTTCGGGTCATCGAGTCCGAATTCTGTCGTCACATAGCCGTTCACATCGAACAGTTCTTTGATGAACGTCGGCGTGTCGGCATTGAACTCCATCAATTTGATGGTGCCGTCTTTGACAATCCAGTCATAGCGGCCAATCACCGTCTCTTGCGGCAGCGCCTTGTCCCGAAGGAACGGCAAGCTCGCCTCGGGATAACCGAGCAAGCGGAGCGTATCGTCCGGGAGCGTTCGCAACAGCCGGTTCGTCTTGCGGAAAATCGTATCGACGTCACGCGTCGCCGCCCGAATCTGCCTCACCGCGTCCGTGGACATGGTGAGACAGTCGTAAAGGGCGTATTCCTCGTCGTTCAAGTCAGGCCAAAAGAAAGGGATTTGGCCGAATAATGCGTCCCGTTTCATCCCCCGAAGCCGCCTCGTGAGCCGCTCCCGAGTCCCGATTTGGAACTTGAGTTTGATTTGTTCGGGGTGATGCTGCTGGCGCCACCGTTCGAGCGGTAATTTTTATATGCCGAGGAGTTCTTCAATGCACTCTTTGAATTGAATAGGCTACCGAGTAAGAAGAAGCTCCCGAAGTGAGGGGAGCGATCATCGTCACAGTAATATGACTCCGTCTCATCATCCCAGTCCCAATCGTCGCATTCATAGCCGGTCGGTTCTTCCGGTAACGTCGCTTGTTCGGTTTCGTCGGTGCCGCAAGCCGCTAACGATGCGGTCAAGACAGCAGCCGACAGACCGCTCAAGATTTTTTTGCTTGTCTTCATGTTGATTCCTCCAATGTATAACCTGTAGGGGTGACGTAAATGACATAGACGCCACGATCTTCGTCCGTCTCGGCCGAGTCGCGCTCATATTCTTTGCCGGCGACGTACAAATACTGACTGCCGATCATGGCGAGTGCGTCGAGATGCCGATCGACGTAATACGCCTCGAGCATCGGGTTGTCGAACCGGTCGTCGAGCGTCCGGATCTCCACTTTAATGTCGGTCGTCTCGTGCTTGTCGACGGGGCCTTCCGTGTAGCGGTCGACGTAAATCAAGAAATATTGTTCGCCTTCAAGCGCCGATGAGCGCTGTTTGTAGGTCATGCCGTCCTTGACGAAAAATTCGCATTCGCGGCGGGCGAGTACTTCATCGAGGCCGAGCGATGTATAATGGTAGAGTGGCTCGAACGAAAGTTCATTTTTATAAAGTCGATATTCTAAAACGATTGAGTTCATGACGTCGTCCTTTCTTTTTTCTTTCTATACGAAACCGAACTTGACACTCCCACGGCTAAAGCCGCAAGCCCATCCCTTCAGGATGGGTGGGATTCTGAAGTGCCCGTGCGGACGCAGGCCATTTCTGTTTTGTCCGAGCCTTCAGATGAGGGTGTGCCATCACCCCTCCTGAGACAGACCCTATAGGTTCTCAGGCTGGTTGACTGTCACCATCAACCACAGGTGCGTACCGGATGTTCATCGCACCGACTAAATCTCTATGCTTCTTGAACCCGCATGAACACGAATATGTCCGGTCTTTCGCTTTATTTCGGCTCCCGCAAGAAGGACATGTCTGAGATGTGTATGCAGGGTTGACATATTCGACCTTGATTCCTTCTAACTTCGCCTTGTATTCGATGAATGTTGCCAAGCGATAGAACGACCAGGTGTGCAGGTTCTTGGCGTTTTTACGGCTTGTTCTTGCCGTCTGTCGGATGTTCGCCAGTCTTTCGAGGCGGATGACAGAGATGTGGTTCTCTTTCGCGAAGTCGACGATCCCACGGCTCACCTTGTGATCCTTGTCTCGCATCCAGCGCTGTTCTTTGTTGTCCAGTTTCTTGATCGCCTTCAGTTTCTTGTGTTGACCGAGCTCTTTCCGCTTCGCCCGGAACTTGCGCTTCATGTACTTGTTCTCGCGCCCGTTCCCGAAGAACCGCGCTTTGTCGCAGCCCGTGGACGCGACGGCAGGGACTTTCAGGCCGAGGTCCACCCCGAGCACGTTGGTGCCCGTCTTCTCCGTCGTGCGGATCGTGACGGCGATCTGGGCGATCCACTTGGTCGACTTCTTCGTGATGCGGAGCGTCCCGAGCTTGTTGGCGAGGAGCGTGGCGTTCCGGTTGTCCGGGTCGACCATATCGGCGCGGATGACCGTCTTCTTCACGTTCCCGTCGATGATGATCGGGAGGGAGACCGACTCGAAGTCGAACGAGTAGTTCTGGTTGTTCCAGGTGCAGTACGGTTTCTTCAAGACGGGGATGACCTGAAAGTCCTTCTTCTTTGCCCTCTTGAAGATGCTCTTCGCGTCCTGGATGGCCTGGTTCTTGACGGCGCTCGGCAGGTCCGCCGTGACATGTTTGCTCGTCAGATTCAAGCTCTCTCGGGCCTGCACCATGGCCGCGACGAGCTGGTTCGCCGTGCGGATGTAGGTGTCCATCATCCGCTCCAAGATTGATCGTTGCGCTTTCGTCGGATGGAGCTTGATGTTCACGGTCAATGTCTGCGACACGGTCTCATCCCCTTGTCTTTTGTTCCTCGACATAACGTTTGATGGTCTCGCTGGAGACGTTTCCCGCCGTCGACACGAAGAAGGATCTCGTCCAGAGGCTCGTGAGATGTGTGAGGTGCGGGAACTCCTCCCTGAGCCGCTTCGACGAGACGCCTTTGATGCGCGCCATGATGTCGGACGGGCTGATGGATGGCAATGCGGATAAGAATAGATGCGTGTGGTCCCGGTCGCACTCGATGGCGAGGAGGTGGATGTCGAGCCCTTCACAGACATCGTGGACGATCTCTTTGAACCGTCGCTCGAACAGGTCGTCATCGAACAGTTTTCGGCGATACCTCGGGCAGAACACGAAATGATAATGGAGCATCGACACGGTGGTGTTGGTTCTTCGATAGTTGTTCATACGTTTATCGTATCACTTTGTCTATTTAAGCGATACATTTTCTCGGGATAAGATCACACGTGTTGATCTCTGAAATTCCGACTAGCGGAATTCCGAAATCAAGCTCACGTTCATCCCACACTGAAGCAGTGGGCTTTCTCGTTCGCAAATTCTGTAAATCAAGTAAGTTGTCTCTAGTATATAGGAAAAGGAGGGGTTTTTCTGTGCATATCTTTTTTCGTGTCTGGCGCGGGTTATCGAAATTATCGTTTTTGAACGTCGTCCTGGCATCGCTCGTCATCATCTTGACGGGTACCGTCCTCGGGTTTGTGCTCGAGCCGGAGACGTTCCCGTCGATGTTCGACTCATTCTGGTGGACGATGACGACGCTCACGACCGTCGGATACGGTGACTTTTTCCCGACATCGGTCGCGGGACGTTGGCTCGGGATTTTCTTGTTCCTGTTCGGGATCGGGATTATCGGGGCTTTGATTGGAAAACTCGTTGAAGTCGGTGCGACGTTTCAACGGTTAAAACGGGAGGGGAAGTTAGTGTATCGAGGAGAAGGGCATTACGTCTATATCGGCTGGTCGCCGAAGACGAAAAAGGCAATTGATGAAGTGCTCATCTATGAGCCAAAGGCTGAGATCGTCTTAATCGATCAGTTGAAGGAAGAACCGTACGACCACGACAACGTCCACTTCGTCCACGGTGACGCGTCGGATGAGGCCGTACTCTTGCAGGCCAATATTTTAAAGGCGCGCCGGGTCGCCATCTTCGCGGATGCCCGCATCACGGAGACACTCCTCGCCGACGGGAAATCATTGCTCATCGCGTCAGCGGTCGAAGCGCTCTCGTCTGAACGCGGCGTCGATTTGCATACGGTCGTCGAGGTGTGCGAAGAACGGAACATCTCGAAATTCAAATACGTCCGAATCGACGACTTTATTCTCGCGAACGACTCGGTGTCACTCCTCATGGCGAAAGCGACGCTGCAGCCGGGGACGACATCGATTTTCCGTCAGCTGCTTAGTAAACAGTCAGGCGGCAACATCCAGGCGCTCGCACCGAAACCGGAATGGACGACCATCCGGGACGCTGCGGAAAGCTTGTTGCATCAAGGCGTCACGTTAATCGCCGTCAACGACCGTCTCGATTACGCGACGGTGCTCGATACACCGCTTCAGGCGAGCGATATGCTTTACATCGTCTGTCACGATGACTCGTGGGAGCGACTGAACCAAGGAGGAATTTGATGTATAACGGAACGTTTGTCCGCAAGATGACACGCATGCAGAACGTGCAACGATGGGACGAGTATGCACCGCATTATCATGACAATGCGGCAAGCCACAGTTTCCGCGTCGCTGTCTTCAGCTTAATCGCGGCATATTACGAAGAGAACAAAGGACGGGACGTCAACTTGCTCGACGTGCTCGGGAAGGCACTGTTCCATGATATGAACGAAGTGCAGACCGGTCCAATCATGCACCGGACGAAAAAAGAACCGACGCTCAAAGAACATATCGAACGGATGGAGCGGACGGCGAGTCTCGGACTCGTCGAGTTGTTGTCGCAGTCGCTCCGGCCGCATTTTTATCGTTTCCTCGTCGAGGCGGAGGACGACTCATTCGAAGGACGGCTCGTCGATGGAATCGATTCGTTCGACGCGATGCTGTTCGTCCGCCGGGAAGTCGGACACGGCTCGCCCCATTTCGTCGCGAAGCTTGAAGAGATGAAAGCAGCCCTGCGCAATCATCCGCTCGAATCGGTCCGCTGGCTCTATGAACAAGTCGAGGCCGAGACCGACGTGGCGACATTCATCGAGAACGTCATGCGGATGGACAGTGTCAGACGTTGGAAAGGCCGTTTCAATACAATCGACGATAACGACGCGATCCATGGATTCCGGGCGGCCGCGCTCGGGCTGTTCAGCGGCTTGTTGGAGCGCGAGAAATATGACGTCGACGTCGATGTCGCCGAACTGACGGCTCGTCTCCTTTGTCACGACCTCGTCGAAGGGGTGACCGGGGACGTGCTCGGCCCGGTGAAACATTCGACCGCCGAGACCGGTGCGGCGTTCGAGGCGTACGAACGGACCGAGAGCGAGGCGCTCTTGTCGCTCCTCCCGGACTATATGCAGCCGGCGTTCCGCCGCTATATGGCCGATTCGAAAGATGATACGTATGAAGGCATGCTCGTCGATATGATGGACAAACTCGACGCGCTCATCAAGATGAACATGGAGCGGAAGATGAACGGGGCTGAGTACGAGGTCACGTATCGGGAGCAACTTCGTAAAGTGCAGATGCGCTACGAGAACCCGAGCATGTTGTTCTTTTTAGCGTACATCTTGCACGATTTAGATTACGTCACTAGTTAACAAGGTCGCAGACGAACCGTCTGCGGCTTTTTATATATCATTCATTGACATATATCATTCAACGATATATAGTGAGGGTAAGATATATCAATGAATGATATAGGAGGTGGCGGGATGCCACGTAATGACACGATCGAACTCGGAGAATTGACCGACAGCATGTTCTACATTCTCCTCGCCTTGACCGAGGCGCGTCACGGCTACTTGATTATGCAGTTCGTCGAGGAGTTGACGAACGGGCGAATCAAGATTGGCCCGGCGTCGATGTATACGATTATCAAAAAGCTCGTGAACGCACAGCTCATCGAGCCGCTCGACGGGGACGGGAAGAAGAAGAGTTATGTGATTACGACCCAAGGCCGCGCACTCGTGGCCGAGGATTTGAAACGACGGCAAGCAATCGTTGACGATGCACGCTTCATTTTAGACGGGGAGGGACACCGATGAAACGGAAATATATGTCGAGTTGGGGACTGGCGTTCGCCGAAGAGCGGGAGATGAAAAAGCTAGGGGAGATGGCAGCTCGTGGCTGGCATTTAGAGAAGTTCGCACCGCTCGGCTATACGCTCGTCGAAGGAGAGCCGATGGACGTACGCTACAGTCTCGATTACCGCCAACGGCCGGACGAAGATTACTTCGAGCTGTTCGCCGCGAGCGGTTGGGAACACGTGACATCGACCGGTGATGAGATTCATGTGTTCAAAGGTCGTCCGGATGCCATACCGCTTTACACCGATCAAACGACAACGCATGACAAATATGCGCAAGTCGAGCGGCAAATGGGGAAAGCCGCGCTCGTGTTTCTGGTCATTTCAATCGGGCTGATGCTATTGCTCCAATTAAATTGGTCGGGTACGGCCGAGGCGATCATCTGGATTGTCCAAACCCTCGTGGTGATCGGACTCGTCTTCACCGGCCTCCCGTATCTTGGTTTTCTCGTGAAGCGAAAACGATTGGAGCGTGACTTGTAACTAGGCGGATGGCACAAGCCATCCATTTTTGTTTTGATCAACTGAACTATTCAAGAAAAAAATAGTTAGGCGCAGAGAACCGTTTTTTCGAAATCCTCTATTCAATGAAAGTAGAATCAGGCATGATGACTAGTGAAATCGCTTGCATTCATTTTGAAGAGGAGGAAAGGGCATGGGTAAAAGACGGAAAGGCTTGGCGGTGACGGCTGGTGTCACTGCGATTGCACTACTCGCTGGGCAACCGGTCGCACAGGCGGCGACGCCGCAAAACGGCACGATGATGCAGTACTTTGAGTGGTACGTCCCGAACGACGGGTTGCATTGGAATCGGTTATCGAACGACTCGCAGCACTTGAAAGACATCGGGGTGACGACAGTGTGGATCCCGCCGGCGTATAAAGGCACGTCACAGAACGATGTCGGGTATGGGGCGTACGATTTATACGACCTCGGCGAGTTCAATCAAAAAGGGACGACCCGGACGAAGTACGGCACGAAAGCCCAGCTCCAGACCGCCATCTCGAACTTGCGCGGCAAAGGCATCGGCGTCTACGGCGACGTCGTCATGAATCATAAGGGCGGTGCCGACTATACCGAGTCCGTCCAGGCAATCGAGGTCAATCCGTCGAACCGGAACCAAGAGACGTCCGGGGGGTACGGCATCTCAGCCTGGACCGGCTTCAATTTCGCGGGGCGCAACAATACATACTCTCCGTTCAAATGGCGCTGGTACCATTTTGACGGGACCGATTGGGATCAGTCACGCAGCTTGAGCCGCATCTATAAGTTCAAGAGCACGGGCAAGGAGTGGGACACGGACGTGTCGAACGAGAACGGAAACTATGACTACCTCATGTACGCGGACGTTGACTTCGAACATCCCGAGGTTCGCCAAGAGATGAAGAACTGGGGCAAATGGTACGCCGACTCGCTCGGGCTCGACGGTTTCCGGTTGGATGCGGTCAAACATATCAGCCACTCGTACTTGAAGGAGTGGGTGACGAGCGTGCGCCAGACGACCGGGAAAGAGTTGTTCACGGTCGCCGAGTATTGGAAGAATGATCTCGGTGCCATCAACGACTATCTGTACAAGACGGGCTACACGCACTCCGTCTTCGATGTGCCACTCCATTACAACTTCCAAGCGGCCGGTAACGGCGGCGGGTATTACGATATGCGAAACATCTTGAAAGGCACCGTCACCGAGCAGCATCCGTCGCTGTCCGTGACGATTGTCGATAACCACGATTCACAACCGGGCCAGTCGCTCGAGTCGACGGTCGCCAACTGGTTCAAACCGCTCGCCTACGCGACGATCATGACGCGCGGTCAAGGCTATCCGGCCCTCTTCTACGGGGACTATTATGGAACGAAAGGGACGACGAACCGTGAGATCCCGAACATGTCGGGCACGCTCCAACCGATTCTGAAGGCACGAAAAGACTTCGCCTACGGGACGCAGCATGACTATCTCGATCATCAGGACGTCATCGGCTGGACACGTGAAGGGGTGACCGACCGCGCCAAATCGGGTCTCGCGACAATCCTATCGGACGGTCCGGGCGGTTCGAAATGGATGTACGTCGGCAAACAGAACGCCGGCGAGGTATGGAAAGATATGACGAACAACAACTCCCGTCTCGTCACGATCAACGCCGACGGCTGGGGCCAGTTCTTTGTCAATGGTGGTTCGGTCTCCATCTATACGCAACAATAAGAAAAAACGAGTCGCGAGACTCGTTTTTTAGCGTTTCCAGACCCATTCGTCACTCTCGTACTTGGCGACGAGTTGCTGAATCTCTTGTTGCTGCGTCTCGGTGAACGTCAGCGGTTCGAACGTCAAATCGAACGCGTCACGGAACCCGTCCGTGAACGCTGCCGCGACCTCGTCGAAGGCGACCGGTCGTCCGAGTGTCTCGTTCAAGGAGACGGCCTTGTCACCAAAGCGGGCTTTCGCCTCCGCCTTCGCATCGGCCTCGAGATTGAAGCAGTCGAACAAGACGTCATCGTCAATCGACAATGGGATTGACCCGTGTTGCAAGACGGCGCCTTGGTGGCGCACTTGGGCGCTCCCGGCAATCTTTTTCCCGCCGACGGCGAGCTCGTAGTACGAAGCGGCGTCAAAACAGACGGCCGACTTCGGTTTTCGGAGCGCCTCGCGGTCTGCCTCGGTCAATGGTACCGAGAATTCGGCCGGGACGCCGAGCGCGTGGTAGCCGCGACGCACCCCTTCGGTCAGGAGGCGATAGCTCTCGATGACGTTCGTCGGCAAGGACGGCATCGTCTCCGGCAAGATGACGCTATACGTCAGTTCATCTGCGTGCAAGACGGCCCGCCCACCGGTCAAACGGCGGACGACCGGGATGCCATTCAACGCGAGCGCGTCGCGGTCGAGGTCGCGCGTCGCCCGTTGGAAGCGCCCGACGCTGATGGCGTGCGGGGCCCAGGCGTAAAAACGGAGTGTCGGTTTCATGTCGCCGCGTGCGACCCAGCCGGCGATGGCCTCGTCGATGGCCATGTTCTCGGCCGGGGACAGCGGGGCGGTGTGAAGCAAATGCCATGTCGTTCCAGTCATATGTGTCTCTTCTTTCTCTTAGTCGATTGGCAACATCGTATGACGACGCGCCTTGTGGACTTGTTCGTCCGCATGATATGAAGAACGGACGAGCGGTCCGGCTTCACAGTGGGAGAAGCCTTTCGCCAAGGCGATCTCTTTCAACTCGGCGAACTCATCTGGATGGTAGTAACGCTCGACGTCGAGATGCTTCTTCGTCGGCTGCAAGTATTGGCCAAGCGTGAGGATATCGACGTGGTGGGCCCGCAGGTCATCCATCGCCTCAATCAACTCTTCGCGTGTCTCGCCGAGTCCGACCATGATCGACGACTTCGTCGGGATGTCCGGGTTCAGCTCTTTCGACCGTTTCAAAAATTCGAGCGTCCGGTCGTACGTCGCTTTGGCGCGGACTCTCGGCGTCAAACGGCGGACCGTCTCCAAGTTGTGGTTCATGATGTCCGGTCCGGCATCGATAAGCGTCTGGAGCGCCGAGAAGTCACCCATCATATCGGACGGGAGCACTTCGATTGACGTCTCCGGATTCATGCTACGGACAGCGCGGACTGTCTCGGCGAAGACGATCGCCCCGTAATCGTTCAAGTCGTCGCGGGCGACGGCCGTGATGACGACGTGCTTCAAATTCATGAGACGGACCGATTCGGCGACGCGTTTCGGTTCTTCCCAGTCGAGCTCGTTCGGTTTGCCTGTCGTGACGGCGCAGAAGCGGCAAGCCCGCGTACAGATACTTCCGAGAATCATGAACGTCGCCGTACGGCGGACGGCCCAACATTCGTGGATGTTCGGACATTTCGCTTCCTCACAGACGGTATGTAGATTTTTCTCGCGCATCATGTTTTTGAGACCGGTGTATGTCTCGTTCGTGTTCAGTTTAATCTTTAACCATTCCGGCTTTCGTTTGATTTCCCCTCGTGCCAAGATGATTTCCCCCTTTGTGAAAGTTAACCCCTAACGGAATGAGTTTACCAAAGATGGGGCCGAATTCGAACCAGCGAAATTATTGGCTTTGCCAATACAGGTCAGCTGTGTGTCAAAACAGAACATATATTTCAAAATGGTTACGCTTTCACGTGAAGTGTTGTTTCCCATTTTTTGAATTGCTATACTGACGTTGACCACCTGAATAAGGACCATATGTAACTGATACGATCAGGCATGGGGTGAACGAGCGTTGGTGAGGCAACGCTTCTTCCTCCATGCCTTTTTGTTTGGGGGTCGGGGAAACTTTCAAAAAGGAGTGGGGAAAACATGAACAAAGCACTGAACTGGACGGCGACACTGGGGCTAACGACAGCACTACTCGTCTCATCGGTCCCGATGGCGAACGCGGTCGTGGCAGAGGAGACGCCGGCCCCGTCGATTGAGCAGCGTGTCGACGCCAAGCTCGATTCGATGACGCTTGAACAAAAGCTCGGCCAAATGATCATGCCAGACTTCCGATTATGGAACGGGGCGAACCATACGGCACTCGCGACAGACGTGGCGCGGGTCGTCGATCGGTTTGACCTCGGGGGTGTCATCTTGTTCGCGGAAAACGTGACCGAGACCGAACAGACGACGAAACTCGTCCACGACCTCCAAGAAGTCGTCAAACAAGACGAAAGCAACGATATACCGCTCTTCATCACGATTGACCAAGAGGGTGGGATCGTGACACGGCTTGGCACGGGCACGAACTTGCCGGGTAACATGGCGCTCGGGGCGACACGGAGCAGCCAGTACGCATACGACGCGGGGAATATCATCGGTTCGGAGTTGAACGCTCTCGGGGTGAACGTCAACTTCGGTCCGGTACTAGACGTCAACAACAACCCGGCCAACCCGGTCATCGGCGTCCGCTCGTTCTCGAGTGACCCGGAACTCGTCGGCGAGCTCGGCTCGGCGATGACGCAAGGGATTCAAGACCAGGGTGTCGCTGCGACGGCGAAGCATTTCCCGGGTCATGGTGACACGGCGGTCGACTCGCATTACGGACTTCCGATTGTTGACAAGTCGCTCGAAGACTTGCGTGGGCTCGAACTGTTACCGTTCAAACGGGCCATCACGGAAGGCATCGACATGATCATGACGGCACACATCGGGATGCCGCAAATCGAGGATGAGGTCGTCAACTCACCGCGCGGCACGTTCCCGCTCCCGGCGACGCTCTCGGATGACGTCATCACGGGCGTGTTACGGGAAGACATGGGCTACGACGGCATCGTCATCACGGACGCCTTGAACATGCAGGCGATCGCCGACAACTTCACGGAAGCGGAAGCGGTCATCAAGACGTTCGATGCGGGCGTTGATATCGCGCTCATGCCGACGATTTTACGGTCGAACGCGGACGTCGTGAAGCTCGAGACGATTTTTGAAGACGTCATGGGCGCTGTCGAGGACGGACGCCTGTCAGAAGAGAAGATTGATGCAGCGGTCGAGCGGATTTTGACGCTCAAAGCGAAACGTGGTATTTGGGACGAGTCGGTCGACACGACGACGCTCGAGGCGAAACTCGCCGAGGCGAACGCGGTCGTCGGCAGTGCCGAGCATAAAGCGAAAGAACGTGAAATCGCCGAGGCGGCCGTCACGCTCGTGAAGAACGACGACAAGACGCTTCCGTTCAAACCGAAAAAAGGTGAGACGGTCCTCGTCTTGTCACCGGCGAAAGACCAGACGGACAGCATGATCAAGACGATCAAGTCGCTCGAGAAGAACGCCGGCAACATGAAAGACGTGAACGTCATCGCCGCGAACTATACGGCATCGACGAAACACTTAGATCAAAACCCAGACTTGAAAGCGAAACTCGATGCGGCCGACTATATCATTGTCGGTTCGAACGTGAACAACAGCGCCAAGCTGAAATCGACGTCGGCTGACAACTACGTGCCGGCCGAAGTGTTCCGTTACGCGAACGAGACGGGCAAGAAGTCAGTCTTGCTCAGCCTGCGTAACCCGTACGATGTGGCAGTTCAACCGGACGCACCGGCCCAGCTCATCATCTACGGCTTCAAAGGTGACCCGAACGGACCGGACTCAGAGGCGGGCAATGCCAAATCGGCAGGTCCGAACCTCCCGGCCGGCATTCGCGCCATCTTCGGTGAAGTGAAGCCGACGGGCAAACTCCCAGTCGACGTACCGACGTTCGAGAACGGCGTGTTCGGCGACGACTTGCACCTCGAGTTTGGTGACGGATTCCGTAATTGGAATAAATAAAAAAGTAGCTGGTTTCCTTTTAGGATACCAGCTACTTTTTTATCAAAATTATGTATATAATTGTATTATATTCACTATTTTGATACAGGTATTAAAATAGTGAATTTTTTCATTAATTTTATTAAAAGGAGCTTAATCTTGAAAACAATTAATTTAATTTCATTGTTAGACGCAAGCGAAGAATTATCTTCTGATTTATTTGAAACATACAAATCTCAGTTCGGAATTTCAATTAAAAATGGTGAATTAAATGTATTAAAAAGTTTTGTTAGAAATCTTGCTAAATTTTCAAATAAATTTAGAATCTTAGAAAATTATTTTGTTGGATATACAATTCCTCAAATTAGTAAAGAATTTGATCTCCTTAGATTTTATGAGGACAAGATTATTAACATTGAATTAAAATCTCAAAGCACTTTAGAAAAAACTCATAAGCAACTGCTCGGAAACAAGTATTATTTAACAGCATTAAAAAAAGAAATTTACCAATATACATACGTAGAACAAGAAGAAAAATTATATAAAATCGAAAATGATAACGTAGTTGAAGCTCAATTTACTGAACTGTTAACCATTCTAAATGACGGTGATGTTCATACAGACATAGATTTAAACAAAGTTTTCATACCATCGAACTATTTAGTATCTCCATTTAACTCTACTAAAGAGTTCATTTCAGGTAATTATTTTTTAACTGATCATCAAGTAAACATCAAATCAGAGATAGTAAATGACTCCACAACGAAATTTTTTTCAATTCAAGGTGCAGCAGGTACTGGAAAAACTTTGGTTACATATGACATTGCCAAAGAGTATAAAGAAAATGAAAGAAAAGTTCTGATTTTTCATTGTGGAAAACTAAACGAGGGGCAGCATAATTTAAATCAAGAATACGATTGGGAAATATCAATGGTGAAGAATTGGCAAGGAAAAAAGATTAATGAATATGATTTAATAATATTTGATGAAGTACAAAGAATAAGAACGAATCAGTTGGAAAAAATTTGTGATGAAATTATAAAAGCATCACATGTAAAATGTATTTTTTCATATGATGAAAATCAGTGTTTAAGCAGTATAGAGATAAATAATAATATTCCGGATTTGATAAATAAAGTTTACAAACCAAAACGATATAAACTCAAAAATAAAATTAGAACAAACTATGAAATTGCAGAATTTATTAAATCGTTTTTTAATTCTACTAAACCTGTTACACGAATAGAATATCCTAATATTTCTGTTCAGTATTTCAAACGAAATGAACATGCGCAGCGGAAGCTTACAATTCTCTCGAGAGAAGAATGGAAGATAATAAATTATACTTCTTCTCTTTACGATTCTCACCCCTACGATAAACTAGAATTTAAACTCGAAAAAGATACGGCGCATACTGTCATTGGTCAAGAATTTGAAAAAGTTGCGGTGGTTATCGATTCTCACTTTTCTTATGATGAAATTGGGAACTTGTCTATATATGGCGACGGTTATTATTATGATCCAGTAAAAATGTTGTTTCAAATGATAACTAGAGCTAGAACAAAATTAATGATAGTAGTAATTGATAACCCAAATGTACTAAAGAGAATAACTGACATTACGATAGGAAACAAAGAAGTCAAAGTATAAGTATTAGAAAATGTTATTAACAGAATATAACTTTAAACGCTTTTAGTATAATTTTTTAGGAGTTTTATAAAAGACGTCTAAAATGAATATTTTTAATCTAAACTTCAATTTATATGGCTGTATACAAAAACAAGCGACCAGATTTAAAGGCGCTTGTTTTTGTATACTTAGATATAAAAACACTAGATGTGAAAATTAAATTCAATGTAATTGAAAAGCAATATTCTATCAATAGTAAATTTAAGCAGATTTCGCATCTATGAATATCAGCTTATTTCATTTCGAAATAACCGACGACGAGCAAGCCTGGGCCTGTGTGCGCCCCAATGGCCGAACCGACGATTGTCTTCGTGACGCTCGCTGGGTTCACATGTTCCCGTAACAACGCCTCGAATTGGTCGGCTTTGACTGGATCATCGCCGTGGCCGATGAAGACGTGCCCACCCTCGACGAGCGGTTTCGACTCGGTCATCCATTCGACGATGCGGCGTAACACTTTCTTGTGACCGCGCACCTTCTCGATTGGGACGAGCTTGCCGTCTTCGACTGTCAAAAGCGGTAGAATCGTCAACAAATCCCCGATGAACGCGCTCGCTTTTGAGACACGACCGCCGCGCATCAAATATTCAAGCGATTCGACCGTGAACAAATGCCGGATTTTGCCGACGAGCGACGTCGCGTAGGCGACCGTCTCTTCGTACGTATGGTCTTGACCATACTCGGCGACCGTCTTGACAAACAGTCCTTGGCCGACGGAGGCGGCACGCGTATCAAGAATATGGAACGTGCTGTTCGGGTATTCTTCTTTAAGTAGGTTGCCGATCATGACGGCCGTCTGATAGGTGCCTGAAAGCTCACCGGAGAAGGCGAGGTACAGGAACGGGATTTCCGATTCGAGATGTTGACGGAAACATTGTTCGAGGCGGGCCGCCTCGATTTGGAACGTCTTCGGCGTCTTCCCGGCACGCATCGCGTCGTACACGTCTTTTGGTTGAATCGTCTCACCGTCTAAAAATTCGTCGTTGTCGATGACGACACCGAGCGGTAGCATTTCGAGACCGTACTCGACGATCTGGTCTTGGGTCAAATCGGCGCCGGTATCGGTTATGATTTTAAACATGCGGTCACTCCTCTATTAATTGTTGTTCAATCTCACGGATCGGTTCATTGCGCTTCCACATCCGGTCGAGCTGGGTCACGAGCGTCGCCTGCTCTTCCGCATCGAGAGTGCCAGGTATGAGCCGGCTCACGTCACTAAGGACGGTGTAGGCGCGGCGCAACACGTCATCGACGGTGAGCGGGATACCGAGCAAGTCCTCGAGTGACGCCATCGTCTCAGGGACGATGGCCGGGTAGGTGAATTTTGTCGCTTCGCCTTGGATGGCGCGCTCATAAAAATCACGGATGAGGGTGGCGCGTTCGCTCCCGCTCTTGCGGACGCTCAAATAAATTTGGACGGCGACACCGCCACGGACACGGCGCTGTGAGATGCCGGCGAACTTCTTGCCGCCGATGGATAAGTCGAAACTGCCGGGGCAGTAAGACCCAACGATTTCGCCAGCGACAATGTCTGTCGTCACGTCTTGAAACATGAGTTGGATGAGCGACGTCATCGCCTCGTAGCCGCTATCGATTTGAATCCCGTCTTTTTCAGGTAAAATCAGGGATAAGTTCAATATGTCTTCATCCAAGACGACGGCAAGCCCTCCTGAATTTCGCACGACGGGACGGAATCCATGTTTATGTAGAAAACGGATGCCGTCTGACAAGTGAGGCAGGCGGGCGTCTTGAATGCCGAGCACGACCGTGTTTAGATGAACCCAGGCCCTGAGGACGGCACCAGACGTTGCGGTCGACGCACAGAGCGTGTCGTCCGTCGCGAACGATTGCTCGGCTTGGAACGCCGGACCGAGCGAAGACTGGTCAATGACACGGTAGGTCGGTTGTCGTAATAATGGATGGGTCATATACATAATTCCTTTTCAATAAATAATTTCCTTCCCATTATAACATGGGAGGAACAACGTGCTAGAAGTCGAATCCAATCATTAATGAAACGTAGGGGGCAACGTCATGTATACGTCACGAGGTCAATTGTCAGGATCGAAAGTGTTCAAAGATCCGGTTCACCGCTATATATATGTCTACGATCATCTCGTCTGGGAATTGATCAACACGAAAGAGTTTCAGCGCTTGCGGCGCATCAAACAGCTCGGGACGTCGTTTTTGACGTTCCACGGGGCCGAGCATACGCGTTTCCATCATTCGCTCGGCGTCTACGAAATCGCCCGACAGCTAATCGATCAGTTCCATGAGTATCCGGAGTGGGATGACCGCAACCGGGAGCTGTTGCTCGCGGCGGCGCTGCTGCACGATGTCGGACACGGTCCGTTCTCACACGCGTTCGAGCACGTCTTCGCCGTTCGTCACGAAGTATGGACCGAACGAATCATCCTCGGGGACACGGAAGTGAACAAAGTGCTGTCGGAGATGGGGGTCGGCTTCCCGGAAGAAGTAGCGGCCATCATCAATAAGACGCACCCGAACCGCTTGCTCGTCAATATCCTCAGTTCGCAACTCGACGTCGATCGGATGGACTATCTGCTCCGTGACGCCCATTTCGCCGGTGTCAGTTACGGTAAGTTCGACCTTGAGCGCATGCTTCGGGTGTTGCGTCCCGATGAGGACCAAGTCGTCGTCAAACAGTCGGGCATGCATACGATTGAGGACTATATCATGCGGCGCTATCAAATGTATTGGCAAGTTTACTTGCATCCGGCGACGCGATCGAGCGATTTATTACTCAAAGCCGTGCTCGAACGGGCGCAAGAACTATACGAATCGGGTTATTCTTTCGAGATGACTCCAAAGCATTTCTTGCCGATTTTTAACCATGAAGACATGACGCTCGAGCATTATTTGAAGCTCGATGAGACGATCGTCTATTTCTATTTTCAGGAATGGATGGATGAGGCGGACCCGATTTTGGCCGACCTTGCGAGCCGCTTCGTCAACCGTCGTTTGTTGAAATATAAGAACTTCCCGGAAGCGAACCGCGTCCGCTATATGGACCGCTTGCGTTCAACGATGGAGGCAATCGGTTTACCGACGCGCTACTACTTGCTCGAGGATCAGCTCAGCCAATTGCCATACGATTTGTATAAAGGGCACGGGACATACGAAGGCATCTATCTCAAGATGAATGATGGCGACCGCCGGGAAATTTCGGAAGTGTCGATGCTCGTCCAATCGATTTTAAACTCACGACAGTCCGACGAGAAAATCTATTATCCGGAGGACGTACTGCTCAACTTGAAAGATCACGCATCAGAAAAAACATGGATGTTGTCAACGTTACGAGGCGATTGAATCGTTGAAAAGGAAGTGACACCATGGGAATCGGCACATTGGTCGGGGGAGTCGGCATCTTCCTACTCGGGATGATGCTGTTGACGGATACGTTAAAAAGCATGGCCGGGGAACGCCTCCGGCAACGAT
Organism: Exiguobacterium mexicanum; assembly: GCF_005960665.1. GTDB lineage: Bacteria > Bacillota > Bacilli > Exiguobacteriales > Exiguobacteriaceae > Exiguobacterium > Exiguobacterium mexicanum_A. Next base: position 268,630 of record NZ_CP040676.1, read on the forward strand.
TGAATCGCTTGGCTGAAGGACCTGTTTCGGGTGCCTTTCTCGGAGCGACGATGACGACGTTGTTTCAGTCCTCGACCGTGACGACGCTCATGACAATCAGTTTTGTCAGTGCCGGCCTGCTGACGTTCACCCAAGCGCTCACACTCGTCATCGGAGCGAACGCGGGTAGCGCGACGACCGGATGGATCGTGGCGCTCTTAGGTTATAACGTCGATATCCGCGAGCTGTTGCTCCCGCTCATCGGGGTCGGCATGGCGCTGCGCTTGATTGGGCGGCGCGTCAAACGCATCGGCATGCTCATGGTCGGACTTGGCCTCATTTTTGTCGGCATCGGAACGCTCCAAGAGGCGATGCGGGAAGTTGTCACGTTCTCGTTCGCCAGTTGGGAAGCGGACACACCGCTCCACCAACTTGCGCTTCTCGGTACGGGCCTGTTGATGACTGTTTTATTGCAGTCTTCAAGCATCGGTCTCGTCTTGACGATGACGGCGCTCGCGACCGATACGGTCACCCTTGCCCAAGCGTGTCTGCTCGTCTTAGGGCAAAGTGCCGGGACAAGTCTCGTCGTCGCGCTCGGGTCGATCGGAGGTTGGAAGTCGGCCCGCCGCATCGTCTTGGCGCACGTGCTCGTCCACGGCTCGATTTTACTTATCGGCTGGCTAACCTTCCCGCTCTTGTTCGGCGTCGTCAACGGTGTGGCCGACCGTCTCAATTGGAACGAACTGTTGCGGCTCGCCTTGTTCCACACGTCGTTCCATCTGCTTGGTGTGTTCACGTTTTTGCCGTTCCACGAGGCGTTCAGCCGTCGGTTGCTGAAGTGGGTCCCGAGCCGAGCGGAGAAGCTGACCCGGTTCTTGAACCCGAACATGGCCCGCATCCCGACGGTCGCGCTCGAAGCGGCCCGACGCTCGTTGATTGAAATCGAGCGCTATCTCGCCAAAGAGACGAAACTGTTGCTAGCGGAAGGACGAAAGCGCGACGACGAGCTCCAACTCGTGGAGAAGACGCTCGGGGACGTGCGTGTCTTTTTGAGCACGATTCAATTGGAAGAAGGGCGGGGCCGCAATGACTATGGGCAACACTTGTCGCTGCTGCATACAATCGATCATTTGGAGCGGTGGCTGTTCGTCATGCGAGAAGTCGAACCGGTCGACGCCCTTCGGGATACAGACTTCCTGGTCGCGCGCCAGCTCGTCTTGCATGAACTCGACATGTTGGAGACGCTCAACCATCACACGCCCCCGGAAGAGTCTCGGCAGTGGAAGACAGCCTCGAAACAGCTTGCCGAATATCGAAAAGCGCACCGGGCCGAACTGCTCGAGGAGACGGCAGCCAATCAGCTTGAGATGGACCAGACGATTCAAAAGGTGCAAGCTCTCCTCTGGCTCGACCGAATCGGCTATCACATTTGGCGTGCGACGCGTCATCTCATTAAACCGACCGTCCCGAGCGAGCGGTTTGAAGTGAATCTGGAAGACTGACCACATTTGTAAAATTACATCCAACATTTATTATGTAATTGAAAATATATGCCAAAAAAATAAAAATCCATACATCGTTAACATCTATATTTGTATAATGATTATACATTAGACATTATGGGAGGATTTTTTATGCCATTTAGAAAACCTGTTTCAACAATGGGCGGATTGAATTTTTGGAGTAATGTTCAACAAAATGAGCACTTTGTCATGCAAAAACACAAAACTGGGCTCTGGCCATATAAATTCCGTATTTTAATGAGAGCAACGTCTAAAGAAATTGCCAATGCGAATGATTTAGAAACGATTCAATATGATTGGAGATTCCTTGAGACTAATGCGGTTCCACGGATTGATGAGAGCGGCTTTTTAGAAATCACTAAAGTCGAAACAATCGTAGAAGATTTGATTATGAAAACTATTTCTAATAAAATGCCGTTTTGAGGCAAAAAGAATGCCATGTCCACAACAGGGACATGGCATTCTTTTTACATCATTACTTCTTGTCCGCGTGCATAACGCCGGCTTGACCGTAGTGCGTCGCGTCCATTTCTTCGATGAAGACGGTGATGTTTTCTTTCGGTGCGTTCGTCGTCTCCGAGACGGCTTCCGTCACTTTTTCAATCAACGCACGTTTTTGTTCGACCGTGCGGCCTGGGAGCATTTTAACCGTTACGTATGGCATAACATTTCCTCCTTTTAGTTCGTTCCCTTTCATTCTAGTGAAAGGTGGGGCGGGTGGAAAGCAGAAAATCGATTGAGCGGACAGTACAAAGAAAAAATGCAGGTGCGAAATATGTGAAAACGGGGTAATGAACAAGACAGACTAGACGTAGGAGGAACAGGCTGATGAAATGGAAGGGTAGACAAGCAAGTCGTAACGTTGAAGATCGACGGGGACAACGTGTCGGAGGGAAAGGGATTGCCGGGATTGGCGGAGGCTTCGGTCTCATCTTGGTCATCGTCTTCACGTTGCTGAACGGGGGCAATCCGGCAGACATTGTCAACAACATCGGGATCGGCGAACCACAGTCGTCCGAGACGTACCAAGGGTCGGCACGGGAAGAAGAGATGGCAGACTTCGTGTCGGTCGTGCTAAGGGATACCGAGGAAGTATGGACCGATATATTCGCAGAGAACGGATTGACGTATCGGGAACCGACGCTCGTCTTGTATAAAGACCAGGTTGAATCTGCCTGCGGTATCGCGGGATCGGCTGTCGGACCATTCTACTGTCCCGGTGACCAAAAGCTATACATCGATTTAAGTTTCTATGATGAACTCAGTCAACGTTTCAACGCACCGGGTGACTTCGCGATGGCGTATGTCGTCGCCCACGAAGTCGGCCACCACGTCCAGACGTTGCTCGGCACGACCGATGAGATCATGCCGCTCCGTAACGAAATGAGTGAGACGCAATTCAATAAATATTTGGTCCGCTTCGAGCTTCAGGCCGATTATTATGCGGGTGTCTGGGCCCACCACGCCCAAGGCATGGGCTACCTCGAGGCTGGCGACGTCGAAGAGGCGATGAATGCGGCGCACCAAATCGGGGATGACACGCTTCAAAAACAGGCACGCGGGTATGTGACGCCAGACTCGTTCACCCATGGGACGTCCGAACAGCGGAAACGCTGGTTCGACAAAGGGTTCCAAAACGGGACGATTCAAGGCGGCGATACGTTCAATGCCAAAAACTTATAACGATCAGGTCAAGCTTCGGCTTGACCTTTTTCATATCCAAGTTGGCTTGTGCAGAAAGAATCCGCTATCATGGAAACAGAAACTAGAAGTAGGAAGGGGATGACCCGATGGAATCCTTACTCAAAAAAATCGAACTCGCTAAAAGTGAGATGACGTCTGTCGAGAAGAAAATCGCAGACTATATTTTGACCCACTCGACGCTCGTTCCGAACATGACGACGAAAGAACTTGCTCAAAAGACGGATGTGTCAGAGGCGAGTATCGTCCGGTTCGCCCGCGTCGTCGGCATCGACAGCTTCAAGGCGTTCAAGCTCGCCCTCGTCAAAGACTTGGCCATCACCGAGACGACACTCACCGACTTCAACGTGTTACAGCAGAAAGACACACCGTACGATTCGTTTCAAAAAGTCATCCATGTAAACAAGATGGCCATCGAGGCGTGCGCCGAGGCGATGGACAAGCGTGAGCTCGAGCATGCAATCGATACGTTTGCCCGAGCGAACCGGGTCGTGTTTTATGGGGTCGGCGGTTCGTCAACGGCTGCCTATGACGCGCAATATAAATTCACAAAGCTCGGCTATGCGGCCCAGACGTCGCAAGACTTCCATTACATGTTGTCACTCATCCCGCATCTCGGACCGAACGACGTCTTTGTCGCCATCAGCACGTCGGGTCGGACGAAAGATGTACTCGAACTCGTCCGCTTCGCCAAAAAGAAAGGGGTGCCGGTCGTCGCCATCACGGACCTCGATAAATCTCCGCTCTATCGGGAGGCGGACGTCCGTCTTTGCACGCCGAGTGTCGAACGTGACTTCCGGATCGCGAGCATCGCGTCACGGATGACCCAGTTGACGATCATCGATACGCTCTATATGGGTCTGTTGCACCGAAAAGGCGAAAGTTTGATTGACCGTTACGCCGAGGCGCGTGACGAGATGGTGAAGTTGCGCCGATGATTCACGTCTATGATGCGACGTGGCGCGACAAGGTCGCGACGTTCTTATTGCGGCAGTCGGCGTTCGCGAGCTTGAACGGACAGACGCCTGAAGCGTTTCGAGACGAGAATTTGACCGACTTTGAAGCCGAAGGGACCGTCAGCCTCGTGTTTGAAGAAGGGGGCGTCATCGCGGTCGCTGATTTGTTGAAAGAACATCCAGTCGACGGATCGCTCTGGCTCGGCCTGTTCGTCGTCGACGAGCAATTTCATGGTACCGGTGTCGCGCAACGGCTGTATGAGCAACTTGAACAGGAATATATGCGCCCTTTCCAGACGGTGTTTCGGCTCGGAGTCTTGCCGCACAATGAACGGGCACATCACTTTTGGGAACGACAAGGTTATGTGTACGAAAAAGATTCCGTCACGGCACGGGGCGACCACGTCCACGTGATGAAGAAACTGGTCGAATGAAGGGCTCGGTCCGATATGGGCTGGGCTTTTTCTATGGAATGGGTAACATCCTCATTTCTTTTATGAAATTTTACTTCCTTATTTTTTTAAATAAATTTGACTTTTAATTTCAAGTTAGTACAATGAAATCAGAGAGAAGAAAGGATGGTGGCGATGTTAGACAAACTGGCTACTGAAAGACGGAATGAACGAACGATGCACTTGGACGAGATGGCGGTCGAGGAGTTCCTCGCGGTGATGAACGAGGAAGATCAGTCGGTCCCCCACGTCATTAAAGAAGAGCTATCGGTCATTGCCGAAGTGACGAAGCGTGCCATCGCATCCTTCAAACAAGGCGGGCGTTTGATTTATATCGGCGCAGGGACGAGCGGACGGCTCGGTATCTTGGATGCGGCAGAATGTGTGCCGACGTTCGGCGTATCACCGGACATGGTCGTCGGACTCATCGCCGGAGGCGAGCGTGCGCTCATCAAAGCCGTCGAGGGAGCAGAAGACAGCAAGGATTTGGCAGTCAACGATTTGAAAGCGCTTCACTTGAACGAGAAGGACACGGTCGTCGGAATCGCCGCGAGCGGCCGGACACCGTACGTCATCGGCGGGCTCGATTACGCCCGTGAAGTCGGGGCGACGACAGCTGCGTTATCATGTAACAAAGGATCAAAAATCAGCGACCACGCCGAGTATAAAATTGAGGTCGAGACGGGACCGGAAGTGTTGACCGGTTCGACCCGTTTGAAAGCAGGGACGGCGCAAAAACTCGTCCTCAACATGATTTCGACGGCGTCGATGATTGGAGTAGGGAAAGTGTATCAAAACCTGATGGTCGACGTGCAGCCGACGAACGAGAAGTTGGAAGTGCGGGCCAAACGGATGATTGCGGAAGCGACAGGGGTCGACGAACAGACGGCCGCGCGTTATTTTGATTCATCCGGTGGGCACGTCAAGACGGCGATCGTCATGATTTTAGCCGATGTCCCGCATGCGGAGGCAGTCGAGCGATTAGAGCGTGCGAACGGATTCGTCCGTGACGCACTATAAGGGGGATTCGAGATGAAGAAAGAAGAGGTTCTTGCGCATGCGATACTCGAGCATGTCGGGGGGAAAGACAACATTCGTCAACTCGCGCACTGTATGACACGTGTGCGTTTGGCGCTCAAGGATCCGACGAAAGCGGATCTTGCCGCCTTGAAACAAATCGATGGTGTCATGGGTGTCATCGATGATGAGACGTTGCAAATCGTCGTTGGCCCGGGGACGGTCAACCGCGTGGCGGACCATCTCAGTCGTGAGACGGGGCTCGCCATCGGAGAAGAATCGGTCGACGCGAACTTGACTCCGGACGAACGGGCCGCCATCGAACGTCAAAAAGTGAAAGACAAACAGAAGTCGCCGTTCAAGCGCTTCTTGCGTCGCTTAGGGAATATTTTCATTCCGCTCATTCCAGGACTTGTCGCTTCAGGTATCATTAACGGAGGAGCCAACTTCGCGAAGAACGCCGGGGTCGACCCGACGGAAACGTGGATGCAAATCCTCTTGTTGCTCGGTAGCACGGTATTCGCCTACCTCGCCATTCTCGTCGGTTGGAATACGGCAAAAGAGTTCGGCGGGACGCCGGTACTCGGTGCCATCGCCGGGGGGATCCTCTTCAACCCGGTGCTCGCGGACATCACCATTTATGGGGAACCGCTCGTCGTCGGGCGGGGTGGACTGTTCGGGGTCATCTTTGCCGCTTGGCTCATGACGTACATCGAGAAACATGTCCGTCGCTTCATGCCGACAGCGGTTGATATCATTTTCACACCGCTTCTTACGGTACTCGTCGTCGGTTTCACGGCGCTCTATGCGATTATGCCGGTCGCAGGCGTGTTGTCGGACGGTATCATGCAAGGTCTTAACGCCGTGCTCGAAGTCGGTGGACCGGTCGCAGGGGCTGTTCTTGCTGGATTCTTCTTACCGCTCGTCATGGTCGGATTGCACCACGGACTCACACCGATTCACTTGGAGTTGCTCAACACGGTCGGTAACACGGCACTCTTGCCGATCTTGGCGATGGCCGGGGCCGGACAAGTCGGGGCAGCACTTGCTATCTTTGTGAAGACGCGCAACCAACGTCTCCGTAACATCATCAAAGGGGCGATCCCGGTCGGATTCCTTGGCATCGGTGAACCGCTCCTCTACGGGGTCACGCTTCCGCTCGGTCGTCCGTTCTTGACGGCTTGTATGGGGGCCGCGGTCGGCGGTGCCTTCCAAGCGACGATGAAGACGGCAGCACTCGGGATTGGGGTCTCGGGTCTCTCGCTCACACCGCTCATCGACAACGGCATGTACTTGACGTACATCGCAGGTCTTGTCATTTCGTATACGGCTGGCTTCATCTTCACGTATTTCTTCGGCTTCAAAGAAGAGATGGCAGACGGGATTTAACAACCGAGGCGGCTCTTTGGAGTCGCCTTTTCATTTGATGAGGAGGGTTTTCTGATGAAAGGATTATCGGTTTATTTGAGCGAACCGCTCACACCGCAGTTCAAGATATGGATCGGACGCATGCGCGAGATTGGCTTCACCTCGATGTTCACGTCACTGCATATCCCCGAGGACGACACGTCGGTGTATACGGAAAGGCTCCGTGATCTCGGGACGCTCGCACGAAAACTCGACATGGAGCTGTTTGCGGATATCGCACCGATGTCGCTCGCCGCGCTCGGCAAGACGTGGGACGATGCCCATACGCTCACCGAGTGGGGCGTGACGGGGCTGCGCGTCGATTACGGCGTGACCCCAAAACAAGTCGCCGACTTGTCGACCCGGATGACGGTCGCCTTGAACGCGAGCACGCTGTCTGAAGCGGAACTCATAGAGATGAAGCAACACGGCCTCGTGACGGACAACGTCGAGGCGTGGCACAACTTCTATCCGCGCCCAGAGACGGGGCTTGATCGAAACTGGTTCGATGCCAAGAACGATTGGTTGAAACGCCAAGGATTGAGCGTTCAAGCGTTCATCCCGGGAGATGGGTCACTCCGCGGACCGTTGTTTGAACGGTTGCCGACGCTCGAAGACCATCGAACGTTATCGACGTTCGCTTGTTACTTGGACCTCGCCGATTCGGTCGACCGCATTTTAATCGGCGATCCGGGACTTGCCGACGAGACGATCGAACAGTTCGCCTCACACGCGGACGGGATGCTCGTCCTCCGGGCCGAAGCGGAGACGACGATTGAGGCCGCCTTCTATCGCGTCCAGACGAACCGGATGGATCCGGCCCGTGACGTCATCCGCTCGGTCGAGTCTCGGGCTTACGGCCGACCTGGGGACCGCTTGCTTGAACCGATGGATGCGAGACCGCGTCCGCTTGGGACGATCACGGTCGATAATGCGGATTACGGGCGCTATGCCGGCGAGATGCAAATGACGAAACGGGATCTTCCGCCTGATGCACGAGTCAACGTTCTCGGCCGGGTCATCGAGGCAGACCGGCCGCTCATCCGTGCCATCGGACCGGGTACGACGTTTCGGATTGAATGGTGCTGACGTTCCGGATTGCCACATTCCCTCGTCTTTGTGTACAGTAGAGAGGGAGGGAAGTCTATGAAAGAGATTAATTTTAACATCGTCGCTGACGATTCGACCGATGGCCACGGCGGTTTTGGGGTCGGTTCGCTCAGTTTGAACAATATGTCTCCCGTCATCATCGATGTCGAGGCGGGGACCGCGGTCATCGATATGGGGGCCATGCATGCTAAATCGGCGATCGAGAAACGCATCAAGTTTTTGACGGATCCGGAAGCGGTGCCGAACGGCAAACCGTACTGGATCGTCTGGGTCACGGTCGGTCGAAAGCCGGAAGGGTTCTATTATGGCGGTGTCGCGGCCTGTGACATGTCGGTCGACCTTGAGGCACGGCGCGGATACAAGCTGTTGCCGTACCACGTCAACCAGATGGACAAATCGCTCAAAGGCCGTATTCTCATCGATATGATGGACGCTCCGTCACGCAACGTGCTAGCCGCGTTTTTGAAAGAACATCGTCCTGAGATTTGGGAGCAATCGACCGAACTTCAAACCGAACTTGCGCGTCTCGATGCCGAGTGAAAAGATTGGACCGTTTTGGTCTCCAATCTTTTTTGTTTTCGTTCAAGTGAAGATGGGAATATGAACTTGTTATGATGTTGTGATTTCACCGTAATTGTATGAATATTCAGCATTATGCTATACTAAACGCACTGTGCAAAAAAGAAAGGGTGACACGATGAGTGAAACGAAGAAAATTTTAATTGGTCTCGCCTTAGGGGTCCTTGTCGGGCTAGGGCTCGCCGGTCTGTCCGGTAACGTATATGACATCGTCAATACGTATATCCTTTCCCCAGTCGGTACTGTATTTTTGAACTTGATTAAAATGCTGGTCGTTCCGATCGTCTTCTTCTCGATCATTCTCGGCGTCATGGGTCTCGGGGACCCGAAAGAGCTCGGGCGGGTCGGATCGAAGGCGCTCCTCTTCTTCTTGACGACGACAGCGCTCGCCATCATCTTGGCGATGGGTGTCGCTTCGGTCATCAAACCGGGAGAACGTGGTGACTTCCAAACGGCAAACCTTGAATTCGAATCGGGTGCGGCTGAAGAGTCGTCAAACATCGTGCAGACATTCGTCAACATGATTCCGACGAACCCGATTCAAGCGCTCGCTGAAGGCAACATGCTTCAAATCATCGTCTTTGCGGCTCTCATCGGATTTGCGATGATCGCTCTCGGCGAACGGGCCAAAACGTGGCGCCGTTTCGTCAAACAAGGCGACCGCATCATGATGCACTTGATTCACTTGGTCATGAAGCTCGCCCCATACGGCGCGTTCGCTTTGATCGCCTCGGCCATCGGAGGGATCGGTTTCGATGCTGTCAAAGCGATGGCGTGGTATATGTTCGCGGTCGTCTTGACGCTATTTTTACACTCGGTACTCGTCTACGGCGGGGCGCTCGTCCTGCTCGGGAAGATGAGTCCGGTCTTCTTCTTTAAAAACTTCTACGAAGCGATCACGCTCGCGTTTTCGACGTCGTCTTCGAACGCGACGCTCCCTGTATCGATGGAACTCGCCCAGAAGAAACTCGGCGTGCCGCGTTCCATTTCCTCATTCGTTCAGCCGCTCGGCGCGACGGTGAACATGGACGGGACGGCGATCATGCAAGGGGTCGCGACGATTTTCATCGCCCAAGTATTCGCGGCTGATTTGACGATGACCGAACTCGTGACGGTCGTCATCACAGCGGTACTCGCCTCAATCGGGACGGCGGGTGTACCTGGTGTCGGGCTCATCATGCTCGCGCTCGTCTTGCAGTCGGTCAACTTACCGGTCGAAGGGATCGCCTTGATCATCGGTGTCGACCGTATTCTCGACATGCTCCGGACGTCGGTCAACATTACCGGCGACGCGACATGCGCGGTCGTTGTCTCGAAACTTGAAGAGAAACACCTTCCACCTGTCGACGAAGACGCGTGGGATGAAGTCGAAGCAAAATAAACAAAAGGCTGACCCGTCGTTGACGGGCCAGCCTTTTCACATGAAGTGAGGTTTTTATATGGAATGGGCAGCTTTGCCGATCCCGTTGTTTGTTGTGATCAGTATCTTGTTGAATATGCTCATCGCCGTCGCCGGTATATTACCGAGCGCATTTTTGACGGCACTGAACGTGCAACTGCTAGGATTTGGACCGGGCGTCGCCGTCTCTATCGTCGGCGAGGCCGTGGGTGCTGTGCTCAGTTTTATTCTTTATCGCAAAGCGCTCCACCGGTTCACGTCACCGGATGGGGAGCGTTTGAAACGGCTCCGCGAAGCAGGTGGTATTGAGGCATGGTTTCTTGTCCTCGGGCTGAGGCTGATGCCGTTCGTCCCGTCCGGACTCGTCACGCTGTCGGCCGCGTTCAGCCGAATGTCGCTCCCGTCCTTCGCCGTAGCGAGCATGATTGGGAAAGTGCCGGCATTGTTGATCGAGGCGCTCGCGGTCGCGGCGGTCTTACACGTGGCCGCGGGTTGGCAACTCGGTCTCATCGCGTTGCTCATCGTCCTGTATGCGGTTTGGCGTGTGTCTCAAAGGAGTGGCGAGAAGATATGACAGAACGCTTCGATGAAACGTTTGCCGCTCGATTTCTTGCGAAGCATTGACCAGTCGATGAGAATCGACTCATCAAAGTCTTTCAAGAACGCTTCTTGCAGCTGTTGGATGGACGACGTCTCATACTGGGCGATTGTCATCTCGTGGTTCAAATACATGCTCCTAAAATCAAAGTTAGCCGTCCCAACGAGCGCAATCTTGCCATCGATGAGGACGGTTTTTGCATGGATGAAATGGCGATTGTATTTATAAATCCGAATGTTCCGTTTGAGCAGTTGTTCGAAATAATATTCGGTCGCATGGAAGCTGAACCATTCGTCTCCTTTTCCGGGGACGACGATTCGCACATCGATGCCACGCCGGCCGGCGACTTCTAACAGCGCGAGCAACTCGGGAGGCGGAATTAAATATGGTGTCGTGATCCAAATCGACTCCTTCGCCTCCATCAAAAGCGTAATGAGCCCGTCTCGGATTGTGACATCTTTTCCAGGAGACGTGACGAGTAGCTGGGTCGCCCCGTTATCCGGTTGCGGGTCGTCGATGAAGTATTCTGGCAAATGTTTGCTGTCGGCGAACAAGTCCCAGCGTTCTGTATCGTCTTCATGACCGGCATACAGCCAATTCTCGACGAACAAACGCTGAAGTTCCCGGACGAGCGGTCCTTCGAGGCGCAGATGGGTATCACGCCAAAATCCAAGCTTTTTATGTTTCCCGAGATATTCATCCCCGACGTTCAGTCCGCCGGTGTAAGCGATTCGCCCATCGATGACGATCAACTTTTGATGGTTGCGGAAGTTGGCGTTAAAGACGAGGAGCGGGTGGACGACCGGGTCGAACGCCTCTACGTGGACACGGGACTCGCGGAGCGGTTCGAGAAACGATTCGCTAATCTCTTGACTGCCGAGGCCGTCATACAAAAAGCGGACGGTGACATTCTCATTTGATCGTTTAATGAGAGCGTCACGAATCTTGAGCGAGATTTCATCGGTCCGGAATAGATAATATTGGACGTGGATATGATGGGTCGCTTGCTCGATATCTTTAATCACCGCATCGAATTTTTCCTCGCCGTTGACGAGCAGTTTCGTCGACGTGTGACCATCCGCACCGGTCGCGCCGAGCTTCTCGAGTGTGCGCGTGAGAGGAAAGCGATCCGACACGTCGTTTGCCGTCTCGATCCGTTCGGCCTCGATTGCTTGCCGGAACATCCGAATCTCGGTCGAGGTCCGTTTGATGCGTCGGTGTCGTCGAGGTGTTCGGCCGAACAGTACCCAGGCGAGGGCACCGAGGAACGGAATGAACAAGACGGCGAGCAGCCAGGCGAGCTTGGCCTGCGGTTGGACATGGTCAAATAAGATATGCCAGCCGACGATGAGCGGAATGAGAATGGCGGCCCCAATTAGGAACGGGATGAGCCCATCGATCGAGTAAAGCAAACCAAGAAGGAAGATGCCGAGTACAATCATGATGAGGAGTTGCCAGACGCGTCGTTTCAACAAGTACACCTTCTTTCTGTTCAGTTGTCATCACTAGATTCATTCCACCGTTTACACGTTCTTAACCTAAAAAACGTTTCAGCATGAAGAGCGAGGGAATTAACCGTACTGTACGACACAACGTAAAAAGGGGTGTTCATGATGAAAAAGAAAGGTGCATTGGCTGCGTCGCTGTTGGCGACGGGCATCATCCTCGGGGCTTGCGGGGGAGCAGAGGAAGAACCGATGAACAACGAAGATACCGAGATGCAAGAAGATATGGACGAAGAGGAAGACGAGGATTAAAAAAACGGCCTAGAGCGGGTGCTCTAGGCCTTCATTGCGTCAAAGCGCATAAGGAGACGGTTTACCGAAGTAATAGCCTTGGGCGAGGTCGAACCCGAGTTCGCGACAGACGTCGACTTCTTCGGGGCGTTCGATGCCCTCGGCGAGGATGGTGATGCCCATTGAGCGTGTCAATTGACGTACGTTTTTCAAGAACGCTCGTTTCTCGGCGTCTTGGTCGCAGAAGGAGATGTACGACCGGTCGATTTTGACATAGTCGGGCTCAAGTCGCTTCAACATATCGAGCGTCGAGAAGCCAGCGCCGACATCATCGAGGGCGACTTTCATACCACGCTTCTTATATGTAGAGAACACATGTTGCAAATGGGCGACATCTTGGACTTTCTCCGTCTCAACGACCTCGAAGATGAAACGATCGGGACTGAGTCCGTACCGGTCGATAAGCTCGAACGTGTGTTGGAGACAATAGTCTGGGTTATAAATCGTCGAGGGCAAGAAGTTGATGAACGTCTTCTCGTGCGGCTCGACGGCGTGATACGTCGCTTTGATCGCTTCGGCGCGAGCACGTTGATCTAGCTTCGAGTGAAGCCCGAATCGGTTCGCGGCCCGGAACAGTTCGCCCGGTGAGACGTTGTTCTGGCTTCTGAGAAGAGCCTCGTAGCCGAACCGTTCTCCGGTGTCGAGATGGATGATCGGTTGCAAGTGGCTCTCGAGGTCACCGTGTTGAATCAATTCGATCGTGTCGCGGTTGGCGATTTGTTCGAGCAGGTCGCTCGCCGAGACGACGGCGGTCTGGCGTTTTGTGGTCGGGTCGACACAGTACACGTCTTCCTCGACGGCGGCGAGGTGTTCCGTCAATTCGTCAAACGAGTCGTACGGGTGGGGCTTGTCATTGACGACGACGAGGCCCCGTTCAAAAAATGGGATGGTCGTGGAGCAGGCGGTACAAGGAGACCACATAGGATCCCTCCTTTAAAATAATCGAAATACTCTTTAATCAGTTTATCGGACAAAACTCACCTAAAACTCACACATCGAGGTAAATAAATAAAAAAATCGTGCAAAATGGGTACAGTTTTTGTATACTTCCTATCGTATGAATAAGAAGCGCCTCAAAACGCCACTCGCATACGAACAACTTTTTGAACAGAAAGGGGTTCTATCGATGGACCAAAAATTAAAATTATGGTTTACGGAGCACCAAACAGAAGATTACGGAATCACGTTCCGTGTAAACCACGTTTATGAGAGCGAACAAACGGAGTTTCAACGACTAGAAATGGTCGAAACGGACGAGTTCGGAACAATGTTGTTGCTTGACGGAATGGTCATGACGACGGATAAGGACGAATTCGTCTATCACGAGATGGTGGCTCACGTCCCACTCTTCACACACCCGAATCCGAAGCATGTGCTCGTTGTCGGTGGCGGAGACGGTGGCGTCATCCGTGAGATTATGAAACACCCATCAGTCGAAAAAGCAGTTCTCGTCGACATCGACGGGAAAGTCATTGAATATTCGAAGAAATACTTACCAAATATCGCAGGTGAACTCGACAACCCGCGTGTTGAAGTCATCGTCGGTGACGGCTTCATGCATATCGCCGAATCAGAGAACGAGTATGACGTCATCATGGTCGACTCGACAGAACCGGTCGGCCCAGCGGCCAACTTGTTCACAAAAGGATTCTACGCCGGCATCTCGAGAGCGCTCAAAGACGACGGCATTTTCGTCGCGCAGACGGACAACCCATGGTTCACGCCAGAGCTCATCCAAACGGTTCAACGTGACGTGAAAGAGATTTTCCCAATCACGAAGCTCTACACGGCCAACGTACCGACGTATCCGAGCGGCATGTGGACGTTCACGATCGGCTCGAAGCAGTACGACCCAGAACAAGTGCCGGCCGAGCGTTTCCACGACATCGAGACGAAGTACTATACGCCGAAGCTTCACAATGCGGCCTTCGTCCTTCCGAAATTTGTGGAGGACTTGACGAAATGATTAAACGTTTCGATGAAGCCTACTCAGGCAAAGTGTTTATCGCGAGCTTGCCGGAAGTGACGGACGCGAAGACGGTCCTTTATGGGATGCCGATGGACTGGACGGTCAGTTTCCGTCCAGGCTCACGCTTCGGTCCGAACCGAATCCGTGAAGTCTCGATTGGACTCGAAGAATATAGCCCTTATCTTGATGGTGATTTGACGGAAGCAGCCGTCTATGACGCCGGTGATATCCCGCTCCCGTTCGGGAATGCCCAGAAATCACTCGACATGATCGAGTCGTTCGTCAAAGACATCATCAAAGAAGGCAAGTTCCCACTCGGTATGGGGGGAGAACACCTCGTCACATGGCCGGTCATCAAGGCGATGCATGATGCGTACGGGGATGATTTCGTCATCTTGCACCTCGATGCGCACACGGACCTCCGTGACGACTATGAAGGTGAGCCATTGTCGCACTCGACACCGCTCAAAAAAGCGGCCGAACTCATCGGACCGTCGAACTGCTACTCGTTCGGAATTCGTTCTGGGATGAAAGAAGAGTTCGACTGGGTCAAAGAAGTCGGCTATAACATGTATAAATATGAAGTGATTGAACCGCTCAAACGCGTGTTGCCGACGCTCGCCGGGAAGAAAGTGTACGTCACGATCGACATCGACGTCCTCGACCCGTCGGCGGCCCCGGGAACGGGTACGCAAGAAATCGGCGGCATCACGACGAAAGAGTTGCTTGAAGCAGTGCACGCCATCGCGAACGCCGACATCGACATCATCGGTGCCGATCTCGTCGAAGTGTCACCAGCATATGACCAATCGGACATGACGGCCATCGCCGCCGCGAAGATTCTTCGCGAGATGATGATCGGATTCGTGAAGTAACGATGCCGAAAAAAGGTCAGCTCGAAATGGAACTGAGTGCTCGGATCACACAATGGGAGAAAGAGTATCTCGGGCGCGGCTCTTTGACGTGTAAAGCAGACCTGCTCCGCGACTTGGCCATCGTGACGCTTCAGGGCGTCTTGACCCCGGCCGAGTATGAACTGGCCGCCAAATCGGCCGGTCGTGAGCAATTGAAGAAATATCGCAATAACCTCGTCGAATCAGGGCGGGCCCAACTCGAGGCGATTTTACATGACGTGCTCGGTCGGCGTCTCGTCTCGCTTCACACGGATATCAGCACGAAGACAGGGGAACGCCTCATCGTCTTTCGACTTGATGCACCATGGGATGGCGGGATTGACAAGCCGTGACGACATTTTTACACTAGAAGCAGAGACGGTTCAGGATTGGGAAGTGTCCGTGCGACATTCCCGTCGTCCTGTTCCGGAGCTGCCGAACTAAATACCCGACAGTTGTCGGCTAGACGGAGCGAACGTGTTCGAGCCGTCGGCATGCAGCGCACACCTCTCTTTGGTGTGCGCTTTTGTCGTCCAGGAGGAAAAGATGGAACAATTGATGTTTTTATTGACGAGTGCCCCGGTGCTCCTATTCGTGACAGGTGTGATTGCCGCTCTCGGCAAATCGAATTTGAAGATTCCTGAGTCACTCAGCATCACGCTCAACCTATACTTACTGCTTGCCATCGGATTGAAAGGAGGGATGGGGCTCGCCTCGGTATCGATGGACGAGTTGGCGTTCCCGCTCGCCGTCACGCTCGTGCTTGGTCTCGTACTTCCGCTCGTCGCGTTCGGCCTTGGAGCGTTCTTGAAGTTCACGTTTCCGGAGCGCATTGCCATGGCCGCGACGTTCGGTTCGGTCTCGCTCGTGACGTATGTCGCTGCGACGGCGCAGCTCGAACGTCTCGGCATCAGTTATGAGCCGTTCATGACAACACTCGTCGTCGTCCTCGAAATTCCGGGTCTCGTCGTCGCACTGTTGTTATACAATCAAAGCCGCGTCCTCGGCATCACGGCGGCACCGACTCAATCGCTCACCGTCATCCGTGACAGTCTGCTCTCGAAAAGCATCTTGCTGCTTTTGGCTGGTCTCATCGTCGGGCTGGTCACCCCGGATACGTCGGCATTAACCCCGTTTTTTGTCGATTTGTTCCCAGGCGTGTTGCTGTTGTTCTTGCTCAGCCTCGGCGTAAAGGTCGGTCATCAGCTGAAGACGCTACCGTCGTACGGGATGAAGTTTTTAGTCGCCGGGATGACGTTTCCGCTCGTCGGCGCGGCCATCGGTTTTCTCGCTGCCGGAATGGCTGGACTGTCTGATGGGGGAACGATTCTGCTTATGACGCTCGCGGCGAGCGGGTCGTACATCGCCGCACCGGCTATGCTCCAAGCATCGGTCCCGGAGGCGGAGCCGTCGTTTTATTTGACGCTCGCCCTCGCCGTCACGTTCCCGTTCAACTTGCTCATCGGCATCCCGCTATTCATTTCGATCGTCACTTGAACAAAAGCCCTGTCTCACGATGAGACAGGGCTTTTGTTATTGGGTGATCGTCTGTTCTTCCATGCATTTTAATGCGGCCGTCCAACTGCCGAAGAGGGCGTTGATGGTCGACGTGCTCGGCACGTTGCGTCCTTCGGCCCATTTCCGGTAATGCAGAATACTGAAGTGGGACAATTCATGTTTCGCGACGCGGAGGGCTTCGATGACATCTTCTTCGTCCCATTTCCGTTTCGGCGGGGCGATGTCGAGGACGAACAAGGCGTAGCTCCAAGATCCATATTTCCGGGCGATCGTCGCGACTGTCGGATAACCGCGTTCTTGGGCCCAGATGGCGTAGTGCTGGGACGTGAGACGTTCGAGTTCTTCGGACGCTTCAATCAAGGCTTGGATGATGCGCTCTTCATTGTTTTTCGCGGCGGTCGTCTGAAGTTTCGCTTCCCGGAGCGCGTTCGACCAAGAGCCGAAACGGCTGCTGATCAACGTGAGCGACGGGGAGCGTGTCACTTTCGACCATTCCCGATACGTTTGGCTCGTGAAGAGCGGTAACTCCTCGGCAGCTTGATTCAACGCGCGGAGGATGTCTTCATCCGAGTAGTAATGGAACGACATTTGGATTTGGGCAGCGGCGAGCGCCTCGCGCCAAGACCCGAACTGATGGATGACGGTGGAAAGGGACGGGACATTTTTGGTTTGCGACCATACACTATACCGTTTCGAATCGAGCTCGGCATGTTCTTGAGCAGCTAACTGCAACGCTTGTACGATTTGAGGGCGTGTCCATTTTTTCATCTTGGTGTCTCTCCTTTGGAGGGAGACGCAGCGAGCGTCTCGGAAGGTCTCTTGGTGTGAATGAACAGCATGTATTGGTTGAAGAGTCAACGAGCTAGTCAAAAAGGATGCTTATGATCGATTTCTACCTCCTTATGTGGCGTTTTAGCTAAGCTCAAAATAATGTAAACGATACCCAATTCGGGTTATATGTATTTCCATTTCCCGTTTGTCCGACAATTATTCATTATGTGAATGAAATCATGATAATAATTTCGTGAACTCCTTTTTCGCATCTATGTCGTTAATGAGAAAAAGCTCGTTTTATCTTTAAACTTGTTGAGGATAGTCGGGTAGTTTACTAGCATCGACGCATCTTTTGCGCATTCCAACTTACACCACGAACGAACAACTCAGACTCTTGGAGGTGCGAACTACCATGGCAACACTTGTGAACGTCTATCGGAAGAATCAACGCAATTTGCTCTTTTTATGTCTCGATATCTTGATCGTCTCGTTTGTATTGTACGCGACGTTTGAACTGATGTTCTCCACGATCACGTCGTACGCGGCACTCGAATCGAGCGAGATGTTGATGATGGTCGCCATTAAAATCGTCAGCTTCAGTCTCGTCGGAAGCGTCTTGAAGATTCATCGCATCGACTGGCGTTACGCTTCGGTCCATGAGATGAAACAAGTCGCCATCGCCTTACTGAGCAGTGACTTGGTGTTGTACGCCTACAACCAGTTTCACTTCGGGGCTGGCCTTGGGATGATCATCGCCGTACAAGGGTTGCTCGCATTCAACCTCATCTTGTTCACCCGCTTCTTAGCCCGCAACCATGTGTTTGACGTGTTCAAACCCCATTCGAACCATCCGGGACGAAAAGCACTCATCATCGGAGCCGGGGATTCCGGACAGTTGATTGTCCGCGAGTTGAAGGAGCATCGGACGACCGTCCTCTGCGTCGTCGGTCTGCTCGACGACAACCCGCAACTGCAGACACTCTACGTCCACGGCGTCCCGGTCCTCGGGATGACGGACGATTTGGAACGCATCATTCAAGAACATGGTATCGAAGTGGTTATTTTGGCCATTCCAAGCTTGCCTTATACACGGCGTCTCGCCTTGCTGAAACGAATCGAGAAGACAGGAGCCGAATCCCACGCCTTGCCGATGATTTCGGAACTGGCGACCGGAAAAGTCTCCATCAACGAAATTCGCGAAGTGAAAATCGAGGATTTGCTAGGACGTGAGCCGGTTCAATTGGACATATCTGGAATATCTCGCCATGTCGAAGGCGCGACTGTGCTCGTCACTGGCGCCGGTGGATCAATCGGCTCGGAGTTGTGTCGCCAATTGATCAAATTCGCCCCGGCAGAAATGATTCTCCTCGGTCATGGGGAGAACAGCATTTACTTGATTGAGCGAGAGTTGCGTGGGCTCGGCACGGAGACGATCCTGCATCCGGTCATCGGGGATGTGCAAGACGAAGCTCGGCTCGAAGATGTGTTCCGCACGTACCAGCCGGACATCGTCTATCATGCCGCCGCTCACAAACATGTGCCACTCATGGAAGACAATCCGCTCGAAGCCGTCAAAAACAATATTTACGGGACAAAACATATGGTCGATGTCGCGGCCCGGCATAACGTGAGCCGCTTCATCATGGTCTCGACCGACAAGGCGGTCAATCCGACGAACGTGATGGGCTCGACAAAACGAATCGCCGAGATGGTCGTCCAAGAGAAAGCCCGAACGAGCGAGACGATCTTCGCAGTCGTACGCTTCGGAAATGTCTTAGGCAGTCGCGGCTCGGTCGTACCGCTCTTTAAAGAACAGATTCTCCGGGGCGGACCGGTCACCGTCACCGATCCTGAGATGACCCGCTACTTCATGACCATCCCGGAAGCGAGCCGGCTTGTCATCCAAGCGAGCGTCTTGTCCAGAGGGGGAGAGATTTTCGTGCTCGACATGGGCGAGCCGGTCAAAATCATCGACTTGGCGAAGAAAATGATCGAGTTGAGCGGTTTTACGACCGAACAGATCGACATTGAAGTCACCGGCATTCGTCCGGGTGAGAAGTTATATGAAGAATTGCTCGCCGCGAGCGAACTCGGTCCAGAAGCGAACGTCTTCCCCAAAATCTTTGTCGGCCGGACCCGTCCCTTCACGACCGTCGCTTCCGTGCTGCACCTGATTGAGACGTTACGAGACGACCAAGAGGCCCTGACCTACCTGCTGCTTTTTATCGCCAATAGTGACGACCTCGACCGAGACATCGATCGTCTCTTTACACATGGCGTGAAGCGAATGCGTCCTCATATCGCCGGGACACGCCTCGCTGACGGAAATTGAAGGTCATAACGAGTGAAGAGGGGGAGAATGATGGTCGATCAAACGGTTCTTATTGTCGGGGTAGCCAGTTTCCAAGGGTTTCATATCGCACGTCGGCTATTGCAGGAAGGATTTGATGTCGTCGGGATTGACGATGAAGGGCGGCACAAGACGCGAATCGCCAAACAGCGGCTCTACGTTCTCACCCACCCGCAGTTCCATTTGATCCGTTCAACGCTCGCGAACAAGACAGTCATGCGCAGCGTTTTGAATCGACACGAACCGAGACACATCATCTTATGTTCGACCCGTCGCCATAACGGAAGTGAAGAGCCGCTGGAACGTTACGAGTTGATGAAACGCTACATTGCCATCCAAACGAAGCGGGTCCCGGTTGAATCGTTCATCACGTTCGACTTGCCTGTAAAACAGGAGGACGGGGAACGTCCGGTGATCCATCTGTTCACAGAAGACGTATTCGGACCTTGGGACGATGCCTCGACGCTAGTGTCAAAGGCCATTGTCGCCGTCGACCGCGGTGTCCGACTCTCAGGGTATTACGCGACGGATATCATCAACGTCTCCTATATCGATGATGTCGTCGAATCGGTCGTCCGCTTGCTTCGCTTGATTCAAACCGGGATGTCGCCAGTCGGATATTTCCAAATCCCGGCCTCCGACTACGTGAACGTCCAAACGTTACTGTCCGACATCGGACATATCCTCAACAAATCGGCGAAGACGTCGTTGCCGATGCGCGAGTCGGTACTTCGGCAGTCGGCCGTTCCGACGCTCGACACGCTGATCGGCTTCAGCCCGAGCACATCGCTGTTTGAAGGACTCGAGCAAGTCGTCGATTGGTATATCTCGTATAAAACCATGATGAAGGAGGGCATCAAATGAACATCCTATTATCGAAGCCCCATATGTCGGGCCGTGAGATGGCCTACATCGAAGAGGCGTTCGCGAGCAATTGGATCGCCCCGCTTGGACCAAACGTCAACGCGTTTGAGGCGGAAGTCGCCGCTTACGCAGACCATCCGTACGCCTTGGCGACAAGCTCAGGGACGGCTGCCCTCCATTTGGCGCTACTTACGCTCGGCGTCGGGACAGGGGACACGGTCTTCTGTCAGTCACTCACGTTCGTCGCATCGGTCAATCCAATCCGTTACGTCGGCGCCATTCCGGTCTTTATCGACTCGGAAACGACGACGTGGAATATGTCGCCAGACGCACTTCGGAAAGCGCTCGTCCAAGCCGCGACGAAAGGAAAGCTTCCGAAAGCGGTCATCGTCGTCCATCTGTACGGCGTCGTCGCGAAAATCGGTGAGATTCGCCACGTCTGTCGTGAGTTCGGTGTCCCATTGATCGAGGACGCGGCCGAATCACTCGGCTCGACGTGGCACGGGCAAATGACGGGAACCATCGGGGACATCGGGTTTTATTCGTTCAACGGCAATAAAATCATCACGACATCAGGCGGCGGCATGCTCATGGTGCCGAATGAGGAAACGAGACAGTTGGCGCTCAAGTTGGCCACGCAAGCTCGGGAAGACGCGCCGCATTATGAGCACGAACAAGTCGGCTATAACTATCGATTGAGCAACGTCTCGGCCGGGATCGGTCGGGGACAGCTCGAAGTGATTGAGCAGCGCGTTCAAGCACGACGTCGCGTGTTTGCCCGCTATGAGCATATGTTCCGTCAGCTCGGGGCGACGTATCAGCAAGAAGTCCCGCACTCACGGGCCAATCGTTGGCTGACCGCCATGCAGTTGGATCAGACAGACTTGCACCGTGACACGGTGATGGAGCGACTTGCCAGTGCCGGCATCGAATCTCGTCCTGTCTGGAAACCGATGCATCTGCAACCGGTGTATCGCGATGCCGAATATGTGACGGTCGATGGAGAAGATGTCAGTCGGCGTCTGTTCGAGAATGGGATTTGCCTTCCATCGGGATCCGACTTGACCCTCGGGGAACAACAGCAAGTCATCCAGACCGTGCTCGATACGCGCTCGATCGTCACGGAACAAAGTGTCTGAGGAGGACGAACGATGAACCGGGAAGCAGAGATCATTCAAGCGCTTCGAGCCGCTGCATCTCTGACTCCGACCCTCACGGTTAAACAATATCAGCTCTGGAGCCGAGACCGGGACGTCCCGACATTTCTCGACGTTCTCAATTTTTACGGGTCATGGACCGGCGCCTTGAAAGCAGCCGGACTCTTAGAAGCCCGAAAGCGCTATACCCAACAAGAACTCGTTGCAGCACTTCGGCTCGCACTTGAACAGGAAGGGAAGTTGACGAGCACCCATTACCAACAATGGGTCAAAGATCATCCCGGTCCTTCCCTAGGTGATATTATTTCCCATTTCGGGTCTTGGAGTCTGGCCGTGAAAACGGTAGAGCGTTTAGAGGAGCTCCATTTTACCGTCCAGCCAGAACGTGAAAAAGCAGAAATCGTTCAATCGTTGCTAGAAGCAAGTCGGGTCGTCGTGCCATTCAACGCGATCACCTATCAAAAATGGGCGAAACAACATAAACGACCAAGTGTCGCCAAAGTATCCCGTCGGTACGGCTCCTGGAAACGGGCGCTCGCCGAACTAGAGCTTCCTGAGTCGTGTGAAGGAAAGAAGTGAAGACAGAGGAGGGGTCTCGATGAACGGAGCGTTTGTCATCTCACTAGATTTTGAATTGAACTGGGGCACGTTTGACGGTACGACGATTGAGGCGTATGGCGATAATTTACTCGGGGTCCGGCAAGTCGTACCGAGCTTGCTCGACTTGTTTGCCGCGCACCAGATTCATGCGACTTGGGCGACGGTCGGATTCCTGTTCTATGAGACGAAAGCAGAGCTATTGAAAGACTTGCCGACGATTCAACCGGCGTATCGGCATCCCGAATATTCTTCATACAATTGGATGCAGCACGTCGGGGCGGACGAGGCGGTCGACCCGTATCACTTCGGGAAATCACTCGTCGATCAAATCGCGGCGACGCCTGGTCAAACCATCGGGACGCATACGTATTGTCATCTATCTTGTTTAGAAGAAGGAGTGACCATCGAGGCGTTCAAGGCCGATCTCGAGGCGGCGAAGCGGGTGGCCGCACGTCGCGACTTATCCATTCAGAGCATCGTCTATCCGCGCAATCAATCGAGCCCGGCGCATTTCCAAGCGGCACAAGAAGTCGGAATCGATGTCTATCGCGGCAATGAGACCCATTACATTTATCGGGCCGATGCGAGAAGGGATGAGGGATTAGGACGACGGGCTCTTCGTCTGCTTGATGCCTACGTCAATTTGACGGGCCACCACACGGTCTCGTGGGCAGCCATTCGGCAATCATCTCCTTATAACGTCCCATCGAGCCGATTCCTTCGACCTTACGTGCCGGCGCTTCGCTTCCTCGACCGACTCAAAGTGCGGCGCATCAAACGGAGCATGACGCATGCGGCAAAACGGGGGGAAGTGTTCCATCTTTGGTGGCACCCGCACAACTTCGGCAAACATGTATCCGAAAACATGGCCTTGTTGGGTGAAATCATCGCCCATTATGAAACGTTGCATCAAACGTATCAATTTGAAAGTTTATCGATGGAAGAAGTGGCGGACCGTTGCCGCCCGGCCGTCGTCTCGACGCAGGAGCGACACGGATGAGAGGCGTTCGGAGGAAGAGAAAAGGGAGGGACAAAATGGGCCGACCGATCGTACTACTCATTGGAGAACACCGGACATCTGCCTACGTCTATCATGCGATCCGCAACTTAGGGGTGACCCATGTCGTTCAGGAAGATGGGCCGAGCGAGCATCGTCCGGAATCCATCAAGCATTGGCTGACGCATGTATACGTCCGGCTGACGTCGCCTGTCATGCGCCTTTCGAGCCGGACGCGGATCCGAGAACTGAAAGGTCGCTATCCATTGAACGATGAGCCGATTCCGTTCCACCACATTCTACGTGTCACCTCATTGAACGATACGAAGACGACGATGTGGCTCGATCGTCTCGACCCGCAGCTCATCGTCACCCATGAGACGGGGCCGATTGACCCGAGCGTCCTCGCCCGCTTCGACTGCCCGGTATTGACGGTCGCACCGACGATGGCAGAAGGACAACTCCAAGCGTACTGGGCGTTCCGGACCAAACCGGACGTCTGTGAGGCACGAATCGAACAGTGGACCGAGCGGGGCTGGTCTGTGGTCGACCGGGCCGTGCTCTACATCGGCGGGACGGATAATTTTGCCACGTATCCGTACTTACAGCTCACGACGGCGCTCCCGCTCTTGAGACGTCAAATCGAGTTATTGCTAAAGGAAGATGTGTATGACCGTCGAACGGCAAAATAACGGCCAAAGCGCGATGCTTTGGCCGTTTAGCTTTGGGTGATGCAATAGTGTTGGATGGCGTCATTATAATAGACGGCCAGTCCTGGCGCGTACTTGTCATAGAACGCGGTGAAACGCTCGTCTGTGACGTACATCTGACCGAGTCCGCTGAACATGTCGAGCGAGCAGTCATAAAACTGGTCATTGATGAACAGGTGGTTCGCCCGGACGGCCGCTTGGACACGCGGGTCTTCGACCGGGACGCCGGCAGTGAACAAGTCGACGAGCGGCTTGACGAGATCGACTTGTTGTTGACTGAGCGCTTCCCAGTCTTCTTTCGATCGCTTGTCGGCGCGCGCACGTGACGTCTTGTACGCCTCACTCTCGCCCCAACGTTCTTCTGTCTCCGCCTCGTGCTTCGCTTCATGGGCTTTCAGTTCGTCAAACGATAATCCCTTGAACAACGATTTGTCTTCCATTGGAATTCCTCCTCTCAGTGAGGTGAGCGTCGATTCCGCCGTCTCGGCGAGTGTCGCAAAATAGGCGGCTTTCGCGCGCAGGGCGGTCACTTGCTCCTCGAGGGCACGGGTCCGATCGAACGGTTCGGCTTCGAGTAAGCCTTGAATCGTCTCGAGCGGGAAGTCGAGCGAACGATACAGCAGAATCGTCTGCAACCGCTCGGCATCATGCAACGAGTAGCGCCGATAGCCGTTGACGTCACGTTCCGGGACGAGCAGACCGACGGCGTCATAATGACGCAACGTCCTTGTGGTCGTGCCAGAGAGCGTCGCGAGTTGTTGAATCGTGTACATGTCCTCACCTCCTTGAAGTCAGCGTACACGTTGACGTCGCGTCAAGGTCAAGCCTCTTTTTCGAACAAAGAGAATCCATCTCGTTCGCCGACATAATTGAAGCCGAAGCGAGGATAATAGGCGTTCAAGAAGTGATTCGTGGCGACGCAGTCGAGACGGATGCGATTCGACGTCGCTGCAAGCGCATAACGCATCAACTGTTCACCGACTTGTCGGCCTTTCATCCGGTCATCGACGACGAGGCGATGTAAATAGACGGCCGCGTCAGGATCGTCCCACAAGTTCTCGTCCCAAGACGTCGGCGGGATCAAGCTGACCGACCCGGCGATGTCTCCGTTCGCTTCGTATACATAGACGGTTCCGTTCGTGACGTCATGGGTCACAAAATCGGTCCGACTCGGCTCTAAATATTTTTGCCATTGCGTTTTTCCAGCGGCCCGAAACGATTGCGCTTTCGTTAAAATCAGTTGATCGATTGCCGAGAGATCGGCCTGTGTGGCCAAACGGATCATGTAAGTCGCCTCACTTTCATTTCATTTCAAATTCGTGTAGGGTACACGATGAGTAAGCTGTTAAAAACATCTTTGTGTCGTGGAATGATTTTTGGTAAGATAAACTTACTGCAATCGTGCAAACGATTGCGCTAACGAGATAAAGAGACAACAGCACTGATATTAGTATATAGGATGCGCAGTGAGTTTAGGGATAAGGGAGTATCATTGAGACATGCAACTTTTACAACGTGACCAACACACACAAACGAAAACACTGAAACGAAACTGGTGGAAAGAAGCCGTCGCTTATCAAATCTACCCGCGCAGCTTCTACGATGCGAACGGCGATGGAATCGGCGACATCCAAGGCATCATCGATAAGCTCGACTATTTGAAAGACCTCGGCGTCGACGTCATCTGGATTTGTCCGATGTATAAGTCGCCGAATGATGACAACGGCTATGACATTAGCGACTATCAGGACATCATGGACGAGTTCGGATCGATGGAAGATTTCGATCGACTGTTGACGGAAGTCCATGCACGCGGCATGAAGTTGTTGCTCGACCTCGTCGTCAACCATACGTCGGACGAGCACCCATGGTTCATCGAATCGAAGAGCTCGAAAGACAATCCGAAGCGTGACTGGTACATTTGGCGTGACGGCAAACCCGACGGCTCGAAACCGAACAACTGGGAGTCAATCTTTGGCGGGTCGGCTTGGGAGTTTGACGAGACGACGGAGCAATATTTCTTGCACGTCTTCTCGAAGAAACAACCGGACCTGAACTGGGAGAACGCCGAGATGCGCCAGACGATCTATAACATGATCAACTGGTGGCTCGACAAAGGCATCGACGGCTTCCGTGTCGATGCAATCAGCCACATCCGCAAACATCCATCGTTCGGCGATTTGCCGAACCCAGAAGGCCTCGACTTCGTGCCATCGTTCGAGATGCACATGAACGTCGATGGGATTCACGGTTATTTGGAAGAGCTTCGCGACGAGACGTTCAACAAGCACGACATCATGACGGTCGGGGAAGCGAACGGCGTGTCGCCTGACGACGCTCACCTTTGGGTCGGCGAGAAGGAAGGCAAGATGAACATGGTGTTCCAATTCGAACACATGGGTCTTTGGCGCGAAGACGCCGAGTCGAAGCTCGACGTCGTCCATTTGAAGAACGTCCTGACGAAATGGCAAAAAGGTCTCGAAGAAGACGGCTGGAACGCCCTCTATGTCGAGAACCACGATCAGACACGGACCGTGTCGTCATGGGGTGATGACGAGCGCTATTGGAAAGAGAGCGCGAAATCGATTGCGATGATGTATTTCCTCATGCAAGGGACGCCGTTCATCTATCAAGGCCAAGAGATCGGCATGACGAACGTGAAGTTCGACTCGATCGACCAGTACGATGATATCGCGACACGAAACCGCTATTACATCGGTCTCGAACATGGCAAGAGCCATGAGGAGATGATGGACATCACGTGGAACTCGTCACGTGATAACACGCGCACACCGATGCAGTGGAGCGATGCCCCGAACGCGGGCTTCACGTTCGCCGAGACGCCTTGGTTCGGCATCAACCCGAACTACACGGACATCAACGTCGACGCCCAGCTCGAAGACGACGACTCGATTCTCAATTTCTATAAAGAGATGATTCGTCTTCGCAAGCAAGACGAGACGTTTGTTTACGGGACGTATGACATCGTCTTGCCGGAACACCCGGAGATTTACGCGTACACGCGCACGCTCGGTGACTCGCAATACCTCGTCATGACGAACTTGACGGGCAAAGAAGCCATCTTTGCGACGGAGCTCACGCTTCGCTCGGAAGACGTCGTCTTGCAAAATATGCCGCTCGAGCCGCATGATGAGACGACACTCGTCCACTTGAAGCCGTTCGAAGGTCGCGTCTATAAGCTAAGTTGATTCAAAGACAGGGGGAACCCTGTCTTTTTTGTAGTGTGAACGGTCCGCGAACCGGGAAAGAAAAAGTTACCGATTCCGGACCGTTCGCGAGATATGGTACGATGGGACAGCGGAAAGGGGAATCACCATGGCAATTGAACCGAAACGCGTACGTGTGCGCCAAAAGACAATGATCAGTGAAATCGAGGAGCCGATTGAGCTGCAAGCCGACGGGCTCTATTATGAATTGAAGACCGGCTTCGTCTTGACGTTCGATCAAGAACGAGAAGACGGCGTCGTGCCGACAACGATCAAATATACGACGGGCCGGCTCGCGCTCATCTGTAAAGGACCGATTGAGATGAATCATTCCTTTATTGAAGGGCGCTTGACCCAAAGCCTATATAAAAACCCATACATGTCGATGACGATGGCGACGACGACGGAGCGGCTCGCTGTCGCGGACGGACGTTGCCGCTTCGCCTACGAGTTGTCGATGAACGATGACTTGGCAGGTAACTATGTAGTCGACGTCACGTGGACGTTCGAAGGAGGAGAGTTCGCATGAATTTTGCAGAACGCGTGAGAAAGATTGAAGAGATGTTGAACGAGGATTGGTTCGAGATGCTCGAGACGAATGAGGACGAATATGAAGAGTGGCGCGGCCGCCTCGAGGACCACGCCGAACAGGTCGTCGGGCACTACGATAACGAGACCGGCGTCGATATGGACTCGGTCGATAAATTGCTCCAATTGAACGATGAGTTCCCGCTTCTTTACGGGGAAGACACGGTCCGGCTTTACGTCGCCTTGATCGAGGCGCGACCGGAAGATAGATCGGTATACGACCGCTACATCGACTACTTGGCCGCCATCGGTGACGCGACGCACGAGGAGTTTTTACGGTTCCATACGCTCGTCGAAGCGGGCCGTCTTGACGAGGCACGTGAGCTCGCCCCGCAGATGCCAAAACGATTAGGACTCGAAGATTAAGGCCGCTTTGCGGTCTTTTCTATACATAAAAATAGGGGGAAGCGTTATGTTGCGACTAGTGAAGACATCCATGGAGCAGGAAGCGAACGTGCTCGATTTTTTAAAGGAATGGCGGGAACGCTCCGAGACGATCGTCCCGAACGCCGTCGACCGTGACGCGTCCGACTTTGCGTCGTACGTTAAACAGATTCGTGATAAAGAAGTACGGGTGAACAACGTCAGTTGGGTGCCGAGCACGACGTATTGGCTGACGGATGGGGACGAGTTGCTCGGGGCGACGAATATCCGTCACGAATTGAATGACAACCTCCTCAACTTAGGGGGACATATCGGGTACGGCATCAAGCCGAGTGCCCGCGGACGTGGTCTCGCTACGAAACAACTCGAGCTCGCACTCGAGAAAGCGAAAGAACTCGGGATCGAGCGGGCGTTGATTACGTGCGACCGGACGAACGAAGCGTCACGCCGAGTCATTTTGAATAATGGCGGCGTGCCGGACACGCCGTTCACAGCGGAAGGCGGGAAAATTGTCGAGCGGTTTTGGATTGAACTAAAGGGGTGACATGAGATGGCGAACTGGATCGTGGTCTATTTAGCGCTCATCAATTTTTTCGGAATTTATCTGTTTCCGCGAGACCGGGTGCCGTCTCAAAAATGGTTCTCGTTTTCGAGCGGGATCGCCATCACATACTTTTTCATGTATCTCTTGCCGTCCTTGAACAAGCGGCAAGACACGCTTCAAGTGGATTGGCTCAACCTGGCCTTGCCGTCGGAGATTTATGTCATCAGCCTGCTCGGTTTCACCGTCTTTTACGGGACGATGCGTGTCGTCCGGACGCCCCATTTCAAAGACGAAACGATTGAACAGAACGTGTCGTACTGGCTCCAAGTGACGCTGTTGACGGCATATATGTCGTTCTCGGCTTACGTCGTCACAGCGTCATCCGTCACGTTCGTCGCACGCAGCTTCTACGCGACGGCACTCGGCGTACACTTCCTCGCCGTCGGCCACGACTTGTATCGCCATTACGGGGAACGGTACATCCGGCAAGGGCGTTATTTGTTGAGCGGCGGGATTCTTGCTGGCGGTTTCTTCTCCCGCTTGATCGACCTCGCCTCGCACGTCGAGGCCATCTTGTTCGCGTTCGTCGCCGGGGCGATGATTCTGAACATCGTCAAGTTCGAGCTCCCGGCCGACCGCAACCTTCACTTCCGGACGTTCGTCCTCGCCGTCGTCGGGTATGGCGGCATCCTCTTATTCTTGAAGCATGTGCTCAATTTTTGACCCCTTCGATAAAAATGAATGACTGTTCATTCATTGTTTGATATACTGAACTTAAGATTGAATCCGTTTTCATAAGGGGGAGTTTTGGGGATGTCTACATTTTTAATCGTCAACTGGATTTTATTCTTGCTCGTCCTCGGCTATGGACTATATTTGTTCGCATCGTTGGTGTACCAGCGCTATACGTTCATCAAGCTCGGGAAAAAGGCAGAGTGGAGCCAAACGAATAAGGAACGGCTTGAACAGGTCATGATCAACGTGTTCGGGCAAAAGAAACTGTTGAAAGACAAGAAGAGCGGCATCATTCACGTCATGATGTTCTATGGGTTCATCCTCGTCCAGTTCGGGGCCATCGACTTCATCTGGAAAGGACTTGCTGTCGGGACGCGTTTCCCGCACATCCCGCTCGGTCCGCTCTATCCGATTTTCACGTTCATGCAAGAAATCGTCATGCTCATGATTCTCGTCGCGGTCGTTTGGGGATTCTACCGCCGTTACGTCGAGAAACTCGTGCGTTTAAAACGAAACTTTCTGGCCGGTCTCGCCCTCATCTTCATCGGTGGGTTGATGGTATCGGTCTTGTTCGGGAACGGGTTCTACCTCGTCTATAAAGAAGAGCTCCCTATGTGGGGCGAACCGGTCGCGACACTCATCGGTTCGGCGTTCGCTTGGGTACCGGGAGGGGTCGCCTTCGCCTTGTTCGTCGTCTTTTGGTGGCTTCACCTCTTGTTCTTGCTCAGCTTCATGATCTATATCCCGCAAGGCAAGCACGCCCATTTGATCGCCGGGACGCTCAACGTCTGGCTCGGACGGACGCACCAGGTCGGTCGTCTCGCACCGGTCGACTTCTCAGCGATGGAAGAGGCGGAGGAGTCGGATGAAGAAATCGTCTTCGGCGTCAATAAGATCGAAGACTTCAACCAAAAACAACTCGTTGACTTGTATGCCTGTGTCGAATGCGGACGCTGTACGAACGTCTGCCCGGCGACCGGGACTGGTAAAATGTTGTCGCCGATGGACCTCATCGTCAAACTGCGCGACCACATGAACATGAAAGGGGCCGCCATCACGCGTAAATCGCCGTGGGCACCGGCGCTCATGTTCCAAAACACGCAAGGGGCCGAGATCGCGGCCGCGGCTCAAGACGGGCATATGCTCGTCGCCGACGAGTTGATTGGCAACGTCATCACCGAAGAAGAGATTTGGGCATGTACGACATGTCGCAACTGTGAGGATCAATGTCCGGTCATGAACGAGCACGTCGACAAGATCATCGACCTTCGCCGTTACCTCGTCATGATGGAAGGGAAGATGGATCCTGAGGCGCAGCGTACGGTCGCGAACATCGAACGTCAAGGCAATCCGTGGGGGATGAACCGGAAAGAGCGCGAGAACTGGCGCAAAGACCGGGAAGAACTCGTCATCCCGACAGCGAAAGAGAAGAAGAAGGCCGGTGAAGATTTCGAATTCCTCTTCTGGGTCGGGGCGATGGGCTCATACGATAGCCGCAGCCAAAAAGTCGCGCAAAGCTTTGCGAGCGTCTTGAACAAGGCCGGCGTCTCGTTCGCCATCCTCGGGAACGAAGAGAAGAACTCAGGGGACACACCACGCCGCATCGGGAATGAGCTGTTGTTCCAAGAGCTTGCCGAGGCGAACATCAAACTGTTCGAAAAGTATGGGGTCACGAAAATCGTCACGGTCGACCCGCACGCGTATAACACGTTCAAAAACGAGTATCCGGACTTTGGACTCACGGGTGTGAAAGTGTATCACCATACCGAGCTCCTCGCCGAGCTGCTCGATACGGGCCGGGTCAAACCGGACTTCTCCGTGAACGAGCGTGTCGTCTATCACGACTCATGTTATCTCGGACGCTATAACGGTATTTACGACGCCCCACGTTTCGTCTTGGAACGCATCCCAGGTGTCGAACTCGTCGAGGCGGAGCGGAACCGTGAGAACGGCATGTGCTGCGGCGCCGGTGGCGGTCTCATGTGGCAAGAAGAGAAAGTCGGGACGCGCGTTAACGTGGCCCGGACCGAGCAGTTGCTCGAGACGAAACCGACGGTCATCGGGTCGGCATGTCCGTACTGTTTGACGATGCTCTCGGACGGGACGAAAGCGAAAGAAGTCGATGAGACGGTCGGTACGTTCGACGTCGTCGAATTGCTTGATCGCTCCCTCGCTCCAATCGAAGTACCAGAACCGATTGTCCAATAAAAACAAGGCACGGTCCGCGGACCGTGCCTTGTTTGTCGTTAGTGCATCTCGGAAGTGGCCAATAAGGAAGACGTCAGGTGTTATAGTCCTTGCGTCGTCTCATTGATGGCCGAAATCGTCTCGACCATTTGGCCGAGGTCTTGCTTGTTTCGTTCGAACGACATGACGTAATTGCCCATCTCGTCTTTGACGGTCGAGAAGCCAGCTTTGACGGCACCGAGTTGACGCATTGCCTCGTCGTTCGTTCGATGCATCTGTCCCATTTGATCGAGCAGGGCGGCGATGTTCGCTTCATTCTCATGGATGAGGACGTTGATTTGACTGCTCAGCTGTTTCGCATTCTCGGCGAGCGTCCGCACTTCGGTCGCGACGACGGCGAAGCCTTTGCCGTGCTCACCGGCTCGGGCCGCTTCGATTGATGCGTTCAAGGCGAGCAAGTTCGTCTGGTTGGCAATCTGTTCGATGCTCCGAGTCATGCTGACGATTTCTTGCGAGCCGTCCTTGAGCGCGGTGATGCGATCGAGCGAGGCGTCGACGTACGTCGCCGACTGTTTGAACTCGGATTCCATCTGTTCGATTTGCTCGCCGTTCGTATGCGTCAAGCTCATCAAGTGACGGCTCATCTTCTCCGTCTGCTCGGTCTCGGACAACACTTGATGGGCTCGCTTGCTCGTCTCGGACATGGCGTGACCGGTCTGCTCCATCGTCGTCGCGACTTCCGTGCTGACGCGACTGACATCGTTCAATAGCGTCGCTCGGGCGACGTTTGCCGATTCAATCTCATCGAGACGCGCATCGACGTACTGCTCAGTGACGATTTGGGCGTCCAAGTTCATCGCATGGGACAATGCGAGGAGCGATTCGGTCAATGTGGCCGGGTCGTGTTGGTACGTCTCGACGATTTTTGGGACGAGCAACGTGTTGAAGGCAGAATAGGTCGCGAGGAACCAGACGACCGGTACGGCATAGTGGTGATGCGTCTGGCCCATCCGTTTACGCATCGCAAGGAACTTTTCATCGATGTTTCCGGTCAACAAGCTCCGGAAGTAGTCAGCGAACACTTTTTTAAGCCGCTCACGTGTCGACGAGGCGTTGGCGATTTGGACCATCTCAGGCTGCAACATCAAGTGGTCGAGGACGTTTTCGAGGACATCGTCTAACACGGACTCGACGAGCGGTTCCATGTCTTGGAGTCGCTTCACTTGCGATGCCGTATAACCCATATAATGGGTGCGCCCGTTCAAATTTGGATCGGTCGGTCGTGCGGTCTTAGCCACATCAGGGAAGCCGATCGACGCGGTGTAAGCGGTAGGTTTTGATTTACGGAACAGTGCCATGTTTCATTCTCCTTTTTCTCGTACAGCTAAAATAGCGTTCTATTCTATATCGGCAAACATGTGAAAAAACTGAGGAGCTGATGTGTGATTCGAGAGGTTCTCGAATGGAAGGGGGCGGGAAAGAAGGAAAGGAGAGCGATTCAATCATTTTCTAGAAATGAGGTATCTTTAATGAAAAACACGGTCGTGTTATTGACGATTGTCAGTGCCCTCAGCAGTCAAATCTTGCCTCAAATTTTATTTTTGTCCATCATGGCGGTCGAAGACGGCGTTGGACGATTAATCCCGTTCATGATTTTTTACGTGGCGAGTATGTCGGGACTGCTTCTATGGGTGTACATCATTGGTCGCCTTGGCTCGAAACAGACATTCTTACTGGCGCTGACCGTCTTGGTGACCGGACTCATCTGCTTTTTGCTGCCGTTTGGCTGGGCGATCGAATTGAGCGCTTTTCTTGTCGGTGTCGGATCGATCGGTGTCGGGTCGATTATGACGACGATTTTGTCACAGCTGAAGGAACTGTCCACCACAGACGAGTCGGCGGATCAGAAAGGGAGTTCGCTCCCGCTCGTACTCGCACTCGTTGCCTGGATCGTCATTTTCTCTTATGTGCTGACTCGATCATATGACGAGGCTGTCATCCTCTTCCTCGTCAGTCTGATCCTGCCTTGGCTGTTCGTGAGAAAGTTGCCGCTCGAGAAAACGGCGACGTGGGCATGGGCGACAGGGAAGTTCGTGCTTGCCTTCATCACCGTCACCGTGTTCACGTTGGTGAGCCGTCTCCTCAGCCTGTTGGAAGAGGCGAGCGGGTACGTGGAAATCTTTTTATTGATGATTATTTTGCTCGGCTACGTCGGGTGGGTATTGTTCCAGGAGCGGACGAGAACGTACGTCAGTGCCACCAAAACATGGCAAGTCCAGTTGCTCTCGTTCGTCGTCGGGTTATTTGGCGGTTGGACGTTGATTGGCGCCGTATTCGTCAGTCTGGCCCTATACTCGTTTCAAGTGCTCTTATTCTACGTGTTCATGCCGTTCTTGGCGGGCGTCATCGGCTGGATATTATTGAACCGTGTGTTCGACGTGGCACGCCATCCGTACTACGTCCTGCTCGTCACGTCGCTGCTATTCTTCCTCGGTTTCTTGGAGCCACTTCGCTGCTATTCTTCCTCGGTTTCTTGGAGCCGCTCGTGTTTATTCCGGTCCTGTTTGTGAGTGGGTACGTCCAGACGATGTACGCGAGTGCGGGTCACGTCTATCTATATGCATCGTATGGGGACAACAAAGAGTTCGCCTCGCTGCTCTTGCAACTATGGAAACGGATCGGGATGGTCGTCGCTTATTCCGCGCTCATGATTGGATTGCTCGGCTACGGCCTATATACTGGCCAGTCCGTCAATGCAGAGTTGTCCTTCAAAGTCCCGCGCGGTTGGATGCTCGGGGTGCTCGGTTTGACGTGAATCTTCAACGTCGGATTGATTACGCTCTATTGGTTAAGCATCCAAAAAACCGTTGAAACTTCAAAATAATTTCCTCTAGCTTTTTCATATCGGTTTTGTTTATAATGAGGAGTGATGTTTAACTAGTGACGGAAAAGGAGTGTCCTTTAATGAATAAATCGTTGATCGATTTCGTTTACGAAATTCTTCAAAAGACTGGCGAGCAACCAGTGTCATTTGATGAGATTCGTGAGCTGATCAGACAAAACTATACGTTCGCAAGTGAAGAGGAGGAGCTCGAGAAAATCGCGCAACTCTACACGGACATGAACATCGACGGACTATTCGTCAACTTGGGAGCTAACCGTTGGGCGCTTCGTGTTTGGTATCCGTTCGATAAGTCAGACGAAGATCTCGTCATCGAAGCACGCCAGCGCGGTGAGCTCGATGAGTTCGAAGAAGAGATCGATGAGACGGATGAAGGCATCGTCGACATTGAAGACGACCTTGACGTCTTTGCAAAAGGTGAAGATTTTGACGCATCTGAGTTCGATGCCGAGGATGAAGCCGAAAAAGTGGAAGGCCTTGACGAGTTCGAGGACGAAGACTTGGACGACGACCTCGACCTTAAAAACGAGGATGATTTATAAGAGACCGCAAAAAGCCGGGCATTTGTCCCGGCTAGGCGTGTCTCTTTTTCTTTTTTGACAGTTGAAAAAAAAGAAAAAATAATGACTTGACGACTGCATCGTCTCTGACGTAAATTAGTCATGGGCTAGTTTAGCACGTAACGATGCAGCAAAAGTGTCCTCCATTTCAGTGGGGGCACTTTTGCTTTTTTTGTTTTTTCGTTTCCCGTTGTGGCATTTAAGAGAGGAGAATGATGATGACAAAGTATATTTTCGTAACAGGTGGGGTAGTATCTTCACTCGGTAAAGGGATCACAGCCGCTTCACTCGCACGTCTACTCAAAAACCGAGGTTTGAACGTGACGATTCAGAAGTTTGACCCGTATATCAATATCGACCCAGGAACGATGAGCCCGTACCAGCACGGAGAGGTGTTCGTCACAGATGACGGCGCTGAGACGGACCTTGACCTCGGTCACTACGAGCGCTTCATCGACATCAACTTGTCGCAAAACGCCAACGTGACGTCAGGTCGCATCTACTCGACGGTCTTGAAAAAAGAGCGTCGTGGCGATTATAACGGGGGAACGGTCCAAGTCATTCCACACATCACGAATGAGATTAAAGACCGCGTCTTCCGCGCCGGTCGCGAGACGAACGCAGATGTCGTCATCACAGAGATTGGTGGAACAGTCGGGGACATCGAGTCGCTTCCGTTCATCGAGGCCATTCGTCAAGTGAAAAACGATATCGGCAAAGAGAACGTCATGTACGTTCACTGTACGCTCGTCCCTTATCTCCGCGCTGCCGGTGAGATGAAGACAAAACCGACCCAACATAGCGTCAAAGAGCTCCGCAGTTACGGGATTCAGCCGGATATCATTGTCCTCCGTACCGAGCACGATATCCCAGAAGAGATGCGGGAAAAGATTGCCTTGTTCTGTGATACACGTAAAGAAGCGGTCATCGAGGCACAAGATGCGTCGACGCTTTACGAAGTGCCGCTCAACCTTCAAAAGCAAGGAATGGACCAACTCGTCAACGATTACTTCGGCTTCAACACGCCGGCCGCTGACATGACGGCTTGGAAAGAGCTCGTGCACACGGTCACGCACCTCGAGAAGAAAGTCAAAATCGCTCTCGTCGGAAAATACGTCGAACTTCGTGACGCGTACATCTCGGTAGCAGAATCGCTCAAGCACGCCGGTTACGCCTTCAACGCCGACATCGATGTCGATTGGGTCAACGCTGAAGAGGTGACGGCAGAGAATGTCGAGACGCTTCTCGGAGACGCAGACGGGATTCTCGTCCCAGGCGGATTTGGAGAACGCGGCATCGAAGGGAAAATCGAAGCGACGCGTTATGCGCGTGAGAACAACGTCCCATTCTTCGGGATTTGCCTCGGCATGCAGCTCGCGACGGTCGAGTTCGCCCGTAACGTCTTGAAGCTCGACGGTGCCCACTCGGCCGAAATCGATCCGACGACGAACTATCCGATTATTGATTTGCTTCCAGAACAAAAAGATATCGAGGACCTCGGCGGCACGCTCCGTCTCGGCCTCTATCCATGCAAGCTCGAGCCAGGTACGAAAGCGCACGCCGCTTACAACCAAGAGCTCGTCTACGAGCGCCATCGTCACCGTTACGAGTTCAACAACGAGTACCGTGAAGCGTTCGAGGCAGAAGGGTTCAAGTTCTCAGGAACGAGCCCGGACGGCCGTCTCGTCGAAATCATTGAGATTCCAGAGCACAAGTGGTTCGTCGCGTCACAGTTCCACCCAGAACTCATTTCGCGTCCAGAGCGTCCGCAACGCTTGTTCCACGATTTCATCCAAGCCTCACTCGGCGAGTGAGTGGCAGGTCACAGTCTATGACTGTGGCCTTTTTTCTCGGGCAAAAGGCTGATGTGCGCAACAGCTTCAGGTGGATACATGTTGCCCGAAATCCGGGTACACTAATAGTAGAACAGGGAGAGGGCGATGCGACATGCGAGAACGAACTATAATTTATGCAGGATACGGGGGAGCGCTCGTCACGCTCAGCCTGTTGCCGTTCGTCGTCTTGCCGACGCTATTATTGCCGTATCAACTCGGGTGGACCGGGATTGTATTGCTCGCACTGTCGATTGGTCTATTGCGGTCGATTCGCGAGGGCTCGAACACATACTTGAAACAGATGCTCAAAGTCACGTTCACGTTATTTTTGTTGTTCGTCTTCGTATACTACGTTTCGTTTGGTCTCGTTTTATATGATTCTTACGGGCTCGAGCGGTTGCTCGAACAGTATGGCGACCAGGCGATGTGGGTGTTCGCCGCCTTCAGCTTCCTGCAACCGATCGCGCTTCCGGTACCGGAGGCGGTCAGTGTCCCGATCGGCAGTGTCGCCCTTGGCCCGCTCCGGGCGGCCGTAATCGGGAGCGTCGCGACGACGCTCGGCATCCTCGTCATGTACGGGCTCGCTCGGTTCGGGCGGGAACGGGTGATGCGGCTTATCGACGCCGACAAGCTCGCGACGTATGACCGATACGTGGACAAGTACGGGCTCGGTGTGTTGCTCGTCTTGTTCATCATCCCGATCTTGCCCGATGAGGTCATCTGTCTCGCGGCTGGGTTCAGCCGGGTGCCATTTCCTCGATTCGTTTTGATCGCCATCGGCGCGAAGCTCGTCACGTCGTTCGGTCTCGCCTATTCGGTCTCGCTCGGCGAACTGTTCATCACCGGTGCGAGTCCGTTCGCCGTCGTCTCGGTGACGGCGAGTCTGTTGCTCGTCATCTTGGCGCTCGTCTGGCGAAAGCGGAAAAAAGGGAATTCGAACTGATCCCTTGAAAGAGTATAGCAGCACAGATAGAGAGGACGAGGGTATGATTCGTGATGAAGCGTTAGTGATTCGACCGATTGAGGCACGGGACTTGGATCGGTTATGGGAATTGATGTATAAGAACGAGGCACCAGAATATAAGAAGTGGGACGCGCCGTATTTCGAACATCGGGCGCAGACGTACGAGGTGTACTGTCAGAATGCGGACGAACACGTCGGCCGTGACGACATGTGGGTCATCGAGGTCGATGGGACCGTCTACGGGACGGTTTCCTTCTATTATGAAGACGCCGGACAGAACTGGCTCGAGGTCGGCATCATCCTCCATCAAGCCGATCGCTGGAATCGGGGCATCGGTACGCGGGCGCTCAAGCTGTGGGTCGGCCATCTGTTTCAGACGTTGCCGACGGTCCGGGTCGGATTGACGACGTGGTCGGGCAATGAGCGGATGATGAAAGTGGCCGAGAAAATCGGCATGCGACTCGAAGGTCGGATTCGTCAGGTGCGCGTCGTCGACGACGTGCGTTACGACTCGATTCGCATGGGTTTGTTGCGAGAAGAATGGATGACAGAAAGCGCTAAGTCTCGGTAGAGGCTTAGCGCTTTTCACGTGTGGAACAATTGGCGGTATTGGAGTGGGGTCATTTGTTTGTACGTCTTGAACGTGTTGATATAGGCCGTGCACGAGGCGAAGCGATATTTCTCACCGATGGTACAAATCGGCAAATTCGTTCCGAGCAAATCGGCGATGGACGCATCGATGCGGCGGCGCCGGATTCGTTCGGGTACACTCTCGCCGACTTCCTGTTTGAACAGGGCCGACAAATAATTGTTTGATAACCCGATTTGTTGGGCGATCCACGGGAGCGATAATTCCGGCTCTTTCAAATGCTCTTCAATCAAATGGATGGTCGTCGTGACGTTCGGGTTCGTCGACACGGGAGGGGATAGGAACGCCATCATCTTCGTCAAATGGTCGACGATGACGGGAATGGCATAGATAAAGTCGAGTGTCGTCGTCAGTTCATCGATTAAGATGAGAAGAGCGCTCGTATAATTGAGCGCGGTCTGGACGTTTGGGTTATCGACTGGAATCAGACGGATGACGTGATAGACGAGGCCGCGGTAGTAAAAACGGACACTCATGTACTCATCGGAGACCGGAAGTTTCAATAGGTCGAGCGTCAGCGTCTCGAGCAGCTGTTCGGCCCGAATCGGATGGGCGCTGCGGAGCGCACTCACAATTTGTTGATCGAGCGTATAAAAGTTATCCACATGCTGAAAATCATCGAACAAATTTTTGTCACGATGCAGATGATTCAGAAATTGGCGTTTGATTTTGTTTTCCACCGGATGAGTCACTTCTTTCGTCGTACGATCGGGAACCGTTTATTTATTTCGCGGAACGTTCCGTTTAGTCACTTGCTTTAATTCGGCGATTTCGCGAGCGAGTGCTTCTTCACGGGAACGTGCGGATGATTCGAGGTGGTGTTCGAGTTCCTTACTTTTTTGTCGATACGTTTCAGCGACTTCTTTCGTACGCTGTTGATGCTGATTGAGTTGTTTGTTGTACGCATCGAGATCAATTGGCTTTTTCGTCATACATCATATGCCCCTTTCAAAAGACGGTCAAACAGACAGGCGCGGTGCAAGCGAGGCTTGGCCCGCAGTTTCATCGAGGAAACGGTTCCTGTCCTTAGCTTACGAAGGGGGTGAAAGCTTGGAAAGTTAGGTCAACACGAAAGAAGTGGTGAAAAAGATGAAAAATGTGACGAAATTGTGTCCGCAGCATATCCCATTTCTCACACTACTCGATGAATTGCACAAACCACAAAAAAACCGCAGACATGAAGTCTGCGGTTGAAGGCTTATTTGACGGCTTGGTCTTTGATTGGGAACCAGCCGGCGCGTGTCGTGATGGCGTTCCAGAGCGGAGCCGGTACGGCGAGTTCGGCTTGCTTGTTCAAGTCGAGTTCGGTCTCGATTTCGTCTTCTCGGTCGTCTTTCACTTTCTCGAGCCAATCCGGGTCGATGATGAGTTCGCGGCCTAGCGCGGCGAGGTCGATGACGTTCAGTGCGTCTTCGACTTGACCTGGGCGCTGGAGCTGTCCGACTCCGATGAGCGGGATGGCACCGTTGATGCGTTTGGCGATGCGATCAATCGACCGCTCCGTCACGTTCTCGTTCCGCATTGAACCGATGTTGAAGTTCCAGAGCGAGGCGTGGAGGTAATCGAGGTTTTCTTCGAGCAACATATCGATTAATACGTCCGTATCGTCGAGCGTGATACCCGGCTCCTCGACTTCTTCCGGTGAGAAGCGGTAACCGATCAAGAAGTCGTCTGTGCCTTCGGCCGCACTTTTCACCGAGCGGATGACTTCACGCGGGAATGTGAGACGTGCGTTCACGTCGCCGCCGAAGCGGTCGTCGCGTCGGTTCGAGTGGGGTGAGAAGAACTGCTGAATCAAGTATGTGTTCGCCCCATGAATCTCGACGCCGTCAAAGCCGGCCTCGATGGCACGACGTGTCGCATCGCCGAACGCCTCGATGATGGCTTCGACTTCCTCGGTCTCGAGGGCACGTGGAGTGGCGGCCCCTTCACGGACCGGTGCGACGGCACTTGCGCTTACCGGTTGTTCGTTCGGTACGAGTTCCGGAGGAGACATGCGTCCTGCATGGAAGATTTGAAGAATCGCTTTCGCGCCTTCCGCTTTTAGACTTTCGGCGAGCTGGCGCAGCCCTGGAATGAACTTGTCGTCGTTCACACCGAAAGCGTTCGGGAACCCTTTGCCGTCCTCGGTCACGTAAGCACATGCCGTGATGGCGAGTCCGACGTTCTTGGCCCGCTTCCGGTAGTAGGCGAGTTCGTGCTCTGACACTTCACCCGTCGGTTCAGACGAATAGTGCGTCATCGGCGCGAGGACGAGCCGATTGTGGATCTCGACGCCGTTTTTGAATTGGAAAGGTTGTAACATGCGTTTCATAAAAACTCCTCCTTGTTGGTGATACCTTGAAGTCTAGTCGTCTCTTTTCGAAATTGCGAGCAGGACGCTTTCTGAGGAGCACGTTGCACACTTGGTGAGCGGGTCGATGGTTGAAGACGTGAGAATAGGGTATAATACAGGAGAAAAGTTGATAATCGGTTGGAGACTATAGAGAGACCACGACATGGGGGGCGAAG
The DNA here is from genome assembly GCF_005960665.1 of Exiguobacterium mexicanum. Classification (GTDB taxonomy): domain Bacteria; phylum Bacillota; class Bacilli; order Exiguobacteriales; family Exiguobacteriaceae; genus Exiguobacterium; species Exiguobacterium mexicanum_A. The sequence continues at coordinate 310,065 of NZ_CP040676.1, forward strand.
CCTTGTTTTGTTGTGGTCTCTTTTCATATACATCTGACCGGATTCATTATAGGAGGGGACAAGATGGAAATTAGAAATTTCTCAGCGAAAGAACGTGCCAAACGATACGAACAATTGACGGGGGAACGCCATGATATTCTCGTCGTCGGCGGAGGCATCACTGGTGCCGGGATTGCGCTCGATGCCGCATCCCGTGGGATGAAGACGGCCGTACTCGAGATGCAAGACTTCGCGGCCGGAACGTCGAGCCGCTCGACGAAACTCGTCCACGGAGGTTTACGTTATTTGAAACAGTTCGAAGTCGCACTCGTCGCCGAAGTCGGTAAAGAGCGGGCAATCGTCTATGAGAACGGGCCACACGTCACGACACCGGAGCGCATGCTGTTGCCGATGCATAAGGGCGGCACGTTCGGACCACTTTCGACCGCGGTCGGCTTGATGGTGTACGACTTCTTGGCCGGCGTCAAACGCGCAGAGCGCCGCGTGATGTTGAAACCGGATGAAGTCATTCAAAAAGCACCACTCGTAAAAAAAGACGGTCTTGTCGGTGGCGGATATTACGTCGAATATCGGACGGATGACGCTCGGATGACGATTGAAGTTGCGAAAGAGGCGGCCAATCACGGTGCCCTCTTAATGAACTACTCGAAAGTGACCGGTCTCATCTATGAGCAAGGCAAAGTCGTCGGCGTGCACGTCGAGGACCAAATCGACGGCAAGACGTATGAGGTCTATGCGAAGAAAGTCATCAATGCGACCGGACCTTGGGTCGACGTGCTCCGCGAGCAGGACGGCTCGAACAAAGGGAAGATGCTCCGCTTGACGAAAGGGATTCACCTCGTCATCGACCAATCGAAATTCCCGCTCAAGCAAGCGATTTACTTCGATACACCGGACGGACGGATGGTATTCGCGATTCCACGTGACGGCAAGGCGTACGTCGGGACGACGGACACGTTCTTCGATAAGGATAAGGCTCACCCACGTATGACGACCGAGGATCGCGACTATATTTTAGAGGCGATTCACTATATGTTCCCAGATGTCAATGTGACGGCAGACGACGTCGAGTCGAGCTGGGCCGGGATTCGTCCGCTCATCTATGAAGAAGGCAAAGACCCGTCTGAGATTTCACGTAAAGATGAGGTCTGGCAGTCAGAGAGCGGTTTGATTACGATTGCCGGCGGGAAGTTGACGGGTTACCGCAAGATGTCAGAGACAGTCGTCGATTTAGTGGCGAAACTGCTCAAACAAGAAGAAGGTATCGTCTTCCTCGCCTCGCGTACGAAGCATATGCCGATGTCGGGCGGCCATGTCGGTGGCTCGAAAGGGTTCGATGACTTCTTGACGAAGAAGAAGGCTGAACTGAAAAACCTTGGTCTCGATGACGTCAAAGCCGAGCAGCTCGTTCGTCTATACGGATCGAACATCGATCGTGTCATCGAGCGGATGGACTCGAACGCGTACGACCTTCCAGAGTACGTCTATGCACAACTCATGTACGGCATCGAAGAAGAGTCGGTCGTTCGGGCCATCGACTTCCTCGTCCGCCGGACCGGGGCGATGTTCTTCGACATCGATTTCGTCCGCGACCATAAAGATGGCGTGCTCCGTTGCATGGCTGACGTCTTCAAATGGTCGGATGCTCGTCTCGCTGAAGAGCGGGCCGAAGTCGAGAAAGAGATTGACCTCGCCGTTGTCCCCGTGACGGTTGAATAATGAAATGAACCAAAAGGAACCTCGCCGCGGCGAGGTTCCTTTTCATATGCCCAGTTCTTCATAATACGCCATGATGCGTTCGTCGAGCGCCTTGACGACGTCTGGTTCACCGAACAAATAGAGATAAAGATACGTACCGTCCTCACGGTACACTTCTGTTTCGAGTGTCAGCGTGGTCGGTCGTCCTTCGAAGATCACATCGATTGTGCCGAGCGCGTGCACGGCCGCTTCGTCGAGGTCCGGGTTAGAAGCCAGCTTTTTGATGCGGGCGATGTCACCGTCTGCGATAGGTTCATCGAACGTCTCGGACAAGACGGCGAACGTCTCCGGCAATTCCTCGAGATCGGTCTCGATGGCCGCGGCGAGCGGTGTCTCTTCTTGGTCTTCCCCGAAGACGTTCACCACAAGTGCGACCATGCTTCCAATCCCCACGACGAATACCACATACATCAAATATTGTTTCATAAGTTCGCTCCTATTCGAGTCATGTGTTCAGTATATCAACGTACCGGGTGTTTAGAAATAGGTAGACAATGGTATTGAAAAAGATGGAAATGGGAAAGGCGGGAGAGTTACGATGAAACGAGTATTTGCAATCGGTGGTGTCGTTTTCGTCTTGATTCTCGGATGGCGGTTTATCGATACAGACCGGCTGTTCGCCGACGTCTACTACGCGAAAGTACCGAGTGCGGAAGTGATTGACCGAGGAACGACATACACGTATGAGATGATCGGCTATGACGAAGATGGAAAGAAACGCCCGATTACGTTCCAGGACCCGACGCGCTTGGCTGAAGGTGATTTTTTGAAAGTATATGTCAAAGATGAGGGACGGGTGACCGCGTACGAACCGGTAGCCGAGTCGAAAGTGCCGGCCCAGCTGAAGGACGAACAGACCGATGAACCGGTAGCGATACCGTTGCCTTGATTTCAAAATAGTCGCGTCGCCAAATGAAATTGGATTTGGTATGGTTAGAGTATTGCAAAATATGGAGAGAAGGTAGATGGATGTCACGGATGTTGATCGCAGACGACCAAGACGGGATTCGGTTGATGTTGGCGCAGGTGTTCCAAAACCTCGGCATTGAGGTCGACACGGCGAATGACGGACTGAGCGCTTGGGAAAAGCTTGAACAGAACGGATATGATTTAGTATTGCTCGATATGAACATGCCGCGCATGTTCGGCCATGAGGTGCTCCGAAACATGCGTCAACGAGACATTGATACCCCGGTCATGATTATGACCGCGTTCGGCGAGAAATCGACACTCGAAGAAGTGCAACGCCTGGGCATCACCGCGCAATTTGAAAAGCCGTTCGATATTTATGGCATGAGTGAAAAAGTGAAAGAAGTCCTAAAAATCTAGTGATTCGTCACGAAGATGACATATGTAAACGCTTGCGCAGAGCCATTTCTATGCTCGAATAGCATAGGCACACGTTTCGACGTGTGTTATAATGGGAACGAATTGCACGGGAGCACTTTTCCCATAGTGCACAATAGCGAACAGACAGGAGGATGTCATTATGCCATTAGTATCAATGACAGAAATGCTTAACAAAGCATTCGAAGGCAAGTATGCAGTCGGCCAATTCAACATCAACAACCTCGAGTGGACGCAAGCGATTCTTCGCGCTGCGGAAGACGAGAAATCACCAGTTATCCTCGGTGTATCAGAAGGTGCAGCGAAGTACATGGGTGGCTTCACAACAGTTGTTAAAATGACTGAAGGTCTCATGCACGACTACAACATCACTGTTCCAGTTGCAATCCACCTCGACCACGGTTCATCTTTCGACAAGTGTAAAGCAGCGATCGACGCTGGTTTCACGTCTGTTATGATCGACGGTTCACACCACCCGATTGATGAGAACATCGAAATGACGAAACAAGTCGTTGAATATGCACACGCTAAAGGCGCTTCAGTTGAAGCGGAAGTCGGCACAGTCGGCGGCGAAGAAGACGGCGTTGTCGGCGGCGTACAATACGCTGATCTCGACGAGTGTGTACGTGTCGTTAAAGAAGCGAAAGTTGACGCTCTTGCGGCAGCACTCGGTTCTGTACACGGAGAATACCAAGGCGAGCCAAAACTCGGCTTCAAAGAGATGGAAGAAATCGCAGAAGCGACTAAAACTCCACTCGTTCTTCACGGCGGTTCAGGTATTCCTGAGCACCAAATCAAAAAAGCAATCGAGCTCGGTCACAGCAAAATCAACGTTAACACAGAGTGCCAACAAGAATGGACTCGTGCCGTACGTGAGAAGCTCAACACGGACTCGAAAGTGTATGACCCACGTAAAGTCATCGGCCCTGGTGTCGAAGCGATCTACAACGTCGTTACTGGCAAAATGCGTGAGTTCGGTTCAAGCAACCAAGCATAATCCTGTCACATCAGTCGGTTCTCCCTGTGAGAACCGGCTTTTTTTATTGAAACATAAGCGGTAGGGTACCGTATATAGATGAAAAGGGGGAGTTTGCATGAAGTATCAAGAACGTTCGACAGAATCATTTTGGCGCATTTTTTATATCGTCGGTCCCATCATTATAATTGGTATGACGTTGGCCTTTGCCGCGCTTCCGGTCATTCTCATCCTCATGAATCCGAAACCGTGGTTGATTCCGCTGTTGTCACTCACTGCACTCGGCGGTTACGGTGTGTATCGGTTCTTGCAACTGTTTCGCCAGCTGTTCTGGAAAGAGCGGCACCAATCGCACTATGAAGTGACCGCGACACATATTGAGGGGACGACGTATCGGCACGAGCCAGGTGAGTCAGTCGAGCAATCGTTCCCGCTCGATGCGATCAAGCAAGTCGTCTTCTTCCCGGCCATCGTCCGAAAGACAGAAGCGGCCATGCCGCATCCCTATAGACGACGGACGATCGAGTTGTGCCCGATGCTCGCCATCATGACCGAGGAGGATTCAATGGAAATCTTGTTCGACCAACGCGATCTCGACGCGTTCGAACAGTGGATTCAGTATTTTATCGGAGATAGCGTGCCAGTTTTCTATACACCGAAACGGCTCTACTGGATCGGGGCGAACATCGCGACACGGCGGGAGCGGTTCGACATGCTCCGTCGACCCGAAGAAATCATCCCGTTCACGTATACAGGCAACCTCGTGACCGACGAAGAGACCGCGGTCGGACTTTGGGTCGAGACGCATGGATCGGAGCGCTTGAAGAAAGGGCCGTATCAAGCGTATGAGACAAAACAAAAAAACGTGAAACGATGGACGGCAGTGGGGACGCTTGTTGGCGTTGGTTTACTCATCGGATCGATGCTCGCTATTGCCGCCTTCACGTAAAGGGTGTAGCAATTCCATGACAATTTCCTCATAATAAGAAGTGTAAGCGATCACAACACCATTCGAGGAGGAATTGTACATGCGTTTTTTCATTGACACGGCAAACGTGGAAGACATCAAGAAAGCTCATCAGATGGGCGTCATCGGGGGCGTGACGACGAATCCATCGCTCGTCGCCAAAGAAGGCGTCGATTTCCATACACGGCTACGCGAAATCTGTGAGATCGTCGGGGATCTCTCAGTCAGCGCGGAAGTTATTGCGCTCGACGCAGCGGGTATGGTGGAAGAAGGAAAGGAACTTGCGGCCATCGCGCCGAATATTACTGTCAAGGTACCGATGACGCCAGCAGGGATGGAAGCGGTCAATACGTTTTCACAGCTCGGCATCAAGACGAACGTGACGCTCATCTTTAACGCCAACCAAGCGTTACTCGCGGCTCGGGCCGGCGCGTCATACGTCTCGCCATTCATCGGTCGCCTCGACGATATCGGTCAAGATGGCCTCGACCTTGTCGAGACGATTGCCAATATCTTTGCCATTCATGGGATCGAGACGGAAATCATCGCGGCTTCCGTTCGCCATCCGGTTCACGTGACGAAGGCGGCCCTCCTTGGAGCCGACATCGCCACGGTACCATATAAAGTCATCGAACAGATGATGAAACATCCGCTCACTGACAAAGGGATCGAGCAATTCTTAGCGGATTGGAACAACGCTCAATCCAAATAAGTTTGTCGCAGAAAGGTTTGATCATCGTGGAAATTCTCCATATCGTAGGACAGCAAAAGCTTGAAGGAACAGTTGACATTAGCGGTGCCAAACAGAGCGCTTTGCCTTGTCTCGTCGCAGCACTGTTGACGGAAGAACCGGTGACGATTGAAAACGTCCCCGTGATCGAGGACGTCGAAGTGATGCTCAGTCTATTACAAGAACTCGGGGTCGCGATTGAACGGGACGGGGAGCGGATGACGCTTCATGCGAAAGACGCTGTCGCCATGCCGCTACTCGGCTCAGAAACGCGTAAAGTCCGAGCCGCTGTCTATTTGCTCGGGGTGTTTGCGGCTCGTTTTGGGAAAGGGGCCGTCGGGCTTCCCGGTGGATATGCGATTGGTCCACGACCGATCGATTTACATTTGAAAGCACTCGAACGTCTCGGGATTAAAGTCGAGAACGAATCGGGACTCTATCATGTGAACGCCGAAAAGTTGGAAGGGAATCGGATTTATCTCGACCTTCGCTCGTTCGGGGCGACGGTGAGCGCCATGCTCGCTGCCGTGCTCGCTGAGGGGACGACCGTCATCGAGAACGCGGCCATCGACCCGGAAATTGTCGACGTCGCGACGATGCTCACTTCGATGGGGGCACATGTCATCGGGGCAGGGACCGATGAGATTCGCATTAAAGGGGTCGACAAATTACACGGCTGTACGCATACGCTCATTCCTGACCGCTTAGAGGCCGGGACATTTATGATTTTTGGTGCTGTGGCAGGGGAAGTGACGGTACGAAACGTCATCCCGACCCACTTAGAAGGCGTCATCCAAAAGTTGATGGATTACGGGGCTGAAGTCGAAGTGGACGAAGAATCGATCACGGTGCGGGCGAACGCCTTCCGTCCGATCGATATTCGCGTCTTCCACTATTCGGGATATCCGACCGACCTGCAACCGATCATGTCGGCCGCGCTCCTAAAGGCGAACGGAACGAGTGTCGTCACGGATAAACTGTACGCCCAACGCTTCCGCCATATCGCGGAAATGCGACGGATGAACGCACAGATCACGCTCGAGGACGCTTCGGCCGTCATCCGTGGTGGGTCGACGCTCGCCAATGCGGAGATGGAATGTGCGGACGCGAGGAGCGGGGCGGCACTCGTCTTGGCAGGACTTCAGGCGAGTGGCGAATCCACGGTGATCCATGCGGAAAAATTGAACGATTCTTATGTCGATTTCGTCGGCAAACTAAAACAACTCGGCGCCCTCGCCTGGGTCGATGAGGTGTCCGAGTAACAAAGGGGAGAATTCGGGTGGAACGTAGTTTATCAATGGAATTGGTCCGAGTCACAGAAGCGGCAGCGCTATCTTCGGCTCGCTGGATGGGTAAAGGCTTGAAAGAAGAAGCGGACGACGCGGCGACGACCGCGATGCGTGAAGTGTTCGATACGATCCCGATGAAAGGGGTCGTCGTCATCGGTGAAGGTGAGATGGATGAGGCGCCGATGCTCTATATCGGTGAAAAAGTCGGGAACGGCTACGGCTCACGCCTCGACGTCGCCGTCGACCCGCTCGAAGGGACGAGCATCGTCGCGACGGGGACGTGGGGAGCGCTCGCCGTCCTCGCTGTCGCCGATGCCGGTGATTTGCTGCACGCGCCGGACATGTATATGGACAAGATTGCTGTAGGTCCGGAAGCGGCCGGATTGATTAGTCTCGATAATTCGATTGAAGAAAATATCGCCATCGTCGCCAAGGCGAAGAACAAGAACGTCGAAGACGTCGTCGTGACGATTTTACATCGTGACCGTCACGAAGAGATGATTCAACGCGTTCGGGCGACGGGTGCTCGCATCAAGTTGATTCCAGACGGTGACGTGGCCGCGGCCATCAACACGGCGTTCCCGAAAACGGGGGTCGATTTGTTGCTCGGTTCGGGCGGAGCGCCGGAAGGTGTCATCGCGGCCGTCGCGATGAAGTGCCTCGGCGGTGATTTCCAAGGCCGTCTGCTTCCTGAAGACGAAGCCCAAGAGAAGCGTTGCCAAGACATGGGCATCGCCGACACGGGCCGGATTTTGCTTCTAGACGACCTCGTCAAAGGCGAAGACTGCATCTTCGCGGCGACGGGCGTGACAGACGGGGAGCTTCTCCGCGGCGTTCAGTTCACCGGACAGGGCGGTCAGACACATTCGGTCGTCATGCGTGCCAAGTCGGGGACGGTCCGCTTCGTCGAAGGCATCCACTCCTTGAAGAAAAAACCGAAAATGGTCATGAAACCTTAATTCTCTCGAGTCGCGGACGTGATGTCCGCGGCTTTTTTGATGTGTTCCTACATATTTATAATGCACGCAGAACGGGAAAGGAAGGGCAGGAGGTGTGTGAGGATGATTGAAGTGGAGTCACTCGTCAAGACGTACGGAGATGTCCCTGCCGTCGATGGCATCTCGTTCTCGGTTCAGGAAGGGGAAATCTTCGCATTTTAGGGCCGAACGGGGCCGGGAAGTCGACGACCGTGCAAATGTTCACGACGCTCGTCCGGCCGACCGAAGGGAAGGCGCGGGTGAACGGATTCGATGTCGTCAAACAAGAGAAAGACGTCCGGTTGTCCATCGGTGTCGCCCTGCAAGAGACCGGGATCGACAAAGTATTGACCGGGCGGGAACTGCTTGTCCTGCAAGGCCGGTTGTTCAAGATGACCAAACAAGAGGCGGAGACGCGCGCCGAGGAACTGCTCCGTGTCGTCTCGCTCACCGAGGCGGCCGACCGGAGAAGCGGCACGTATTCGGGCGGGATGCGGCGCCGTCTCGATTTGGCGCTCACGCTCGTCCATCGCCCGACCGTCTTGTTTTTAGATGAACCGACGACCGGGCTCGATCCCGCGAGCCGTATCGAGATTTGGAACGAGGTTCGACGGCTCAACGAGGAGTTCGGCACGACGATTTTTTTGACGACCCAGTACTTAGAAGAAGCGGATGAACTGGCCGACCGGATTGCCATCATTCATCATGGAAAAATCGTCAATGAAGGGACGGCTGAAGCGTTGAAACGACTCGTCGGCGGCGAGACGATTGCGATGACGTTTCACAGCGATCAAGAGGCGGCCGCAGCCGCTGCGCTGTTCGGTCATGCGGCGACCGGGCAACACGTAGCGTTCGAGCTCATCGACCATACGTTGATGGAAGTCGTGCGCCAACTCGATGAGCGTTCGCTTCAACCGGAACGTCTGACCGTGAAACAGCCGTCACTCGACGACGTCTTTTTGAAAGTGACCGGGGAATCATACGAAGGAGGTGTGCCCGATGTGGACTGAGACATGGCTCTTCACGAAACGGAGTCTCGTCACGACGATTCGAAATCCGTTCTCGTTCATCCCGAACTTGATCATCTCTGTCTTCTTCTTACTGGTTTACACGAGCGGACTGTCGAGTGTCGCGTCGCTTCCTCAGTTTGATGGGAGCGCCTATTTGAACTTCATCTTGCCCGTCTCCATCGTCTCAGGGGCGGTCGGTGGGGCCGGTGGGACGGGACAAGCGCTCGTCCGTGATATCGAGAGCGGGTACTTCGCCCGGTTGCTCCTCACGCCAGCGACGCGGACGGCGATTGTGCTCGGACCGATGATTGCCGGCATGTTGCAACTGCTCGTTCAGACACTCCTCATTTTCGGCGTCGCGTTCTTGCTCGGCTTGTCGATTCCGGTCGGTCTGCCTGGCTTTTTGTTCACGGTGTTGCTCGCCATCGGGTTCGGTCTTGGCTTTGCCGGGTATTCGGTCGGTGTCGCGCTGAAAACACGGAACGCTCAGGCCGCACAGGCCGGTACGCTCTTATTCTTCCCGCTCATCTTCTTATCGACGACGTTCGTCCCGAAAGAGTTGATTGAGGCCGAGTGGCTGAAAGTAGCGGCGACGTTCAATCCGACGACGTACATCTTTGAAGGGATGCGCGCCGTCTTGACGCAACCGACAATCGATTGGAGCGCGTTATCGGCTGGACTCGCCGTCGCCGGAGCGATGAGCGTCATCATGGTCGTGTTCGCGGCGACGAACGCGCGCGGCGCCTTAAAACAAAAATGACGAGCAGGATTTAACCCCGCTCGTCCTGGTCGATCATAAACGTGACAATCAAAAAGAGAATGAAACTGATCAATGAGACTGTGCCCCCGACGATGAAGTAGACAAGGGTGACGGTCTCATTCCATTGGAACGGGTTCATCGTATAGAGCCACATCCCGCTCGTCAATCCAATCGATCCGAGCACGGCCGTCCATCCGTGAATCGTCACGAGCAGTTGGTTTCGGACCGAATAGACACGATAGAACACGCCCCAAGCGAAGGCCGATAACCAACCGGCGAGCAAGATATGGGCGTGAATCGGGCGGAAGGCGTAACTGCCGGCCCCCGACATATGCGAACCGAGCGCCGTCCCGATGACGCCGAACAGAGCGGCGAGGCGAATCAAACGAAGACTCCAAATCTTTTCCATGGCGTAGAACAACTCCTTCAAGGTGATGGCTCCATCGTAGCGAATCAAGATGAACGGAAGATGAACAGGGATTGAATCGATGCGCTTCGTGGAACAGCAGTAGAGAAGGAGGGAGACGATGGACCAACTGCGAACGATGCTACAAATCATACTGACCGGGGTGGGGGCCTATTTGGCGATCATCCTCATCTTGCGAGTCTCCGGAAAGCGGACACTCGCCAAAATGAACGCCTTCGATTTTATCGTCACCGTGGCGCTCGGATCAATTTTGGCGACGACACTCACGAGTCGCCAGACGCCGCTGCTGAACGGACTGACCGCGTTTGCGACGCTCGTGTTCATGCAATACGTCATGGCCAAATTGGCGACCCGCTCGAAACGTGTGAATCAACTGATCAAGTCGACGCCGGCACTGCTTTACTATGACGGGACATATTTAGAGGAAACGATGCGCCGGGAACGGGTGCTCGAGATTGAAGTGTTGCAGGCGATTCGATCGAGCGGGACGGATTTCGATCAAGTCGAGGCTGTCGTCTTGGAGACGGATGGGACGTTCTCGGTGTTGACGAGCACGGATACGGTGTTACGAAACGTCCAGACGAAAAAAACGACTCGGTTCCGATGAACCGAGTCGTTTGATCGTTTAAATTAAAGGTACGTGCCTGCACCGACATAACGTGGTGCCCAGTAACCTGATGTGAAGCTCGCGTATTTAACGCCGCCTGTTTCAGAGTTGATCATTTGTGTTTTGCTGAGTGCCATTCCAACGTGTTGGATCGTGCGGCCGTTGTGTGAGAAGAACACGAGGTCGCCGGCTTGAATCGCTGACTTCGAAACTTTTTTCGATTTTGCGTATTGCGAACGTGAATCACGTGGAATCGATTTGTTGATGGCTTTTTTGTAGACATGACCTGTGTAGCCTGAGCAGTCAAATCCTGAAGTTGTCGTTCCGCCGTAACGGTAAGGTGTACCAAGGTACTTCTTCGACTCGGCTACGAGTTTCGTACGAGCGCTTGATGTAGAAGACGTTGTTACTTTCTTCGCAGTCGCTGTTTTCGTGTTTGGCTTCAAGTACGTATATGTCGATGAAGCTGAGATATAACGGTGAGACCCTTTGTAGTTGATTTTGTAGAACGAACCAACTTTACCGAGGTATGTATAGCGTTGGCCTTTGTTCATCGTTGTCGTGACTTTCGATTTGAGCGACGGTGCTGTGCGGATGTTCAAGCCGTTAACTTTCGAGTAAGCGAATGTTCCAGTAGCGGCTTCTGCTTGTTCACCTGTTGTGAAAGCAAGACCCGAGAAAGCGAGAGTGGCAGCGACAATGATAGATGCGAAACGCTTTAACATAATATATTTCCCTCCGTTTTTTAAAATAAAACCCTAAGTGGCTGTATATGATCGATGTGTGTAAACAATAGTCGAGCACAAGTTGCGGATATTACCCGGTTTCCTGTGCAAATAAACTATATCATGCGCAAGATCGATGGCATTTTTCAATCGCGAGACAAAAACGGTTTTCTTGTAACATATTTGAAACAATATGCGAGAATAGAGACTTGTTTGTTACATAGAAAGGGAAAAGACTGTTATGTTTTCAACAATAGGGGAATAGACTGTCATGAAGCCGTTTTTCAAACAGTGACGGCTCGACAGAATTGTGATTAGATGAATGAGGATTGAACGTTTATTTTTGAAATATAGAATCATGAAAGACAGGTGACTTGAATGAGTCAAACGACAGAACCGGCTAAAAATTACACGCTTCGGGAACTCGAGACGAAGACGTTGAAAGAATTATATGAAATCGCGAAAGAAGTGAACGTGCCCCAATATCGAGAGGCACGCAAGCGCGAGCTCATGTTTCGGATTTTAAAATCACAGGCTGAATCGAAAGATCTTTATTTCCTCGAAGGCATCCTTGAGATCATCCCGCCAAACCCGCAGTCCCAAAATGATGGAGGCTTCGGTTTCCTCCGACCGATCAACTACTCTCAATCGTCTGAAGACATCTACATCGCCGCCTCGCAAATCCGGCGCTTTAATCTTCGCAACGGGGACCTCGTGACGGGGAAAGTCCGGAAACCGAAAGAGAATGAACGGTTCCAAGGGCTGCTCAGTGTCGAAGCGGTCAACGGTGAGACGACCGACTCGACTCGGAATCGGGATTACTTCCCGGCGCTCACGCCGATTTACCCGGAACAGCAGATGGTGCTCGAGACAGAGCCGAATCACTTGTCGGTCCGCGTCATGGACATGATCGCGCCTGTCGGATTTGGACAGCGTGGGTTGATTGTCGCCCCGCCGAAAGCCGGGAAGACATCGCTTTTAAAAGAGATCGCCAACTCGATCACGACGAACCATCCGAACGTCGAGTTGATCATTCTCTTGATTGACGAGCGGCCAGAAGAAGTGACGGACATCCAGCGCTCGGTGCCGGGCGCAGACGTCGCCTACTCGACGTTTGATGAGACACCGGAGAACCACGCCCGGATTTCAGAGCTCGTCTTAGAACGGGCGATGCGTCTCGTGGAACACAAGAAGGATGTCGTCATTCTGCTCGACTCGATCACGCGTCTGACACGAGCGTATAACTTGTCTGTCCCACCGAGCGGGCGGACGCTCTCCGGCGGAATCGACCCGGCCGCGTTCCATAAACCGAAGAAGTTCTTCGGGGCGGCCCGTAACATCGAGGACGGCGGCAGTTTGACGATCCTCGGTACGGCGCTCGTTGACACAGGGTCACGCATGGACGACGTCATCTATGAAGAGTTCAAAGGGACGGGCAACATGGAGCTCCATCTCGACCGGAAGCTCGCGGAACGCCGAATCTTCCCGGCCATCGACATCCGTCGTTCGGGAACGCGCAAGGAAGAATTGCTGCTCGGCAAAGGCGAGCTCGACTCGCTTTGGACGATTCGACGGACGATGAACGAGTCGCCAGATTTCGTCGATCAGTTCTTGCGGCGGGTCCGCGAAACGAAAACGAACCTCGACTTTTTTGCGGCGCTTGAGGCCGATAAGAAAAAGAGTCGACGCCCGGTGAAAAAAACGAAAACAGACTTGTAAATCCGTGAGCCGGGTGCTATTATATTCTAGTGAACTTTCTCTAGGTTGAAAGAATACTTAGGGCCGAAGGAGTTGAAAAGCAATGAAACAAGGAATCCACCCAGAATACCGTAAAGTCGTATTCATGGACTCGACGACTGAGTTCAAATTCATCTCTGGTTCGACTCGTTACTCTAACGAGACAATCACGATGGAAGATGGTAACGAATACCCACTCATCCGTGTCGATGTATCTTCTGATTCGCACCCGTTCTACACAGGTCGCCAGAAATTCGCATCTGCAGACGGTCGTATCGAGCGCTTCAACAAGAAGTACCAACGTTAATCGTCAACTTGTATGCACACCGCCTAGGGATTGCCCTTGGCGGTTTTTTGTTGTCTTCTGATGGGTAAAGAGACGAAAGACTGACGTGAGGGGGCTTTTATGGAATTCATACTGATTAGTATCAGTTTATTGATTGGCGTCGGTATTCTGTCACAATGGTTGGCCTGGCGCTATCAAATCCCGGCCATCATCGTCATGACGGTCGCCGGTGTACTGGCCGGGCCGATGCTCGGATTGTTCGACCCGCGAGAACTGCTCGGTGAACTGTATAGCCCGATCATTTCTTTTGCCGTCGCTATCATCTTGTTTGAAGGGAGCCTCGGCCTCCATTTCAGTGAAATCAATCAATTTCGCCGTTCCATCGTCCGCATCGTGACGATCGGAGTGACGCTGTCGTTCGTCGGGGCCTCACTGTTGATTCAATACGTCGGAGGTCTCCATTGGGTCGTCGCTTGGACGATGGGCGCACTTTTCGTCGTCACCGGTCCAACGGTCGTCATCCCGTTATTGCGCCAAGCACATTTAAAGGATCGGGTCGGTGCCATTTTGAAATGGGAAGGGATCATCGTTGACCCGGTCGGCGCCCTCCTCGGTTTGTTCGTCATCCGCATCGGTTATATCGTCTATGAAGGAATGGACTTGTGGATGCAACTATTGTTCGCGGGCGCTTGTCTCGTCGGCATCGGTCTCGGTTATTTGTTCGGGCACGTGTTGATGGGCTGGTTTGTCGGTGAGAAAATCCCTCGCTATCTCCGGGCCTCGGTCACGTTGACGGCCGTCTTGATCTTGTTCTCATTGAGTGAATTCATGATGCACGAAGTCGGTCTGCTCGCCGTGACGGCGATGGGGATGACGATGGCGAACACGAAACATCGGGATGAGGAAATTATCGAGGAGTTGCAATCATTTAAAGAGGATATCTCGATCTTGCTCATCTCGTCGGTGTTCATCCTGTTGACGGCGTCGCTATCACGCGATGAACTGCTCAACATCTTCCAATGGCCGCTTCTTTTGACGATTGCCGGCATTTTGTTTCTCGTTCGTCCGCTCGCGATTTATGGATCGACGATCGGCGTCGGTCTTCCGCTCAGCGAACGTGGTTTCATCGGATGGATTGCCCCGCGTGGCATCGTCGCCATGACAGTCGCCGGTTTCTTCGCAGAAGAAGTGGCGCATCTCGGGATTGACGACGCGTCGCAAATGCTACCGCTCACGATCGGACTGGTCTTTATTTCTGTGACACTACACGGGCTGACGATTCGACCGCTCGCTCGAAAATTGCATTTGATCGATAATAAAAAAGAAGAAGCGGCAGACGAATGAAGCGAAATCGGGACGGGAGCATGCCGTTCCGATTTTTGTCAGAAGTCAACCCTTTTCCTGTGACCGAAAGATGGTTATAATCGGAAAGCGATTAACGAAGGAGAGGGCGAAGTAGAATGATGCATGTGACGAACCGTTACGGTTGGATAGAAGTGATTTGTGGGAGTATGTTTTCTGGGAAATCGGAGGAACTGATCCGCCGTGTCCGTCGGGCGCATTACGGGAAAATCCCTGTCCAAGTGTTCAAACCGGCGATTGACGACCGTTACCATGAGGAAAACGTCGTTTCCCACAGCGGCAATTCGGTCGTGGCCGTACCGATTCAATCGAGTCAAGATTTGTACGATGCGGTGCGCGAAGAGACACAAGTCATCGCCATCGATGAGGTTCAGTTCTTCGACGAAGGGATCGTCGATGTGATTGAACAATTGGCGTCAGAAGACAAACGTGTCATCTGCGCTGGACTCGACATGGACTTCCGAGGCGAGCCGTTCACGATGATGCCGGAACTGTTGTCACGTGCCGAATTCGTCACGAAACTGCAGGCGATCTGTCTGTCATGCGGGGCGCCGGCTTCCCGGACGCAACGATTGATTGACGGGGAACCGGCCCGTTTCGAGGATCCGGTCATCTTGGTCGGTGCCTCGGAGTCGTATGAGCCGCGTTGCCGCCATTGTCATGACGTCCCGAATAAACCACGCCCAGTCCGCCATACAATGGCCGACTGACGTCCACGAACCGCCCTCGGCGGTTCGTTTTTTGCTATAATGAAGACAGTTCGATTTGACGGAGAAAGGACGGATCATCATGTTTGACCGTTTGAGCGTATTAGAAGAACGCTATATGCAATTAAATGAGATGCTCGCTGACCCTGAAGTGCTCAGCGATGCGAATAAATTACGACAATATTCAAAAGAACAGTCTCAGCTCGAGGAGACGGTACAGGCATATCGCCACTATAAAGAAACGAGCACGGCGTATAAAGAAGCGAAACTCATGCTTGAAGACCGCACACTCGATGCCGACATGCGGGAGCTCGCCAAAGAAGAGATGGCGCTCCTCGAGCCGGAAGTGAAGGCGCTCGAAGCGAAACTTCGCGTCTTGCTGTTGCCGAAAGACCCGAACGACGACAAGAACGTCATCGTCGAGATTCGCGGAGCGGCCGGTGGGGACGAAGCGGCACTGTTCGCAGTCGACCTATACAAAATGTACACGCGTTTCGCCGAGCGGCAGAACTGGAAGACCGAATTGATCGACGCCAACTATACAGAACTCGGCGGCTTCAAAGAAGTGACGTTCCTAATCAACGGGACCGGCGCCTACTCGAAATTGAAGTTCGAGAATGGGGCGCATCGGGTTCAACGCGTCCCATCGACCGAGTCGGGCGGACGCATCCATACATCGACGGCGACCGTCGCGGTATTGCCGGAAGCCGAAGACGTCGAAGTGCATATCGATATGAAAGACGTCCGTGTCGACACGTTCACGTCGTCCGGACCAGGGGGGCAGTCGGTCAACACGACCCAATCGGCCGTACGGTTGACGCACATTCCCTCGGGGCTCGTCGTCTCATGTCAGGATGAGAAGTCGCAACATAAGAATAAAGATAAGGCACTCAAAGTGCTCCGGGCTCGGCTCTATGACAAGATGCAGAGCGAACACCTCGAAGAACTGTCAGCGCAGCGCAAGTCTGCAGTCGGGACAGGGGACCGCTCGGAGCGGATTCGGACGTATAACTTCCCACAGAGCCGCGTGACCGATCACCGCATCGGACTCACGCTTCAAAAGCTCGACCGCGTCCTCGCTGGTGAACTCGAGGATATCATCGACGCCCTCGTCATGGACGAACAGGCCCGTCTCATGGAGGACGTGGATTGATGCGAATCGCCGCGAGATTGAAGCAAGCGGAGCGGGAACTTCTTGACGCGGGGCGCGATGCCTCGACCGCGGAGTGGTGGCTCATGCACGTCCTTGACGTCGATCGGACGGGACTGCTCATCCGTTTATCCGACGAATTGACAGATGATGAAGAATCTGAATTCCGAACAGGATTCGAGCGCCTGCTCGCAGGCGAGCCGGTCCAGCATTTGATTGGGCACGCCCCGTTTTACGGGCGGATGTTCGAGGTCAATCGAGACGTCTTGATTCCGCGTCCGGAAACGGAAGAGTTGATCGAATGGGTCGTTGAGCATGTGACCGACGTGGCCGATGATGACATCGTCGATATCGGGACCGGCAGCGGGGCAATCGCCGTCACGCTCAGTCTCGAACTCGGTGTCCGCGTCCAGACGGTCGATATTTCCCGGGAAGCGATTGCTGTCGCCAAGCGGAACGCAACAGCGCTCGGGGCGGACGTGTCCTTCCATGAAGGTGATTGCCTCGCCCCGATTGCCGACGACTCGATTCGTGTGCTCGTCTCGAATCCGCCCTATATCGAGGCGGACGAACTGCTCGATGAGACGGTCTCAGGCTATGAGCCGCACCTCGCCTTGTTCGGAGGAGCGGACGGGCTCGATTTTTATCGGAAGATTATCGCCGACTCGATGCGCGTCTTGTGTGCCGATTGGCAATTGATTGCATTTGAAATCGGGTATAATCAAGGACAAGTTGTGAAATCGTACCTGTCCGAACGTTATCCTGAAGCAGAAACGGGTATTTTAAAAGATATAAACGGCAAAGACCGAATCGTCTACGCCGTGAGGGAAGGGATTGCGCATGGAAACGAAATGGATCAAGCCGACAGAAGTTGAGGAAGGGGTACGTCTCTTGCAGGCGGGCGAGGTGATCGCCATGCCGACGGAGACCGTCTACGGACTCGCCGGAGACGCGACGAACGACGTCGCCATCAAAAAGATTTTCGAGGCGAAAGGAAGACCGTCGGACAACCCGCTCATCGTCCACGTGGCCTCGGTCGAACAGGCCGAGCATTTCGCGCAAACCATCCCGCCGGTCGCCAGACGCTTGATGGAAGCGTTTTGGCCTGGTGCCTTGACCATCATCTTACCGTCGAACGGCCGAGCGTCTTCGTTCGTGACGGCTGGTCTTGATTCGATCGGACTCAGAATGCCGAATCATCCGGCCGCGCTGGAATTGATTCGTACGTCCGGTCTTGGACTGGCGGCACCGAGCGCGAACCGTTCTGGACGTCCATCACCGACGTCAGCCCGGCACGTGGCAGATGATTTGACTGGCCGGATCGCGGGTATTATGGATGGGGGACCGACAGGCATCGGTGTCGAATCGACCGTGATCGACTGCACGACGGAGCCGGCGATGATTTTACGTCCGGGCGGCGTGACGAAAGAAGCGATTGAGGCGGTCATCGGCCCGGTCATTCTCGATGCCAACTTGAGCGATGAAGCAGCTGCGCCACGATCACCAGGAATGAAGTACACCCATTACGCCCCGAGCGCCCCTCTTTATTTAGTCGAAGGAGGACGCGATGACCTCGTCCGTGTCATCACGACACGACAGGCGACGGGCAAGCGAGTTGGCGCACTCGTATTCGATGAAGCGACGACCCCGGCGGACGTCACTCTCTCCCTCGGTATTTCGATGGAGACAGCGGCCCAGCGTTTGTATGAGGCGTTGCGAAAGTTTGATGAGACGGATGTAGAAGAGATTTACGTGAATCGGATTGAACCGACGGGAGTCGCTCTTGCCGTATATAACCGCCTCTACAAGGCGGCAGGCGGTAAAGTCATCCGTCCACAGGAAGAGGCTTAAGGACATAGAGGAGGATCACGCGATGTCAATGAAACGCGTATTATTCATATGTAGTGGGAACACATGCCGAAGCCCGATGACGATGGCCCTGCTCCGCTCGAAAGTGACGGGGGACGAGTTCGATATTCGTTCGGCCGGGCTGCGGACGATGCAAGGGTTCGACGCCTCAGAAAATGCACTCCAAGTGTTGCGTGAACGAGGAATTGAGCTCGATCACGTGACCCAGACATTCGACGACGTCCTCGGACGTTGGGCGGACGTCATCTTGACGATGACACGGGCGCATCGTGAACAGATTCGTGACACGTACCCGGATTTGGCCGACCGCACGTTCACGTTATACGAGTTCGTCACCGGACTCGAGCGCGACATCAATGACCCGTTCGGAGGGTCGATGAACGTCTACCGCCAAGTCCGAAACGAACTCGAACCACTCGTGAATCGACTTGTGCTAAAATTGACGAATGACGGGTCAAAGGTGACAAAACCACCGAGACGCCTACCAAAGAAGACGGGGGAATGAACGAATGAAAATCGCAATTGGCGCCGATCATGGCGGATTTAACTTGAAAAAAGACATCATCGGACTATTGGAAGAGCTTGGTCACGAGTATAAGGACTTCGGGACACACTCGGCCGAGTCAATCGATTATCCAGACGTGGCGATTCCGGTCGCTGAAGCCGTCGCGGCTGGTGAGTTCGACCGTGGCATCTTGATTTGCGGGACAGGGATCGGCATCGGGATTGCCGCCAACAAAGTGAAAGGCATCCGGGCGGCACTCGTCCATGACTCGTTCAGCGCGAAAGCGACACGTCAACACAACGACTCGAACATCATGACGATGGGCGAGCGCGTCATCGGACCGGGTCTTGCACTCGATTTAGTGGCGACATGGCTCGATACAGATTTCGAGGGCGGACGCCACTCGAACCGTGTCGATAAGATGAGCGCTTACGAAACGAAGTGACAGCGATGAAGGCGGAACTTTTGAACTTATTGACGGAGTTGCACGAACGGTTTCCGTTAGATGAGGACAAGATTCTCGTCATCGGTTGTTCGACGAGCGAGGTCGTCGGTAAGACGATTGGGAAAGCGGGCTCGATTGATGTGGCGTCGGACTTCATCGAAGCGTTTCTGACGTTTCGCGACAAGACCGGCGTCCATCTCGCCTTTCAAGGCTGTGAACATATTAATCGGGCGCTCACGGTCGAACGACGGACGCAGAAACAGTTCGGGTTGACAGAAGTGACGGTCGTCCCTGTGCGCGCAGCGGGCGGGGCGATGGCGGAGAAAGCGTACGAAAGCTTCGATACGCCTTGCGTCGTCGAATCGATTCAAGCGGATGCAGGGATCGATATCGGGTCGACGCTGATCGGTATGCATTTGAAGCCGGTCGCGATCCCGGTCCGGTTGTCGGCGAAGCAGCTCGGTGAGGCGTACGTCACGTTCGCCATCACGCGGCCGAAACTGATTGGCGGCCCCCGGGCCCACTATCCAGCGAAATAAAAGAAAGCCGGTCGCGATGACCGGCTTTCTTTTGCGTTATAACTCTTCACTGAACAAATATGAGATGACCATCGGGAACCGTTCGCGCCAAGCGAGCTCGTTATGCACGCCTTCCTCGATGACCTCGAAACGGATGTGGTCGACTTTGTCGCGGAGGAGCGCATAGACGCGTTCGCTCGACTCGAGATACATCTCGTTCGTCGGGCCGTCCGCTGACGGTTGTTCGACTTCTTTCCGACCGACGTCCATATATAGACGTTCGACACCGCTCAAATCGCTCGACTCGATTAACTGTTCAAGCTCGGTCTGGTTGAACCAGAACGCCGATGATAGCGAGGCGACGCGTTTGAAGATGTCGGGATAGACACATGCGGCGTAAATCGAGATCAAGCCGCCCATCGAACTGCCTATCATCGCCGTCTCGTCCGGATTCGTCCGATAGTTCGCATCGATCATCGGTTTTAACTCTTGGGCGATATATTCGATGTAGGCCGACCCTTGGCCGCCGAGCGTCACGTCTTGACCGAGCAGGCTCTCACCGATGTATGGGTTTTCCCACGGTCCGTATTCGTCGAGTCGCATCTCGCCCGGGGCACTGTCAATGCCGACGATGATCAAGTCGCGTTTCGAGGCGTCCACATACTCGCCGGCGCGCCAACTCATCTTATAGCTCGCGTCCTCGTCGGCGAACACGTTCTGGCCGTCATGCATATAGAGCACAGGATAACGTTTGTCCGTCGTGTCGTAATCCGCAGGTGTATAAATCCGAACCGTCCGCTCGCGTTCAAACGGGGTAATCGTGATCTGTTTTGTCTCAATCATACAAATCCTCCTCTGATCGTCTTCTTCATTATGATACCCAACTTGACCTCTGATTAGACGATACCCAAAAAAAGAAGCTTATGTTACGATGGGGGTGTTGATTTTTAGACATTCAGAGGGGGTTTCAACATGGTAAACACGACGAAGTTGAAAGTGCAGGATGCGGAATTGTTTGAAGCGATGCAACACGAGCTCGGTCGCCAACGCGAGAACATCGAACTCATTGCCTCGGAGAATTTTGTCTCAGAAGCAGTCATGGAAGCGCAAGGTGGCGTGCTCACGAACAAGTACGCGGAAGGTTATCCAGGCCGTCGCTACTACGGTGGTTGTGAGTTCGTCGACGTAGCCGAGAACTTGGCCCGCGACCGTGCGAAAGAGCTGTTCGGTGCAGAACATGCCAACGTGCAGCCGCATTCGGGTGCCCAAGCGAACATGGCCGTTTACTTTACAGTACTTGAAGCCGGTGACACGGTGCTCGGCATGAACTTGTCGCACGGTGGCCATTTGACGCACGGAAGTCCGGTCAACTTCTCAGGCGTTCAATACAATTTCGTCGAATACGGTGTGGACAAAGAGACAGAACACATCGATTATGACGTTGTCGCAGCCCTCGCGAAAGAACATAAACCAAAACTCATCGTCGCTGGTGCTTCGGCGTACCCGCGGACAATCGACTTCGCCAAGTTCCGTGAGATCGCCGATAGCGTCGATGCTTACCTCATGGTCGACATGGCGCATATTGCCGGTCTCGTCGCGGCCGGGCTTCATCCGAACCCGGTCGAGCACGCGCACTTCGTGACGACGACGACACACAAGACGCTCCGCGGTCCACGCGGCGGCATGATCCTCTGTAAAGAGGAGTTCGCCAAGGCGATCGACAAGTCGATCTTCCCAGGGATTCAAGGCGGTCCGCTCATGCACGTCATCGCTGCGAAGGCAGTGGCGTTCGGAGAAGCGCTTCAACCTGAGTTCAAAGATTATCAGGCACAAGTCATCAAGAACGCACAAGTGCTCGCGCAAGGATTAGAAGAAGAGGGACTCCGTATCGTATCGGGCGGCACGGATAACCACCTTCTCCTCGTCGACCTCCGTGGCATCGATATCACCGGGAAAGCGGCCGAGCATGCGCTCGACGCGGCCGGCATCACCGTCAACAAGAACACGATCCCATTCGATCCGGCCTCACCGTTCGTGACGAGCGGGATTCGAGTCGGGACGGCCGCGATGACGACACGCGGATTGAAAGAAGACGATATGCGTGAAGTCGCTCGTTTGATTGGACGCGTCTTGACGAACCATGAAGATGAGGCGGTGCTCACCGAAGCGCATGAAGCCGTGCGCGCGTTGACGGCGAAGTTCCCGCTCTATCCTGAACGAGGCTGACGAATGGACGTACGGACACTCGCAGATCGGGAACTCGCGGAACTACCGCTCATCGATATGACCGAATGGCTCGTCCGAAAAGGCGAGCACGACCCGACGTTTCGCCTCGTCGCGAACGAGTTCGAGGTCGTCACGACGCTGCTCGATCATGGCTATTATATCGAGGCAAGTGAACGGATCGTACCGCTTCTCGGGATGAAAGTGCCGGCGGCGTTTCATCGGCTCGGGCTCGCACTCGAAGTGAAGGCGAACGGAAAGAAGGCGGCCAAGCGCCGCTTTCGTTCGTTCTCCCCGGCCGTCATCGGTCATGCGGACTTGTCGGATTGGAAGAACGCGTTCAAGTGGGACAAGACATGGCTCGGCCTGCCGCTCGTCGTCGGACTCGGGCTGGTCGCGCTCGCCTTTTGGCCGGACCCGGCGCCACCCCCAGTGACGCCGTCCGCTTCCGACGAGCGGGTCGTGACGGTGACGGAAGAGGAGGCACTCGCGAAACGGTTAGAAGAACTCGAGAAAGAAGTCGCCCGGCTTGAAGAAGCGAACGAGGCGCTCCAAACCGAGGACGAGACGACCGAGTCGCCTGAGGCACCGACCGTCATCCCGCTCGCTAAAGTCGAGACACTCGTCTCGGACAAACGATACGAGGAAGCCGATGCGCTCCTCGTCGGCAAGGCGAAAGCCGGTCAAGAACAGGCGGTCGGATTTTATCGCTTGCTCGTCGACAACAAGCTCGGTGAAGCGGAGATCCAAGACTATGCCGCCTATGTCGAGACGTATCCCGAATCAGGGTATAAAGCGGACGTCTTATGGATGAAAGGCATCGCCGAGAAGAAGGCCGGGGACGACATGTACCGGACGACGCTCGCCGAAGTCGCTGCCATGGATGGAACGTATTGGGCGCCGATCGCCAAATCGGTGCTCGAGGAAGAATGAGGTCGCAGCGTGCTGTGGCCTCTTTTTCTCATCAAATTCTAATCTGTTTCACCGCTCTTTCTCAGCTCGCTCCCGTAAAGTAAAGAAAGAAAATAGACAAGGGAGAGGGACATATGCGCTCAACTAGCAGAGGAAAGATTGGAAGAATGATTCGAAGAGTGGCCGTCGGTGCGCTCGCATTGACACTCATGACGGCAGGGGTCGCCGGGTTCCTATTATTCACCTTGACCGGTAACGCTTGGCTCGACCAAATCGCTCAAGTCGGGACTGATTTGGCGTTTCAGGCGGAAGGGATTGAAACGACGTTTGACCGGATGGGCGATTCACTCGAATTGCGCATCGAACAAGCGATTCCAGAAGCAGTTCGTCCGTTTTTTGACTGAGGAATCCGGGAACACTTAGAATGATGCGTCGGGCGGACTGCTCGGCGTTTTTTTTAAGAAAGGATGAATGAAATGCCTACGATTCTCGTCGTTGAAGACGATGCTAAAATTGCCAGATTACTCGAACTTGAACTTATGCATGCCGGTTATCAAGTCGAGGTCGCTCACGACGGGCGGGCCGGGCTCGACCGGGCACTGACTGGAGGGATTGACCTCATGTTGCTCGATGTCATGCTGCCGCAGATGAGCGGTCTCGAAGTCGTGCGCCGCGTCAAAGAAGAGCAGCCGCTTCTCCCGGTATTGATGGTGACGGCACGTGGGGACCGTTACGATAAAGTGAGCGGGCTCGACCTCGGGGCCGATGATTACATCACGAAACCGTTCGAGATGGAAGAGTTGCTCGCACGGATCCGGGCGTTCTTACGGATGCGGCAACACGTCCAAGTCGATACGAGTGAACGGGTCTTATCTTATGAAGGGCTGACCGTCGACGTCAATCGTCACGAAGTAATCTGCGAGGGGCAAAAAGTCGACCTGACCCGGAGAGAGTTCGATTTGCTCGTCTATCTGCTCGAACATTCGGAACGCGTGCTCACGCGCGACCAACTCGTCGAACACGTCTGGGGCTTTGACTATTACGGGGACACGAACGTCGTCGATGTGTACGTCCGCTATGTCCGCAAGAAACTCGGGGGCTCTTGGATTCAGACGGTCCGAGGCGTCGGCTATATGCTGAAGCGTGGTGAATAAAATGAAGCTACGGACGAAAATCGCTTTGGCGATGGCGGGGTTCATGTTGTTCCTCCTGATCACCTCGTTCGGTGTCGCCTGGCTCGTCTCGCGTCAACAGATCGTCGACGCCCGCTATGACGTCTTGCGCCAGGCACTCAGCTTGCTCGAGGAGGACGAGCGGAATCGCCAGGCCGTCTTGTCGTTACACGAGGACAGTGTCGTGCTCGAACGGCAAGCGAACGGTGACTGGGGCATCATCGGCGGAGAGGCCGAGGAAGGATTGCGGTTTCCCGTCAATTTCGGCGAGCCGGCCCTCATCGACGACTGGTTCGTCATCGCGACGTCGAATGGGCTCGGCTACGCGTTTCAAGACGCGGCGGTGAGTGAGACGCTGCGGACGCTCGCGACCATTTTTCTCATCATCTTTTTGATCGCCGTGGCGATGACGTTCATCGGCAGCCTGTGGATCGTGCGCCAGGGACTCGACCCGCTCCGCCGGCTCGAGACGACGATGGAACGGATCACGGAATCGGGAACCCTTGAGACCATCGATGTCGGGACGAGCCAAGACGAAGTGTCGACACTTGCGACTGGCTTCAATCAAATGATTGGCCGGGTCGAAGGGTCGATGGAGCAACAACGGCGTTTCGTCGCCGATGTTTCACATGAACTGAAGACGCCGCTCACGGTCATCGAAGGGTACGCCAAACTGCTCCGGCGCTGGGGACAGAGCGACCCGGCCGTCCGTGACGAGGCGATCGATCACATTTTGACCGAGTCCCGGCAAATGCGCGAAGACTTGATTGAACCGATGCTTGAACTGAGCCGCTTCTCCTCACTTGAAAAAATCGAGGCCGAAGCGATTGAATTAACCGAATTCGCCGACCAATTGACCGAGCGGTTCGAGCGTTCGCATGGCGTCCGGGTTCCAATCGAGGCGACAGGAACGTGGTACGGACACCGTGATTCGCTGCAACGGCTCGTCGTCATCTTCATCGACAACAGCTTGAAGTACGCGACTGACACGCACGTGACGATGACACCGAATCGGATTGAAGTGCGTGACCATGGGACGACACTGAGCGATGACGCCAGGGCGCGTTTGTTCGACCGCTTTTATCGACTCGATGAGGCACGGGACCGGAGCGGCAGCGGACTCGGGCTCGCCATCGCCAAGGAAGTGGCCGACATGAACGGTTGGTCGGTCGGCAGTTACGCGAACGCGCCGGACGGCAGTATTTTCTTCGTCGCAAAATGACAAACCTTTCGCAGATTCTCATCGTTTTCTAATGGAATCCTCGTGGTGCTCTAAGGTCACCGTTCTATGATGAAGATGTAGAACAAGTTCACCACATGAAACGAGGAGGAAACATCATGAAACTAATCGGATGGATTTTAGGCGTCGGCTTGGCAGTCCTCGCCGTCGCAGGAATCGGGTTGTATGTTGCGAACGACAACACGGACACGGTCATCGTCCCGCGGTCGGTCGACAGTGTGAACAGTGGGACGGATGATGCCGCAGATGACGCACAAGACGATGCGAACCAAGAAGCGGCCGCGTCGACAGAAGGAACAGCCTCGAGTGACACGCCGGTCCGTTCGGTCGATGACGATGATTATGAATTGTATGGTACCCTCGTCAGCCTATCAGACCGTGACGTGACGATCAGCTTCAGCGGCAAGGAAGCGACGTATCCGCTCGCGGCCCGTCATGAGATTGATGATGATACGCCGAAAGCCGGTGATCGCGTGAAATTGGAATTCAATCAAAACGAGGAAGTGAAGGAAGTTGACCGCGAGAGTGACGACTTTGACATCTACGGCACGTTTGTCAGTCTGTCGGACCGTGACGTGACCATCGAGCGTGACGGCAAGTCCGAGACGTTCAAACTCGCGAGCCGCTACGAGCTTGACGACGAGGCGCCAAAAGCCGGTGACCGCGTCAAACTTGAGTTGAACCTCCAAGAACAGGTGAAAGAGATTGAACGGGACGATGACCGGGATGACCGGGATGAACAAGACAATCGAGATGATCAAAATGATGACAATCAAGACGACGACCGAGATGACGACTAAAAAAGTGCCACGCAAGTGGCATTTTTTGTTTGTTCTTCTAACTATATAAGTAATTATTATTGTATGATAAAGTGAAAAAGAAAATTTTAGGTGATAGTACCCAAATAAATGTGAAAGGAGGGGGCGGAATGAAACACGTCTTATGGATGATGATCGGTGCCATCATCTTTTTAAGCGGATGTGGCGCAAACGAGACGAACGCGCTCAACTTGCGGTCATTGTCGACGTATGCGATTCACCAAAACCGAGACATCCCGTTGACGTCTGCGCTGAAGTCGCGATTATTAAACTACTGTGAGCAAAAACCGACGGACGTGTTGCCGATGCGGCGGGCTGAAGTGGCCTCCATTACATTCCGTCATCCTTTCTACGACGAATTAGGCAGCAAGACCGTCAAATATTGGCGGAGCGGGGACGAGCGTTACGTCTCTTGTTTGAAGAGCAACGAACAAAATGAGCGCGTCTTCCGTACCGATGCCATTGAGGCGTTCGAGTCCGCAGCGGGGTCAGAACCGAGGGAGGTCGATGTCGGCAACACGCTATCGTTCATTCCTGAGTCTGACGTCACGACCGTGGCGCGCGCCTTCGCGGTCAACGAGACGCATGAGACCATTGTTCCCGGTTCGGTCTTCCGGTATCACACACCGGACCGAGGCGCGCTTCATGTCACCTATCACGTCTATCAAGACGGTGCCGAGACGGGACAGTTGATTGAGCCGGGACTGTTCGTCTTCGAGAGCGGTAAGAATGAAGGCGTGGCGTTCTTGACCCAGTTGGCCGATCAACGGATTACGCTCCAAATGGGTACAGAACAGGCGTGGGACCGAACCGTGTTACCTAGTTCGCTTTCGGGTGAGTACGTGCAAATCGACTCGATGGAAGCCGTCTTTAATTTAGATGGCGAAGGACGGCGGCTCTTGAAGCGAATCGTGCTCGCAGATGAGCCGATCGAAGACGTCTCGGATCAGGACTCTGCCGTCTTATCGACTCGTTATGATACCGTGATTGAGGTATGGGGGGCCGTCCAACGGCCGGGCGCCGGTGAATTGACGATCAAATCGGAGCAAAAAGATGCGATGCGTTTGGCGACATACGAGACGGAGACGAAAATCGCCCATCTTGGTGGACCGAGTACGAGCGAGCTATTTGAATTGTTGTCCCATGTAAAGCCGAGTAGTGGACAGCCGACCGGGGAACGATGCGGGACGCTCGCGCTCTATGAGCAGTTGACCGAACAACGGTTTGACGTCTGGATGGAGGAAGGGCAAGACACCCTTCAATTGATGGACGTCGAGACGGAACGAGTCTATTTGATTGATCGTCTCGAATTAGAGTCAACGCTAAATACTTACATATAATCGAATAACTTATCGTTTTACCCGTTTCATGACACTTTCATGTCGTGAAGCGGTTTTTTGTTGTCAAATTGACACTATGTTTTCGTGAAAAACTATCCTATAATTTTTTTTGCGAAGGTTCAACATTACATACACGAATCCGATACATCCATAAAACACACAGCACTAACCTTCTCGTCATTTGAATATAAGAAAAGGGGGAGCCACGAGACACAACTCCATTCAACCATCATCGTCCGTCACCACGTTTTGTCAGTCATCAGGAGAGGAATAGGTAGTGAAATTGAAAAAGTTAATTATGTCTCTAATGGTAGTGTTGTTAATTGTTAGTCTGAACATGTCCAAAACGGGGGCACAAACCATGAACCCACTCGACGGCGTGAAGAACTATCAAGTGTATTATGGTCATCCAACGGCAGCGATTTTGAAAGATATGCAAAACTATGACCTCGTCATCATTGAGCCACTCCATTACACGAAAGCGCAAGTGGAGCAAATCAAAGCACGCGGGACAAAAGTACTCGGATATATTAGCGTTATGGAAGTCGCGACATGGAACACAGGTCTCATGTCAAAACTTCAGTCAGGTGACTTCTTTACGCGTAACGGACAACGTGTCCATTACTCGGAATGGGATTCGTACTTGACGAACATCGCCTCACCGCACTTCCAAGGGTTGCTCCTCACGGAAATCCAGAACCAAGTCGTCGCCAAAGGCATCGATGGCGTGTTCATGGATACGGTCGGTGATATCGATAACGAACATTTGAACAATCCGACCGTGCTCAAGCAGCAACGGGACGGACTCGTCAACTTCTTGAAACAAGCTCGGGCGCGCTATGGTGATATCGCCATGGTTCAAAACTGGGGCTTCGACACGTTAGAAACGTCAACGGCACCTTACGTTGACGGCATCATGTGGGAGAGTTTCAACGCCGACACGATCAAGAGCGACGCTTGGTCACAAAACATGATTAAGAAATTACAAGCAGTCGACGCGAAGCATTCGGTCAAGACGCTCACGATTTCGACACGTCTTAGCGCGGACAGCCACAAGCTCGCCAAAGATTCTGGGTTCATCCATTTCCACGAAGCGGATGCTTACGTGAACTGGAACGCAGGTCTCGTGACGCGTACACAGGATACGGCGCCGGCACCGGTCGCAGTAGCACCGACGACGAAGCCAGCTGAAACGACAACGACGAAGCCAGCTGAAACGACAACGACGAAGCCAGCTGAAACGACAACGACGAAGCCAGCTGAAACGACAACGACGAAGCCAGCTGAAACGACAACGACGAAGCCAGCTGAAACGACAACGACGAAGCCAGCTGAAACGACAACGACGAAGCCAGCTGAAACGACAACGACGAAGCCAGCTGAAACGACAACGACGAAGCCAGCTGAAACGACAACGACGAAGCCAGCTACAACGACTGCAACGAAACCAGCTGCAACGACAACGACGAAGCCTGTAACAGAAACGGCGACAAAGCCTGTCACAAAGCCAGTCTCAGCTCCGAAAGCAGATGCCTCGACGGACAAACCGACCGAGTCGAAACAAAAAGAAAAAGCTGACTGGAAGCAAGAGAAGAAAGACAAAAAAGAGAAGAAGAAGGCGAAAAAGCATGCCAAAAAATATGCTAAAAAGCATGCCGGCAAGCACAGCTCGTCTAACGACCATCACGCCGCCAAAGGAAACATGTGCGGAAAAGTGAAACACAAGACGGCCGGTTTCTTAAATTTCTTCAAATTCTAAACCATGTGTCACCTGAACCCCGAGGGATTGATTTCGTTCCTTCGGGTTTCGTCTGACCTCTTAAAAAACAGAAGTTGACCCTACCTTTCTCAGAAAAGTTAGGGTACAATGCTCAAGAGAGATTGAGAGAGGAGTGAAGCATGATGGGCAAAGTACACGTTTATGACCACCCATTGATTCAGCACAAGATGACGATTATGCGTAAAGTAGAGACGGGGACGAAGCAGTTCCGTGAACTCGTAGACGAGGTTTCGTCACTCATGGCATATGAAATTACACGCGACCTTCCGCTTACTGATGTGGAAATCGAGACACCGGTCTCTGTATCGACACAGAAGATGATTGCCGGCAAGAAATTGGGAATCGTCCCAATTTTACGGGCAGGCCTCGGCATGGTGGATGGCTTCCTCAAAATGATGCCGAACGTCAAAGTCGGTCACATCGGTTTATACCGTGACCCAGAGACGCTCGAGCCGCACGAATACTATCTCAAGTTGCCGACGGACGTCACAGAACGTGACTTCATCGTCGTCGACCCGATGCTCGCGACAGGCGGTTCAGCAGCCGACGCGATTGCCGCGCTTAAAAAGCACGGTGCCAAGTCGATTAAGCTCGCTTGCCTCTGTGCAGCCCCTGAAGGTGTGGAACGTGTTCAAGCCGAACACCCGGACGTCGAAATCTATCTCGCCGCACTTGACGAGAAGTTGAACGACCATGGCTACATCGTACCAGGACTCGGTGACGCAGGTGACCGTCTGTTCGGAACGAAATAAGCATGAACCCGATGAGAGGATCCTGGTGATCCTCTCTTTTTTTGTGGGAATGTGCACCAATCGATTCAAATTAGTTGAGACGATCGAAGAGACGGCCGATAGTAGAAGAGACCGTAAGTCGGTCCGACGTCGGGATAAGGGAAGAGACACGATAAAGACTAAATTCTCGCTACTGCAAAGATACTTACTCATCTCCTTGATGGCGTTGTTTTTAACGAGCGTCTGGAGCTATAGCGCGTTTCAGGACATCGAGCAGGAAAATCGACGGATTGTCGAGGAAGCCATCCCGATTTCGAACGCTGTCTCGGAGCTGTTTCGGCTATTGCTCGACCAAGAGCTATCGGTTCGGGGCTATACATATAACCAAGACGCGCAGTCGCTCGAACAGTATGAGGCGACGAAACAATCATTTATAGGGCGATGTGGTCTCGAATGAATTTAAAAATAAGCCCGGCACCCGCCGGCATTTTGACTAGCTATTACATATAGGCGTCTCCCAGCAAAATTATCCATTTTTCTGCGCAAACAATTTCAAAAAGTTGAGCGGCCGTGGATTGACCGCTCCAACACGGAGGCGCAATGCCTCGACAAACCACGCGCTTGGTACGTCGCTCCACCGTTTTCGCAGAGGGACTCGGCTACATTTGGCTGCCTAACTATATTGACGGTAAATTCTCGTTTTGATCACGTACCGTCTATTAAATCGTAGGTGGTTAAAGGCGAGGGTGTTACAGATATATCCGATATTGTAACGCATGATGACGGCAATCAAGAAGAAGGGGTCCGGCCACTGAAAATCGGTGACCGGACCCCTCTTTTTATTGAAAAGCTTTAAAACCGGCTAGTTATGTCCCAGCCTCTTTTTGTTAAATCGCATGATGATCCATCGCCTCGACGAGCAAATCGGCTAGATGGACGGCACGCATCGAGTCGGTCCCATGTTCTTGAATGCCGAGTTGCATCTGCATGTGACAGCCCGGGTTCGATGTCACAATCGTTTGTGCCGCCGTGACGTTCACGTGACCCATCTTCATCTCGAGGATGTCGTTCGCAATCACCGGTTGCAATAGATTGTAGACGCCGGCCGAGCCACAGCAGTGGTCGGCATGCTTCTGTTCGATATAGACGGCGCCTTCGATTGCCTGAAGCAACACCCGTGGGGCGAGTGCCCCTTTTTGCACATTGCGGAGGTGGCACGAGTCTTGGTACGTAATGAGCTGCTCCGGTAGGGAGAGCGGTACGCGGTCGAGGAAGCCGACCTCAATCAAAATCGAGGCGAAGTCTTTGATCTTGGCCGTGAACCGTTCCGCGCGTTCGGCCCATTCCGGGTCGTGCTTCAACAGATGGTCATAACCGATGAGGAACGCCCCGCAACCGCCTGCGTTCGTGATGATGTAGTCGACGTCCTCGGCCTCGAAAGCGGCAATATTCTGCTTGGCGAGCGTGACGGCGCCCGTCTGTTCGCCGGCATGACCATGTAAGGCCCCGCAACACTGTTGCGTTTTCGGGATGACGATGTCGCAGCCCGCCGCTTGGAGCAGTTTAATCGTGTTGGCATTCGTCTCATAGAACATCGTGTCCATCAAACAGCCGCTGAAGAAGGCGACTCGGGCCGTTGTCGCTCCCGTCGCCGGAATTCGCTCCGGACGTCGACGTCGCTCCGTCTTCGGCGGGACCGTCGGTAAAATCGTCTCCATCTTCTGGAGCTGGTCCGGGAACCAATCAAGGATGCGGAGCTTGTGAGTGAGCGTCTGGACGCCAGACTGTTGATAGAAGCGGAGAAAGCCCGTCGCCGTCTCCATCTTCGCCTTATTCAAGAACAGCCCGTCAAAGACGACTTTCCGGACGAGCCGCTCGCGGACCGGCATTTGTCCCGTCGCACGTTTATGTTCGGTGATGGCAGCGCGTGCGTCCTCGAGCAGGACGCTATAGCGTACCCCGGCCGGGCATGCCGGCTCACAGGCGAGACAACCGAGACATTCGTTGAGCGTCTTTTCGACGCCCTCGTCCGGTTCAATCAATCCGTCGACGACACCTTTCATGATGGCGATGCGGCCGCGCGGGGAGGCCGACTCGTCTTTCGAGCGGATATATGTCGGGCAAGTCGGCAGGCAAAAACCGCAGCGCATGCAGCCGAGCATCTCTTCGTAATCGAGCTTCTCGGTCATGCGGGTAGCGAGTTCGGTTCTTTGCTTCATGACAGCCCTCCTTGGACGATTCGTTTCTTCGCCGCTTTGGCGAACATCTTCTGCGGGTTCATGATACCGTGCGGGTCGAAGGCGAGCTTGATGCCTTTCATGACGTCTATCCCGGCCGGTCCGAGCTTCCATTCGAGATACGGGGCTTTCATCGCCCCGACCCCATGCTCGCCGGTGATCGTCCCGCCGAGGTCGAGCGCGGCGGCGAAAATATCGGCGAACGCGGCCTCGACGCGCTTCATCTCTTCGTGGTTCCGAGCATCGGTCGCGACCGTCGGATGCAGGTTGCCGTCCCCGGCGTGGCCGAACGTGGCGATTTGAATATCGTATGCCCGCCCGATCGCTTCGATGCGGCGGACCATCTCGGCGATCTCGCTCCGTGGCACGGTCGCATCCTCTAAAATCGTCGTCGGGCTGAGGCGGGCCAGGGCGGATAAGGCGATGCGCCGCGCATAGCGCAACGTCTCGGCGTGCGCTTCGTCCCGGGCCACTTCGACCGACAAGGCCCCTTCCTCGAGACAAACAGCGTGCATCGCTTCGATATCGCGCCGGACGACGTCAAGTGGACCATCCTGTTCCAATAGAAGGAGAGCACCGACGTCTGTCGGCAATCCGATGTTCGCATACGCCTCGACGACCTCGATCGTCTTTTTGTCCATCAACTCGAGCGTTGCCGGGATGACGCGGTTCTCGATGATGCGACTCACTGTCCTGGCCGCGCTGTCCAAGTCCTCGAAATAGGCGAGCATCGTCTGTTTCGTCTCGGGGAGCGGGATGAGCTTGAGCGTCGCTTGCGTGATGACGGCGAGCGTCCCTTCCGATCCGACGAGGACACGGGTCAAATCATAACCGGCGACGTCTTTGGCGAGCTTCCCGCCCGTACGGAGCACTTCGCCGTTCGGGAGCACCGCTTCGAGCGCAAGCACATAATCGGCCGTGACCCCGTATTTCAGTCCGCGCAAGCCGCCGGAGTTCTCACTGATGTTGCCGCCAATCGTCGAGATTTTCATCGAACTCGGGTCCGGCGGATAAAACAGGCCTCTCGCCTCAACGGCTTGTGCCAAATGGGCGGTGATGCAGCCCGGTTCGACCGTCACCGTCAAATTCTTCTCGTCAATCTCGACAATCTTGTCCATATGACGGAAGTCCATGACGACACCACCTGAAAGCGGCGTCGTGCCGCCGGCGAGATTTGTCGCCGATCCGCGTGGGACGACGGGGATCCGGTGTTCGTGGCACAGCCGTAACACGGCCTGCACGTCCTCGGTCGAGCGGGGGGCCACGATCGCGTCTGGCATCGCTTGATAGTTCGGCGTCGCGTCAAATGAATAGGCGAGTCGGGTCGTCGAGTCCGTGAAGACGACATCGGCGCCGATTTTCTCGCGTAGTTGGGTCATCCAATCCATTCTAGTTCCTCCTCACACGCATCAACATGCATTCGATGCGGGCGTCGGTTTCGAAAGTCACAAAATCGACACATTTTTAGATAGCGCTTACATCGTAATCGTATCCATTCGAACTGGTATTGTCCACCCATTTCGGGTTGATAGGAAGGGCTTTCCAGGCGATTGACCGCTCGGAAAAGGCGGTGTGATATTCATCACTACAAATTCGTCAGAACCCCTCGACATGACAAAAAGATAATCGGTATACTGATACAGGACGATGTAAACGATTTCAAAATCGGGTCAACGTTTGTTTCAAAACCTTTTGTGAACGTAAGCCGTTTTGCATTGTAATTTCCAAAACGTGAAGGTATAACTGAACTATTCTTCATCTGGTTCGTAATGTGAAATGTTATAAAGTCAACATTTTTATTTCACCGTTTCTTCATACTTTCTTAAAATTTGATGATTTTAATTTAGTTTATGAACTGCGTAAAAGCCCTGATACGACTTGATTTAAAGCGCTTTTATAATTGTGAAATCAATTGACTTCTTATGCCATTTCCAGTACTCTGAACTTGTGTGACTTTTGATGGTCACGCGAGTGTGAATCCGATGGAGAAGATGCATGGCTCGGCAGCTCGAAAGGGGGATGGGGATGACGAAAAAAGACAATCGTTACCTATCTTATGCCTCGCTCGCCTCTCAAATCTCGACCGCGCTCGCTGGACCGATCGTCATCGGTTATCTCGTTGGCCAATACGGGGCGAGACGTGAAATTTGGGGCACGTTTGGTTGGAATGTGTCAGTGCTTCTCGGAATGGCTTTCGGGATCACGGCGCTAGTTCTCACCCTTCGAAGTTTACTGACAGGAGAGGACGAATGAACTTACAACAAGTGCAAGCAGACAGAAAAGCACAACAGCAGTTGATGAAACGCTATACGAAGTGGTTTATCGGATGGTTCGCCATTCTCCTCATCGGAGCGCTCATCGTCCCTATGTACAAACCGGTATTTCTCGGCTTGTTCTTAGGCGGGGTCGCCAGTCTCATCATTCTACATATGCAGAATCGAAGCGTCATTCGGATGTTTGACGTGATCGAACATGGACGACGCCCGAAGTCGCACGGGACTGTTTCAAGGATGGCAGTCGGTGCACTAGCCGTGATAGTCGGTCTCTTTTATGAGGATCGAGTATCGCTGATAGCGGTGGTAACTGGTCTAATCGCCGGCCACATCATACAATTTGGCGAGTTCACACTTGCCCAGCTCAGCAGGAAAAGAGGTGAATACTAATGGGTCATGAGTTTCCCACATATTCTCTACAACTCGGAGATTATACGTTATATGGGAGCTGGACGAACGTCATTACGGTGCTGATCGCATCACTACTCGTATTTACGTTTGCCGTTTGGGGAACGCGACGCTTGGCTATGAAGCCGACTGGTAAGCAGAACTTAATGGAATTCTTCGCAGAATTTACACGCGGGATTATCTCGAGTGCGATGGACTGGAAGACTGGGGGCCGTTTCATCGGGTTTGGAATGACGTTGATTTTGTTCATTCTCTTCTCGAACTTGATGGGTCTACCGTTTAACGTCATTTCTGGTCACTATCTATGGTTCAACTCACCTACGGCCGATCCTTACGTCACGTTGGCATTGTCGACACTCGTCGTTGCAATGTCGCACTATTACGGCGTGAAGCTACACGGTTTGAAGCACTACTCGGCGGAATTCGTGAAGCCGGTCTGGTTCTTATTGCCGATCAAGCTCATCGAGGAGTTTGCGAACACCTTGACGCTCGGTCTGCGTCTTTACGGTAACATCTTTGCCGGTGAAATCATGATTACCATCATCTTGGGACTCGCAATTACCGCAGAAGGGGCACTTAACCCGCTCGGTGCTGTGTTCGCAATTCTCCCAATGATTTTATGGCAAGGTTTCTCAATCTTTATCGGGGTTATCCAATCCTACATTTTCCTGACGCTTGCAATGGTGTATATCGGGCATAAAGCTTCTGCCGAGCATTAATTCGGGCAGGTCTCGCCAAAGCGTTGAACAAAAAAACTATTTACTTAACTTTTAGGAGGAATATACACAATGGAACAAATGAATCTTCTCGCAACAGCACTCGTTATCGGTCTTGGAGCACTCGCGGCTGGTATCGGTAACGGTCTCATCGTATACGGAACAGTACAAGGACAAGCACGTCAGCCAGAACTCAAAAACGAACTTCGTCAAACAATGTTCATCGGTATCGGTTTGGTTGAAGCCCTCCCGATCATCGGTGTGGCTGTCGGTTTCCTTCTCCTCAACTCTTGATTACGAGTTAACGAGAACAACGTAAGAGGGAGCGTGTCTCCCTCACTTATTTAGTCAAGAGGAGGGTATGCATGGATACGATGATGATTGCAGCTGGTGCTGGCGGCGAAGGCCTCCGCATCCTGGATATGATCTTTACACTTTTCACATTCCTCGTACTCTTGGCCCTGTTGAAGAAATTTGCTTGGGGACCACTCCTTGGAATGATGAGACAGCGTGAAGAGTATGTAGCGAACGAAATTGAGCTCGCTGAAAAGAGCCGCAAAGATGCGGAAACATATGTAGTCGAACAACGTGACGCGCTCAGCGCCGCACGTACAGAATCGAAAGAAATGCTTGATTCAAGCCGTCGTCAAGCAGAAGCGGAACAAGCACGCTTGGTGGAGCAGGCGCGTTTGGAAGCCGAACAAATCAAGATCGAGGCGGGTAAAGCGATCGAACGTGAGCGTGAGCTCGCGAAGCAATCGCTCCAGACCGAAGTCGTCACACAGGCGCTCTCGGCCGCACGCCACGTCCTTCAGTCAGACCTTAAAGGCGACGAAGTGAAACAACGTGCCCTCGTTACAGACTTCCTGTCTAAAGCGAAAGGTGCTAACTGATGAACACATCGTTAGCAAAACGCTATGCCAAAGCGCTCTTCGACTTAGCGCGGGAACAAGGCACGCTCGACCAAGTCGAAGCGGAAGTGCGTCTGCTCGATGAAGTGCTCCACGCGACTCCTGAACTCACGGATCTCTTAACGAATCCGGCAATCAGTGACAGCGAGCTTGCACAGCTTTTAACACATAGCTTTGGTGACATGACAGATATCGTGCTCAACACACTTCTCGTCATGGTCGAAAACGACCGTGCGAGCGAAGTTCGCGGCTTGTCGCGCTACGTCCTTGATTACATCAACGACTACCGTGGCATCGCCGAAGGGTTCGTCACGAGTGCTTACCCGTTGTCGGCAACAGAGTTGAAAGAAGTCGAACTCGTCTTCGGTCAGAAGATGAACAAGACGCTTCAATTGAAGAACGTCGTCGATGAAGACGTCATCGGTGGACTCCGTGTCCAGATCGGCTACACGACGTATGATGACACAATCGAAAACAAACTAACACGCCTCGAGCGTGAATTGTTGAATGCGTAAGAAATAGGGGTGAATTCAATGACGATCAAAGCTGAAGAAATCAGCGCCCTGCTAAAAGAGCGGATCGCTTCGTACGGTTCTGAAATCGAAGTCAGTGAGACAGGTACAGTCATTCAAGTAGGTGACGGTATCGCTCGTGCATACGGACTCGATAACGTTATGGCGGGGGAACTCGTAGAGTTCTCTAACGGCGTAATGGGCTTGGCGCAAAACTTAGAAGAAGGTAACGTCGGGATTATCATCCTTGGCGACTACAAAGGCATCAAAGAAGGCGACTCGGTAAAACGTACGGGCCGCATCATGGAAGTTCCAGTCGGTGAAGCGCTCCTCGGACGCGTCGTCAACCCGCTCGGACAACCGATCGATGGTCTCGGACCGATCGTGACGGACACATACAACCCGATCGAGCGTAAAGCTTACGGCGTTATGGCCCGTAAGTCAGTTCACGAACCGCTCCAAACTGGGATTAAGGCGATTGACGCCCTCGTACCAATCGGTCGCGGTCAGCGTGAGCTCATCATCGGTGACCGTCAAACTGGTAAGACTTCGATCGCAATCGACGCGATCATCAACCAAAAAGAAGAAAACATGGTCTGTATCTACGTCGCAATCGGTCAGAAAGAATCGACTGTCCGTGGCGTAGTTGAGACGCTCCGTCAAAACGGCGCCCTCGATTACACGATCGTTGTTTCGGCATCGGCTTCACAGCCAGCCCCACTTCTTTACCTCGCACCATTCGCTGGGGTATCGATGGGTGAGTACTTCATGGACCGCGGACAACACGTCCTCGTCGTGTATGATGACCTCTCGAAACAAGCGGCAGCTTATCGTGAGCTCTCGCTTCTTCTCCGTCGTCCTCCAGGCCGCGAAGCCTACCCAGGGGATGTCTTCTACCTCCACTCACGCCTTCTTGAGCGTGCGGCGAAGTTGAACGACGAACTCGGCGGCGGTTCATTGACAGCACTTCCGTTCATCGAGACACAAGCGTCGGATATCTCGGCTTACATCCCAACGAACGTAATCTCGATCACAGACGGTCAAATCTTCCTTCAGTCGGACCTCTTCTTCTCAGGGGTACGTCCAGCGATCAACGCCGGTCTCTCGGTATCGCGTGTTGGTGGTTCGGCTCAAGTGAAAGCGATGAAGAAAGTTGCGGGTACGCTCCGTCTTGACCTCGCGTCATACCGTGAGCTCGAAGCGTTCGCCCAGTTCGGGTCGGACCTCGACAAAGCGACACAAGCGAAGCTCAACCGTGGACAACGGACTGTTGAAGTCTTGAAACAAGACTTGAACGCACCGCTTTCGGTCGACAAGCAAGTCATCATCATCTACGCTCTCACGAAAGGTCATCTCGATGACGTCCCAGTCGAAGACATCCGTCGTTTCGAAAAAGAAATGAACGCATGGCTCGACCAAAACCGTGCGGACCTCTGCCGTGAAATCCGTCAAACAGGAAACCTTCCTGCTGACGAGGCGATGGTCGATGCACTTACGGAATTCAAAAAGACGTTCTCGCCATCGGTTTAATCCGGTGACGAGCGTCTATTAAGGTGGTGAATCGAAATGGCATCATTACGTGAGATCCAGATGCGGATCACCTCGACCCAAAGCACGAAGCAAATCACGAAAGCGATGAACATGGTGTCGGCCTCGAAATTGAACCGCGCTCAAGGGAGCAACGCCAACTTCAAGCCGTACATGACCAAGTTGCAGGAAGTCATCTCGTCGATTGCCGGCGGTACTTCAGGCGCAACACACCCGATGCTTCAAGTCCGTCCCGTTAAACGGACCGGCTATATCGTCATCACGTCAGACCGCGGACTTGCTGGTGGATACAACGCCAGCGTCCTTCGTGACGTGTATCGCGAGTTGAAAGCCAAACACGGTTCAACAGACGAATACCGTCTGTACGTGATCGGGAAGGTCGGCGTTCAGTTCTTCAAGGCCCGTAACATTCCGGTGTACAGTGCCATGACAGGACTCAACGACCAGCCATCATTCGTTGAAGTCGCAGAGATCGTCAAACAGACGGTCGGCGCGTTCAGTGAAGGCGAGATTGATGAATTGAAGCTTTGCTACAACTCATTCATCTCTGTCATCAGCCAAGAAGTGAAGATCGATCGATTGCTTCCGCTTGGGAATATCGAACAGACCGCATCTAATGTGATGTATGAATACGAACCAGAAGAAGAAACGATCTTAGCAGCGCTCCTCCCGCGTTACGCGGAAGGACTCATCTACGGCGCGCTCCTCGATGCGAAAGTATCGGAGCACGCGGCTCGGATGACGGCGATGTCGAACGCGACGGACAACGCGGATGAACTCATCCGTGGACTCAAGCTCAAGTTCAACCGCGCGCGTCAAGCGGCGATCACACAAGAAATCACAGAGATTGTCGGAGGTGCGGCTGCGCTTGAATAAGCGCACGCCCTCTAGATTGTAGGAGGCTAACACGATGAACGAATACGGCATGAAAGGCCGCGTAGTCGCAGTCATGGGCCCAGTTATCGACGTTAAGTTCGACAACCACTTACCGAACATCTACAACGCCCTCAAAGTCACGCATGTGGCTGAATCGGCGCAAGATGTCAGTGTCGACTTGACGCTCGAGGTGGCGATTCACCTTGGGGATGACACGGTCCGTACGATTGCGATGGACTCAACGGACGGCGTTCGCCGCGGCATGGAAGTACTTGACTTAGGTTCACCGATTTCAGTACCGGTCGGAGAAGAGACGCTCGGTCGTGTCTTCAACGTACTTGGTAACCCGATTGACGATAAAGAAGTATCACCGACTGTCCGTCGGTCACCGATTCACCGTCTCGCACCGACGTTCGATGAATTGTCGACAAAAGTTGAGATCTTGGAAACAGGGATTAAAGTCGTCGACCTTCTCGCACCTTACATCAAAGGTGGTAAAATCGGCCTCTTCGGTGGTGCCGGTGTAGGTAAAACCGTTCTCATCCAGGAACTTATCAACAACATCGCGCAAGAGCACAGCGGGATTTCTGTATTCGCAGGAGTCGGCGAGCGTACGCGTGAAGGAAATGACTTGTTCCACGAGATGACGGACTCAGGCGTTATCAAGCAAACGGCGATGGTCTTCGGTCAGATGAACGAGCCACCGGGCGCGCGTCTTCGCGTAGCCTTGACGGGTCTTACAATGGCAGAATACTTCCGCGATGAGCAAGGACAAGACGTTCTTCTCTTCGTCGATAACATCTTCCGTTTCACACAGGCAGGTTCGGAAGTTTCGGCCCTTCTCGGTCGGATGCCATCTGCCGTAGGTTACCAACCGACACTCGCAACGGAAATGGGTATGCTTCAAGAGCGGATCACGTCAACAGCTAAAGGATCGGTTACATCGATTCAAGCCGTATACGTACCAGCCGATGACTATACTGACCCGGCTCCAGCGACAACGTTCGCTCACCTTGATGCAACGACTAACTTGGAGCGTCGCCTTTCGGAGATGGGGATTTACCCAGCCGTTGACCCGCTCGCATCGACTTCACGTGCCCTCTCGCCTGACATCGTCGGACCAGAGCACTACGAAGTAGCCCGTAACGTCCAGCAGACGCTTCAACGTTACAAAGAGCTTCAAGATATCATCGCAATCCTCGGTATGGACGAGTTGTCTGAAGACGATAAGCTCACGGTTCACCGTGCACGTCGCATTCAGTTCTTCTTGTCACAAAACTTCCACGTGGCTGAGCAGTTCACAGGCCAAAAAGGTTCGTACGTACCAGTTAAAGAGACAGTTCGCGGCTTCAAAGAGATCCTCGATGGTAAACACGATGATCTTCCAGAAGATGCATTCCGTCTCGTTGGTCCAATCGAAGACGTCATCGAAAAAGCGAAGACGTTGGTCTAAGACCTACACGGAAGGGGGAAACTAGACGATGAATACTCTTCACGTCAACGTCGTCACCCCGGATGGTGCAGCCTATGAGGGCGAGGCACGGATGGTCGTCGCAAAATCGGTGACTGGTGAACTCGGTATCTTACCGAAACACATCCCGATGGTGACACCGCTCGACATCTCAGTTCTCAAACTGCGCCACGAAGATGGTGGACGCACGCTGATCGCACTCAGCGGCGGTTTCATGGAAGTTCGTCCCGACACGGTGACGATCTTAGCTGAAACAGCCGAAATGGCGGATAAAATCGACTACGACCGCGCTTCTGCGGCGAAAGTTCGTGCCGAGCGTCGTCTCCAAGACACGAAGCTCTCGGACCTCGAATTCCGTCGCGCGGAGCTCGCGCTCAAAAAAGCGATCAACCGCTTGAGCATTCGCGATATCAAAGAATAACCAACATCTCTCCTGCAGCCGCAGGGGAGATTTTTTGTGTTTAGACCGAATGGATTACAGAATTTGCGAACGAGAAAGCCCACTGCTTCAGTGGTGGGATGAACGTGAGCTTGATTTCGGAGTTCCGCTAGTCGGAATTTCAGAAATCAACACGTGTGATCTTATCCCGAGAAAATGTATCGCTTAAATAGACAAAGTGATACGATAAACGTATAAACAACTATCGAAGAACCAACACCACCGTGTCGATGCTCCATTATCATTTCGTGTTCTGCCCGAGGTATCGCCGAAAACTGTTCGATGACGACCTGTTCGAGCGACGGTTCAAAGAGATCGTCCACGATGTCTGTGAAGGGCTCGACATCCACCTCCTCGCCATCGAGTGCGACCGGGACCACACGCATCTATTCTTATCCGCATTGCCATCCATCAGCCCGTCCGACATCATGGCGCGCATCAAAGGCGTCTCGTCGAAGCGGCTCAGGGAGGAGTTCCCGCACCTCACACATCTCACGAGCCTCTGGACGAGATCCTTCTTCGTGTCGACGGCGGGAAACGTCTCCAGCGAGACCATCAAACGTTATGTCGAGGAACAAAAGACAAGGGGATGAGACCGTGTCGCAGACATTGACCGTGAACATCAAGCTCCATCCGACGAAAGCGCAACGATCAATCTTGGAGCGGATGATGGACACCTACATCCGCACGGCGAACCAGCTCGTCGCGGCCATGGTGCAGGCCCGAGAGAGCTTGAATCTGACGAGCAAACATGTCACGGCGGACCTGCCGAGCGCCGTCAAGAACCAGGCCATCCAGGACGCGAAGAGCATGTTCAAGAGGGCGAAGAAGAAGGACTTCCAGGTCGTCCCGGTCCTCAAGAGGCCGTACTGCACCTGGAACAACCAGAACTACTCGTTCGACTTCGAGTCGGTCTCCCTCCCGATCATCATCGACGGGAAGGTGAAGAAGACGGCCATCCGCGCCGACATGGTCGACCCGGACAACCGGAACGCCACGCTCCTCGCCAACAAGCTCGGGACGCTCCGCATCACGAAGAAGTCGAACAAATGGATCGCCCAGATCGCCGTCACGATCCGCACGACGGAGAAGACGGGCACCAACGTGCTCGGGGTGGACCTCGGCCTGAAAGTCCCTGCCGTCGCGTCCACGGGCTGCGACAAAGCGCGGTTCTTCGGGAACGGGCGCGAGAACAAGTATATGAAGCGCAAGTTCCGGGCGAAACGGAAAGAGCTCGGTCAAAAGAAGAAACTGAAGGCGATCAAGAAACTGGACAACAAAGAACAGCGCTGGATGCGAGACAAGGATCACAAGGTGAGCCGTGAAATCGTCGACTTCGCGAAAGAGAACCACATCTCTGTCATCCGCCTCGAAAGACTGGCGAACATCCGACAGACGGCAAGAACAAGCCGTAAAAACAATAAGAACCTGCACACCTGGTCGTTCTATCGCTTAGCAACATTCATCGAATACAAGGCGAAGTTAGAAGGAATCAAGGTCGAATATGTCAACCCTGCATACACATCTCAGACATGTCCTTCTTGCGGGAGCCGAAATAAAGCGAAAGATCGAACATATTCGTGTTCATGCGGATTCAAGAAGCATAGAGATTTAGTCGATGCGATGAACATCCGATACGCACCTGTGGTTGATGGTGACAGTCAACCAGCCTGAGAACCTATAGGGTCTGTCTCAGGAGGGGTGATGGCACACCCTCATCTGAAGGCTCGGACAAAACAGAAATGGCCTGCGTCCGCACGGGCACTTCAGAATCCCACCCATCCTGAAGGGATGGGCTTGCGGCTTTAGCCGTGGGAGTGTCAAGTTCCTTCTATATATATATATATATATAT
The DNA here is from genome assembly GCF_005960665.1 of Exiguobacterium mexicanum. Classification (GTDB taxonomy): domain Bacteria; phylum Bacillota; class Bacilli; order Exiguobacteriales; family Exiguobacteriaceae; genus Exiguobacterium; species Exiguobacterium mexicanum_A. The sequence continues at coordinate 353,677 of NZ_CP040676.1, forward strand.
ATATAGGTCAAAAGCATCAGAAGTTTCACGCCCAAATAGTGGAAGGGAGGGGCGCCTTATCCGATAATATAGGTGGGAACTACGGTAAAGGAGCTAAAGGGAATGAAAGTTTATGTTGCGCGCCAACCGATTTTTGATCAGAAATTACGCGTCTGTGGCTATGAACTGTTATATCGCCGCAGCGAGAAAAATATATTTGAACATGTCGATGACGCACTCGCGACCGCCGACGTGATTCATAACGCCTATCTCGTCTTCAACTTTCGGGAGTTGACGGAAGGGACGCGGGCGTTCATCAACTTTCCGCAAAATTTGATTGAGAGCGAAGTGCCGGCTTTGTTGCCACGGCAGACACTCGTCGTCGAAGTGCTCGAACACGTCGAGCCGACAGAGAAAGTGTTGGCCGCTTTGCGCTCCTTGCGCCGGAAAGGCTATACGATTGCCCTCGACGACTTCGTGTTCGAAGAGAAGTATCGACCGCTCATCGGGCTCGCCGATATCATTAAAATCGATTATCAATCAACACCGATCGACCAACAGAAGCGGCTGATCGATGCGCTCGGGCATCGCGTCGAATTTTTAGCGGAAAAGATTGAGACGCCGTTTGAATATGAGATCGCCAAAAAACTCGGCTATCACATGTTCCAAGGCTATTTCTTCAGCCGGCCGACGGTCGTCCACGGTGCCGAGGTTCATCCGCTCCGGCATACGCTCGTCGAAGTGTTGAAAGAGCTCGACAAGCCAGAGCCGAACTTCCGCCGCATCGCGAGCCAAATCGAACGCAGTGTGGATTTGTCGTATAAGATGTTGCGTTCGGTCAACACGGTCTATCAGAAAGGTCGTCATACGATTCAATCGATTGAGCAGGCCGTCGCACGAATCGGTCTCGATGAGATGCGACGCTGGTCGTACTTGATGCTGCTTCGGGAGCTGCAGACGTCCGAATCGAAAGAATTAATTAAACAGAGTGTGATCCGGGGCAAGATGATGGAGCTGATCGCTGCCGAGACATTGCCGCAAGTGACGGCGTTCGACGCGTTCATCACCGGGATTTTCTCGTCGCTCGATGTGATTTTGGATGAGGAGATGCAGACGCTCGTCTCGGAGTTGCCGGTCGAGCCAATCGTCAAGGCAGCGCTCCTCGGAGAAGACAACGAGTTGCGGGGTTTACTCGACACGGTCCTCGCCTACGAGCAGTTGACCGTGCCTGTCGAGGAGACAGCGCCTGACTTGTCACGTTACTATGTCGAGGCGATTCGATGGAGCCAAACCTATGACGGCGAAGTGAATAATGTTTGAAATGTTGAAGGGACGTCAATTACTGTACTAAGGCCATGCGCCGATTGACGTTCCTTTTTGTATGCGGTTTATGGAGAGAAAGCGAGTTGATCGGATGAACCCATTCCACCACTCACTTAAACGCTAAGTCTTTTTTTCTCTGACGTGACATGCTATGATTAAAAATGGTACGAATTTTTGAAAAGAGGGGAATCGTCGATGTTGAACACCGTGTTATCGCTCGTCATTTACGTCGTAGCGATCTACGTCGCTTGGTGGGCACTCATGCCGGTCAAATGGGACCGCTTGCTCAATCAAGTGAGGAGTCCGCAAGCAGCAGTCTTGCGTGTCCTCGTGGCCGTCGTCTTCGGTTCACTGATCGCCCAGTTCTTTTTGGAGTATATCCGATTGGCCCAGGCGCTCGCACCATTACAGTAGGCAGGGAAACGATTACTAAACTGTAATCCTGCTGTAACGTTTCTTATAGGTTTATCGTGTAGGATAAATTCGTCTGACATGACGAATTTTTCATCAGAATTTCATGAGTGCTTTTATTATTATTTTTTTCTCTGATGAAGCGTCACGTGTTACAAACCATCGTAGTAATCGACATAACCACATCCGGTAGCGGATATCGACGTATAAAACAAAAAAACAACGAAGTTGGAGGACAAAGAGAGATATGAAGGATTTGATTGTAGTCCGTGGAGGACGTAAATTGTCAGGTACTGTGCGTGTTGAAGGAGCTAAAAACGCCGTACTCAAAACATTGGTTGCCACTCTTTTAGCAAGCGAAGGAAAGTCGGTACTTCAAAACGTGCCGCGCCTCGCTGATGTGTACACGATTAACAAAGTACTTCGCCACCTCGGTGCAGAGGTTGCGTTTGACGAAGCGAATAACGAAGTCACTGTTGATGCGTCGGGCACAATCAAAGACGAGGCGCCGCTTGAGTACGTCCGCAAGATGCGTGCCTCGATCCTTGTCATGGGTCCTCTCCTTGCTCGTCTTGGGCATGCGCGTGTCGCAATGCCAGGCGGTTGCTCGATCGGGTCACGTCCGATTGACCTCCACTTAAAAGGCTTCGAGGCAATGGGCGCGAAGACGGTCATCGGCAACGGTTTCGTCGAAGCTTCGGTCGACGGTCGCTTGAAAGGTGCGAAGATCTACTTGGACTTCCCATCTGTCGGCGCGACAGAGAACATCATGATGGCGGCAGTCCTTGCTGAAGGAACAACGGTCATCGAGAACGTCGCCAAAGAACCTGAAATCGTCGACCTTGCCAACTTCTTGAACGGTATGGGCGCACACGTCCGCGGTGCCGGTACAGAAACGATTCGAATCGAAGGCGTGGAGAAACTCCATGGTGCCGAGCATTCAATCATCCCTGACCGCATCGAAGCCGGTACGTTCCTCGTTGCTGGAGCGATTACAGGTGGCGACATCGAAGTCATCGGCGCAGAGCGCGAGCACCTTCGCCCACTCATCTCGAAGATGGAAGAAATGGGTGTCAAGTTCGAGGATACGTCGGAAGGCATGCGTGTCATCGCACCGGATGTGTTGAAGCCGGTCGACGTGAAGACGATGCCACACCCTGGTTTCCCGACTGACATCCAAGCACAAATGATGGCGCTCGTCTTAAAAGCTGGCGGCACATCGGTCATCACCGAAACAGTGTTCGAGAACCGCTTCATGCACGTCGAAGAATTCCGCCGTATGAACGCAGACATTAAAATCGAAGGACGCTCGGCGATCATCAAAGGCGGCGTTCGCCTCCAAGGTGCTGAAGTCGTCTCGACTGACCTTCGTGCCGGTGCTGCCCTCGTCCTCGCGGGACTCATCGCGGACGAAGAGACACGCGTTGGCGATCTCTACCACATCGACCGTGGCTACGTCGACTTCCACAAGAAATTGCAAGCGCTTGGTGCTGATATCGAGCGGATCCAAGGGAACGTCGAAGTTGCCGAAGAAATGGTCAAGAACTAATTAATAGACTCATAGGAGCGAGGAGAGACTCTTCTCGCTCTTTTCAATGAAGTAACGAACGGAGGAACCTACACACCATGTTTTCAAAAGATATCGGGATTGATTTAGGAACAGCAAACGTCGTCATCCACGTCAAAGGTCGAGGCATCGTCCTCGACGAGCCATCCGTCGTTGCCATCAAGCGTTCGACAGGGAAAGTACTCGCTGTCGGAACGGAAGCGTATCAGATGGTCGGGCGTACGCCAGGTGACATCGTCGCCATCCGTCCACTCCGTGATGGGGTCATCGCTGACTTCGCGACAACCGAAGAGATGCTTCGCCATTTCGTCGAGAAGATCCAAGTCCGCGGTTTCTTTGGCGGCATCCGCATGCTCATCTGTACACCGGCAAACGTGACACCGGTTGAAGCGAAAGCAATCCGTGAGGCGGCCGAGAAGGCCGGCGCGAAAGAAGTCTTCCTCGCCGTAGAACCGAAGGCAGCAGCGGTCGGTTCGGGCATGGACATCTGGAAGCCGGTCGGCCATATGATCGTCGACATCGGTGGCGGGACGACAGACGTTGCCATCCTCTCGATGGGCGATATCGTCTGCGGTGAAACGATTAAAATCGCCGGGGACCGTTTCGATACGGACATCCTCCGCGCCATCAAGGACAAGCATAAGCTCGTCATCGGTGAGCGGACGGCCGAGCAAATCAAGAAAGAGATTGCGACGGTCTTCCCAGGCGGTCGTAACGAGACGATGGATATCCGCGGTCGTGACATGGTGCGTGGGCTTCCGCGTACGGTAACGATTACGTCGGAAGAACTCCGTGAAGCAATGGCCGAATCGGCGAATGAAATCGTCGAAGCGACGAAGCGCGTCCTCGAACAGACGCCTCCGGAACTTGCGGCCGATATCATCGACCGCGGCATCATCATGACAGGTGGCGGCTCGCTCCTCCACGGCATCGACCAGCTCGTGGCCGAGCGTGTCGGTTTGCCGGTCATGATCGCCGAAGAGCCGACGCTCAGCGTCGCACACGGCACGGGCATCATGCTCGAGCATTTGGATCGTTTGAAGTAAGAAGAGGGAGGTACGACGTCTACAGGCGTCGTACCTTTTTTGCGTGAAGACTGTTCAAATTTCCTATAAATGGATAGACTGAGGATAGGAGGAGGGTCAATACGTGCCTTGCTAGCACGCGAAAGGGGAGGACTCAATGACACGACCACTCACACTCATCACCGGGGTCAGTCGTCGCAAAGGTATTGGCGCCGCTGTCGCTCGAAAGCTTGCTGCGGCAGGCCATGACTTGTATCTGACGCACTGGAGCCCCTTTGACGGGACGGAAGGCGTCGGAGCGGAACCGGACTTTATTGAAAGCTTCATCGACGAATTACAGACATCAGGGGCTCGCGTTGCCCATGAACCGTACGATTTGTCGTCTGGAGACGCAAAAGGATTGCTCGATCGCGTGGAGGCAGCGCTCGGTACACCGAGCCGCCTCATCAACAATGCGACGTATGAGCGGCACGTGAGTGTCGATACGTTCACGACCGAGACGTTACGTCGCCATTATTTCATCAACAACGAAGGAACACTCGATCTGACGTTTGCCTTCATCGAACGATACAAACAGGCGGGGCATACGGACGGACGCATCTTGTTCATGGTGTCCGGGGGAGCGGATGCTTCCAACTTGGCCTATATCGCCACAAAAGGCATGTTGATCGCCATCACGCCAGCACTGGCCAATGGGGCAGGGCAGTACGGGATCTCCGTGAATGCACTCGACCCGGGTCCGACCGATTCGGGTTGGATTGATGACGCGCTTCGCGAACAACTTGCGCCGCTCTTCCCCCATGGACGTGTCGGCACGCCAGAGGATACGGCGCGTTACGTCGCTTTCCTCGTGGGGCCGGACGGGGCATGGGTCAACGGCCAACATCTTCACGTCGACGGTGGTTTCGTCGGACGCTAAAAAGAGCTTGTCCCACAATGTCGGGAAGAGCTCTTATTCAATACCATGTATAATCTTTATCGACATAGAGCCGGGTAGCCAAGTCCGTTTGCGGGAACGGTTTATCTTTCGCATCCAGCCAGTCATGATAATCGCAGGCACACGCATCATCCAAGTGGAGCGAGTAACCGTTGTTGATCGTTTGGACCGAGATGCTCAAGTCGTATTCGGCGAGCGTCTTCTTCAACCGATAGACGAGATTGTAGACGTTGTGGAGCGCACGTTGCGGTTCGTCAATCTCTGGATAGAGCGTCTCTGCGATGAGCCATTTGTTCACGACTTGATCGCGATGGAAAATCAAATGGGCGAACAACTATCAGCCGTTCCTTGGGTGACGGGGACAGAATCGTCGATCGTCTGTCCTCGCGTCAAGACTAGTCCGCCTCCGAGCGCAAGGATCACCATCAACAGAATCCAGCCCAATCGATTTAGGGGTCATCTGAATATTCCCTTCATGATTTGTGAGTTTCTTGTGAGAAACGAACGATATACTGACCCTGTTCGTTCACATATAAAAGTGATGAATGTTTTCTTATCGTACACGAAACTGACTTTTTTGAATAGCCGAACATACTGTATTGCCCAATCCGATCAATCCCTGATATGAAAGAAGGCCACATATGAAACGCTGGATCGAACAACGAATTAGCCGCCAAGTCCTCACGGTGTTTTACGTATTAATCGCCTTAATCACATTGACGTCACTCGGCACATACTTTTATACCCAACAGGCGATCCGCGAAACGACAGTCGAACTCGAGCACATCAGTGAACAACGAGCAAGGGCGACCGATTTGTTCGAGACATGGCAGTCGATGCAATACGAGATGCGCGGTCACGTTCTGCTCGGAGAAGATGCACTATTGGCAGAAGTGAAACAAGCCCAGAGTCGCATCGATGACCAGACGAGCTGGTTCGAACAAAACGCCGAAACGAACGAAGAAGCGACTTTCGCAGAAGATGCGCGTATGCTCTTTAGTATTTATACGACGCGTGTCATGCCCGGTCTCGAGCGATATGTCGTCGCCAAAGTGAACGGCGTGGTCGATGAACCATTTTTACAAATGGCGACGGTTGGCCGGCTCATGCCAAGCAATGCATCGTCGACCCAGACCCGGTTCAAACTGAACACGAAAAATGCGGCCGATATGAGTGCGAGCATCGTCGATATGGAGTCCGTATTCACCGATTATCGGTCCGAGCTCGACTATCAAGAGATGGGTCTACGCGAGCGACTGTCTGAACAGCTCGTAAAAGCCCAATGGATGTGGTTGCTCATCTTGCTCGGTGCCTTGTTTATCCTGTTCGTCAGCTTGCAACCGTATATCGTACGCTTAACGAGACAGCTCGAGGCGCTCATCACGAACAGTGAACGGCTCGCGGTCGACCCGCACGCCACGCTCATTCCAATCAAACCGCTCCAAAACGAGGTCGGTCAACTATCGAAATCGTTCACAGAGATGTCGAGTTCATTGATTCACCAGCACGACGAACTCGAGAAAGAGCGCGAGAAGACGGCCCGGATTCTCCATACGATGCGCGACGCGATCGTATTCGTCGAGGTGGACACGAATCAACGTTTCGCCAACGAGGCGCTGTTCGAACTGTATGAGCAGCCGTTCCCGTTCGGCGACCGTCAGAGCCTGTATCCGATCGACGCGTTTTACGAACCGTTCATGGATCAAATCGATGATCAGGACGGTCTCAACCGGTTCACGCACCGGGCGAAGAACTGCGGAATCTTCGATGAAACGTTTACGTATTCGATGCAAGGGGGAAGACGTATCATACGGATGTACGCCGAACCGATTGAACTGCAGGACGAACGTTTCGGCGTGATGTTTGTGTCACGGGACATTACGAAAGAGATTGAGATCGACCGCTTGAAGACGGAACTCGTCGCCACGGTCTCTCACGAGCTTCGGACCCCGCTCACATCGATTCTCGGTTTTACCGAACTGCTTGAACATCGTCACGTCGACGAAGAGAAGCGGAAACGCTACTTGAGTATGATTCATAGCGAGACGACCCGGCTCGAGCGGCTCGTCAGCAATTTGCTCGATGTTCAGAAGATGGAGGCCGGTAAAGCGGAGCAAGATTTCAAAGTCGAGAGTTTGTTCGAACTGTTGTCGGACGTTCTCGAGATTCATGCCGGATCGACCGAGTTGCATGCGTTCCATTTCGATTGTGATGAAACGCTCCGTGTCTCAGGAGACCCGGCGCAACTGCGCCAAGTGTTCTCGAATATCTTGAACAACGCCATTAAATATTCACCCGAAGGCGGTAATATCGCCGTCAACGTCTCGTGCGAGGACGATGTCATCCGGATCGCCATCGAAGACGAAGGCATGGGTGTGGCACCCGCAGATGCCGAACGACTGTTTGAGAAGTTTTACCGTGTCCAGAATGAGCAGAGTCGCAATATTGGAGGCACCGGCCTTGGACTCGCAATCTGTAAAGAAATCATTGAATCGCACGGCGGAACGATCAGTGTCCGTTCGGAACTTGGGAACGGGACGACGATGACAGTCGAACTCCCGATTGTCGCTTGACGAAAACCCCTTCGCAGTATGAAGTGGTTTTTTTTAGTTTTTTTCAAAAAACGGTGAACGAAACATTCATTTGGTACGATATACAGAGTGAAGACTTTGAACGATGAAAGGAAGACGACCATGCTACGCGGATTATATACGGCGGCGGGCGCGATGAACGCGCTCCAGCGCCAACAAGAGATTTTGAGCAATAACCTCGGTAACGTCCGGACACCAGGGTTCAAGGCGTCGAACGGCGTCGTCCGCTCGTTCCCGGAAATGTTACTCGCCCAGGTGAGCCATCCCGGCAATGCGCGTTCACGCGTCGGAGGCGAGGTCGGCACGTTATCGACAGGTGTCTACCTTCAAGAGACGATGCCTCGGTTCTCGACGGGGAGCATCTCGGAGACGGGCAGCCCGACCGACGTATATATGAAGGTGCCGGCTGACTTTACCGGAGCGGCCATGTTCGCCGTCGAACAGAACGGCGAGACGCTCTATACGACGAACGGACGCTTCGCGGTCGATGAGGAGCGTTTCTTACGCTCGGCGGATGGCGGTTATATCCTCTCAGACGCAGGCGAGCGCATCCAGCTGCCATCAAGCGAGTTCACATTGTCAGGTGATGGTCAAATCACGTCACTTGGTGAGAACGTGGCGACACTCGGTGCCGTCCAAGTTAATGACTTGGCGACGCTCGAACAGGTCGGGAACGATTACCGGGTCAACGGAGACGCCCCACCTGCTGCGAACGTCCAGTTCCAACAAGGATTCATCGAAGAGGCGAACGTTGACCTCGATCGGACGATGGCCGACTTGATGACGACGTACCGCCAGTTCGAGGCGAACCAAAAAGTCGTCCAAGCGTATGACAAGAGTGCCGAGCGGGCCATTGAAATCGCTCGGATTCGTTAAGGAGGAAGCCCATGCAATCGATTTATAACTCGGTCTCGTCGCTCACCCAACTTCAACGCCAACTTGACGTGACGGGCCATAACATCGCTAACGTCGACACAGCCGGCTATAAACGGGAACAGACCCACTTTGCCTCGCTCTTGTCGCAGGCATATGACAATCAACCGCGTGCCGAGCTTGAAGTCGGACGCGACACGCCGAACGGGATTCGCATCGGCGTTGGCGGCCACGTCGCTGACATCAGTCAACAGTTCAATATCGGCCAAATCCGGAAGACGGACCGTGGCCTTGATGTGTTCTTGAAAGCGAGCCGCCAGTTCTTCGCTGTCGAGACAGAGAATGGTGTCGGATTGACCCGGAGCGGGAACATGCAGCTGTCGGTCGGTGACACGACGACGCTCGTCGACGTGAACGGGAACGCCCTTCTTGGTGCGGACGGTAACCCGATCACCATGCCGAACGAGGCGACGGCGCACCGCGTCCGTCAAGACGGGATGGTCGTCGCCAGCGTTAACGGCGTCGAACAAGAATTCGGCCGTCTCGATATTGTCGAGGTACGCAACACGTCGGCGCTCCGTCCACTCGGCGACAACGTCTATGCGGCCGACTTGGCGGCTGACATCGACCGTCCACTCGGCAATCTGTTGATTGAAGGGACGCTCGAATCGTCGAACGTCGATTTGACGAAAGAGATGACCGATATGACGATCACGCAGCGCGCGTATCAGATGAACTCACGGGCGCTGTCGATGAGTGACCAAATGATGGGGCTCGTGACGTCACTTCGTTAATCACAGACCGTTCTTCCTCGGAAGGGCGGTTTTTGCGTTACACTGAATAGGAGGAGGGATGGACATGCGAATTGTCGTAGCGATGGATTCGTTCAAAGGGTCGATGACGAGTGTGGAGGCGAACCGAGCGGTTGGTCGGGCGCTCGCTGGGCACGACGTCGTCGAGGTACCGATCTCAGACGGCGGCGAAGGTTTTTTAGACGCGTGGTTGCTGACACATCCGGATGCCGAAATCGTCACGCAGGACGTCATGTCGCTCGACGGGACGTTACAAACAACGCGTTACGGGTGGCTCGAGGCGGGACGAGAAGCGGTCATCGAAGTGGCCGAGGCGTCCGGGCTCACACTCGTCGGTACGCTCGACCCGTGGCGCTACAGTTCGTACGGGACGGGTTTGCATATCCGGCATGCGCTCGAGCGCGGGGCGACACGCATCACCGTCGGCCTCGGCGGGAGCGCGACCGTCGACGGGGGAAAGGGATTGCTCGAGGCGCTCGGTGTCCACTTCTTCGATGAGATGGGACATGTCATTGAACCGTTCCCGCATCAACTCGAGCGCGTCGTGCAAGTCGAGTGGACAGGACTCCTCCCGGAAGCGCATCGTGTCGAATGGCGTATCGCCTCGGACGTGACGAATCCACTTCTTGGACAAGACGGGGCCGCGGCCGTGTTCGGTCCGCAGAAAGGGTTGGCGCCAGAGGACGTCGTGCGCTATGACGAACTACTTGCCGCGTACGCCCGTTGTTTCGAGCGTGATTTCACAAACAAGCCGGGGGCAGGTGCGGCTGGGGGCATCGGCTTCGCGCTCTATCAACTCGGGGCCGTGTACGTGAGCGGGATCGAGGAGGCCGTACGGTGGTCGAACTTGGAGGAGTCGTTACGAACGGCCGATTGGCTCATCACCGGGGAAGGTCGGTTCGATGAACAGTCGCTTCACGGGAAAGCGCCTTACGGATTGGCCTGTCTCGCGCATGCATACGGGGTCCCGACGCTCGTTTTCGCCGGACAGACAGAGCTAATCGCCGTCCCTGACGTCGGCATCGAGGCCGTGTTCCCGATCGTTTCCCGGGTGATGACGCTCGAGGAGGCGATGCAGCAAGCGGCACCGCTCTTGACGAGCGCCGTCAGCCGAGCGTTCCGCTTAATCGACAAAGACGCCTGAACCGCAGTCGGTTCAGGCGTCTTTTGGTTACGGGCGTTCTTTTAACAGGTCGCGAATCTCCGACAGCAGCTGTTCTTCACGCGACAGTTCTGGTTCTGGCGTCTCTTCGACCGCTTTCTCACGTTTCAGACGGTTCAATACTTTGACCATCATGAACAAGGCGAAGGCGATGAGGAAAAACTTGACGATTTCTTGTAAGAAGTTGCCGTACGTCACGTTCACGCCGAGCACCGACACCGCGAGCGTCGAGAAGTCGATACCGCCGATAAGGATGCCGAGGAACGGCATGAAGATGTCATTGACGAGCGACGTGACGATGGCCGTGAAGGCGGCCCCGAGGATGAAGGCGACGGCGAGGTCAATTACATTGCCTTTGATTGCAAACTCTTTAAATTCTTTCCACATAAAAATGAACCCTCCTAAAAAGATGAATACTCTTACGATAGCACAGCATAGATGGAAGCGGACAGTATTTTTCACAGAAGCGTCGCCCTTGCCCTAGGCCGGGCGCTTGTTCGACGTACGGTAGATACGTTACACTTATATAGAACTCATGCAACAGCTTTGTTACCTGGTACTAATATGTTATAATTAATTCAGCTGAAAGGATGTATGGACGTGGCGAAGGAAGAACAAAACGGCTCGGAACAGACCGAGTCTAAAGAGCGGACGGAGCGGAAACGATTATCGAACCATCGACGTTTCCCAATCTTGTTACGCGTCATCGTTGTCCTGTTGTTGGCTTTCGTGATGCTTGCGATTGGAGCCGTCATCGGGTACAGCGTGATTGGCGGAGGCGAGTGGAAGGACGTGTTCAACATCGACACGTGGCGCCATATCACCGATTTTTGGCTAACATCATAAGGGTGGTGGAACCATGTACACGATTGAACAGATTAAAGAAGTGATTCCGCATCGGTACCCGTTTTTGCTCATCGACCGGATTCTTGAGGTCGAAGAAGGCAAACGGGCCGTTGGATTAAAGAATGTGACGGCGAACGAAGAGTTCTTCAATGGACATTTCCCAGACTATAACGTCATGCCTGGCGTGTTGATCGTCGAGGCGCTTGCGCAAGTCGGCGCGTTCGCGATGCTCAAGCAGGAGTCGAACCGCGGCAAGCTCGCGTTCTTCGCAGGTATCGATGGATGTCGCTTCAAACGTCAAGTCGTCCCGGGCGATCAATTGCGCCTCGAGGTCGAGATTTTGAAAGTGCGCGGACCGATCGGTAAAGGGCGCGCCGTGGCGACGGTCGATGGAGAAGTTGCTTGTGAAGCGGAACTCACTTTCGCCTTGAAGTGAGGAGAGAACGAGATGCGCGTATTGGTGATTGCCTTGATTCTCGGATTGGCGACCATCGTCGGTTGCCAACAAGTGCAAGATGACCCGGCCGAAGAGAACGTCGTGTTCGAGCAGGACGTCGAAGATGCGATGATTGAAAAACGGGCCGGTCAATCGGAATCGATTGCGGTCTCGCTCGAGCGGACGAACAGCTCGACGATGCTGTTCACGATTCGGATGCTCGAAGACCGTCGCCTCGATCCGACGACGATCATCAGTTATGAAGTCGATGGCACCCGTGTCCCAATCCCGTTCGGTGAACTTGTCGCGGAACGCGAAGGGGACGTCCGGACGTACGTCTATCAAGCGGATTTGAACCCTGACCTATTCGTTACCGAGACCCTCCCGCTCTTCCATATCGGAGAAGAAGGCGAAGCCGAGGTGTCGATGCCGCTCGAGGTTGTAGATTCGACAAATGAATGAACGAACGGATGATTTTTGTCGAAAATCATCCGTTTTTTTGTGGACTCTTCGCGACAGTCGTCCGATATAAGGAGTAAGGACGAATGGAGGGAATCACATGAAACGAAATAAACCACAGTCACTGCAGACACGGATTTTGGCGATGATGTTGGCATTCATCACGCTGCTCATCGTCATGTTCGGCGTGCTGCAGTACGTCAGCACGAAGCATACGGTACAGAGCTCGATGCAAGCGGTCCTGTTAGCGGATGGGGCCCGAATCAGTGAGGAAATCGACAAGGAAGCGTATGCGGCCTTTTTACAGAACCCGACGAAAGATGAACGGTTCGAGCAGTTTCGGGAACAGCTCGACACGTATCGGACGCAAATCGGGGCCATGTATGTGTACACTCTCGCAGCCGACGGCGAAGAGCTTCAAATCATCGTCGATGGGATGAGCGCGGCCGACGCGGTCGATATCGGAACGCCGACGACAGCGACGTCGTTTGCAGATGCGAGAGCGGCGTTTGAAGGTGGGACCGTCACAACACCGATTGTCGAGGATCCAGAGTACGGGGACTATATGACCGTGCTCGTCCCAATCAAACAAGGCGGGGACGTGATCGGTGTCCTTGGAATCGACAAAGGGGCGAGTGACGTCGCTGCGGTGACGGAAGACGTGTTGCAAGAGAGCTTGCCGCCGATTCTCATCGGACTCGTCATCTTGCTTGGGATCGTCTCGGTCATCATCTGGCGCTACCTTGGCTGGAAACTCCGACCGCTCCGTGAGCTCGAACGTGTCGCGACCCATATCGCGAGCGGCGACTTGGCGACAGCGGCTCGTGAGATGGATAACATCCAGTTGAAAGCGAACGATGAGATCAAGCGGCTCACCGCCTCGATGGATCAGATGACGAAAATGCTCCGCGACTTGATCTCCGGATTACAAACATCCGCTCAAACGGTGCGCGATGAGAGCGGCAACGTGGCGAGTATCTCGGAAGAAGTGAACGATGCCTCACGTCAAATCGCGTTCACGATGGAAGAAATCGCGGGTGGCGTCGAGAATCAGAGTGTGCTTACGATGAAGCTGTACGGGCATATGAACGAGTTTTCGGGACTCGTCGACCAGACGGCGCACGACGGCAACGGTGTGAGCGAACAAGCGGAAGTCGTCAGCCGCGTTACGGCCGAAGGACTCGGACTGATGGAAGATGCCGTCGGCAAGATGACGAACATCCATCTGCAAGTGCGCGAGTCGCAAGGACAAGTAAAAGATTTCGAGCAACAGGCGGACGAAGTGACGGCGCTCGTCACGATGATCCGTCAAATCTCAGAGCAGACGAACTTACTCGCTTTGAACGCGGCCATCGAGGCGGCCCGTGCCGGGGAGCATGGAAAAGGCTTCGCCGTCGTCGCTTCTGAGATTCGCAAGTTATCCGACAGCGTTGCGCGGTCGGTCAGTGAGATCTCGGAAATCGTTGGCAGCGTCAAACGAAACTCAATCGCGCTCGGTGAGACGTTCACGGACAGCATGCACGCCGCCGAGGATGGCAAGCGGACGCTCGAGGAGACGAAGCGCGCCTTCAATGAGATTGAGCAGAGCGTGCGGGAGATGCAGCGCCTGACGAACTCGATGCAAGGACAGCTCGGACGCGTCAAGACGAACCAAGACGACATCAAACGTGGTCTCTCGGACATCGCGTCGATTTCTGAAGAGAGTACGGCCGGCAACGAGGAAGTGGCCGCCTCGACCGAACAAATGTCGGCGACGAGCGAGACGATGAACCGGCTCGTCAAAGATTTGTCGCACACGGCCGAGGACATGCAGCGCATGAGCCGACAGTTCAAGTTGTAAACAGTCTCAAGTCAGACATACCTCCGTTGCGTCCGTTATACTAGGCGCAAGGGAGGTTTTTTCATGCAACGTGTCTCAAGTGAACTCACACAATTTCGCGGCAGTCACTATGACTTTGGCCGTTTTCAAGGTACTTATATTAAGCGCAGCAAACTGCTCGAGAATCGGATCGACCAATGGAAGCTCCGCGTCCCGCGCTTTGAGATTGATGAGCGCGAGGCGAAGCAGGCGTTCGACCGGTTCGCCCCGAAAATTTGGGAAGAACTGCTCGGTCTGCAGGACGAGCTCGAGTTGACGCTCGCCGACACGCTCCTTCACTTCGGTCATTTCCGGGTCAATAACCCGGTCAGCGGCTGTTCGATTTTGACGGGGGACAACTTTCTCGTCCGCAACTATGACTATCACCCGATGACGTACGATGGACGCTATAACGTGTTCCAGCCAGATGAGGGTTACGCCGTCATCGGTCCCGTCTCACGTGTCACCGGCCGGATGGACGGGATGAACGAGAAAGGGCTCGCCATGGGTTATAACTTTATCAACCGCCGGCGCCCGGGGGATGGGTTCGTCTGCCAGATGATCGGCCGAATGATTCTCGAGACGTGCGCCACGGTCGAGGAAGCGGTCGATCTGCTTCAAGAGATTCCGCACCGCGGCTCGTTCACGTATGTCGTCCACGACAAGTCGTCGAAGACACGCGTCATCGAAGCGACACCGCGCGATATTCGTGTCCGCGAGTCGAATATCTGTACGAACCATTTCGAGCTGTTGCAACACGAGAATCGTTACCACCTCGACGACTCGACGCGGCGGATGATGGAAATCAAGATGTATCAACATATCGTCCAGGACGCCGAGAGCGCGTTCCGACTCATGAACGACTCGGACAAGGGTGTCTTCTCGGAGCTGTATAAGAGCTGGGCCGGCACGATTCACACGGCGGCTTACTTCCCGGAGACGCTCGAGACGTGGTTCGCCCTCGGTGGCGACCGCGACCCTGTCATTTTCGATTTTCAGGAGTGGCTCGACGGCAAGGATTTCGATTTACATGCCCTCGACGGGGAAATCGCGACCGATATCGAGTTCGCGAACACGGTCCAACTTTGGCGGTAACACAAACAAGCAGCGGCTCATGAAGAGTCGCTGCTTGTTTCGTTGAAGCTTATCACGTGACTTGTAGTCGAGGTATCGTATGGGATGAAGCCAAGCGATTCATAGAACTGTGCCCCTTGCGTCGTATATGTCCGGAGAACGACGGTGAGGAAGGTCTGTTTTGCTTCGAGCAACAATGCGTTCGCGAGATGTCTCCCGATACCTTGTCTGCGATAAGCCGGCAAGATGTAAAACCGTCTCAACCGCCCGACCGGATGTCCCGGAGAATATGGATCTTGATTCACTCCTCCGATGCCGACTAGATGGCCAGAGGCGTCAAACACTCCGAGTAGACACTCGCCGGGTTGATTGAACCGATTGCGTCCGTCGTGAAAGTCATCCACCAACCGGTCGAGCATGCGAAAGCCTTCTTGACGACTGGCGACAAGCAAGTCGGTCAAATCGACATGGTTGAGGTCAAAAATGTGTCGAATCGAATAGGGGGTCATGGTCTCATCTCCATTCGCGTGTCGGGCGGTACAGTTTTCTGTAAAACCGGGAATACTCATAGCAGGAGGGATTCAGATGAAACGAATCGGATTATTAGCCATCATGCTCAGTTTGATGCTCGTCCTGTCACGGCGACCGTATGATAATCACGCGAGTCAGGACCGCGTGTCTCGATGACGTCGGTCAGACCGAGCGCGGAAGCGGCGGGTATGAACTGTTCCCGCACGATGGATGCGATGCCATCCCACGCCACGTCAGCTTTCCCATCGCAGTAAGTGATGACGAATGACCCACCTGGTGCGAGCACGCGATCAATCTCGGCAAGCACCGCCGGCACGTCTTCCCAAAAGTAGAGTGTGTGGATGCTGAAGACGCGGTCAAACTGCGCGTCCGGGAACGGGAGCGTCCCGAGGTCGCCTTGGACGACTTCGGCTCGCCCAGCTTGCACGTCTACTCGATTTCGTCGGAGCGCCGAGCGGACGATAGTTGGGGAACGATCGAGTCCGGTCACATGCACGTGCTCAAAGCCACGCAGCATCTGTGCCAGTGCGTCACCGGCCCCGCAACCGAGGTCGAGGACGCGATTATCGAGCTGAATATGAAGTTGCTCAATCGTCCAATCGACCTCGACGCGGTGTTGGCGGACCATCTTCTCACCGATGTATGTCCCGACGATGCCGCGCGGGTTCTCGTATTGACTGTCAATCCATGTTTGCAGGCGTTTCCCGCGCATCGAACCATTCCTTTCTAAATGAAGCCGTTGTAGATTGAGTGTAGCATACCCATAAAGTAGAGGAGTTGAATTGATGCGATCGTTTTGGATTTTCGGCAATCAACTGTCACACGAGCTCGAGCTGTTCAGTCATATCGAGGACGATGACGTCATCGTCATGATCGAGGCGACGTCTCGGGCGATGTGGCGGAAGTATCATAAACAGAAGCTCGTCCTCATCTTCTCGGCGATACGTCATTTCGCCGACGAGCTGCGCGACAAAGGTTACATGGTCGATTATCACGAGGCCGACTCGTTCCAAGATGCGTGGGACGACCACTTCACACGATATGAGCCGGAAGAAATCCATTACACGGCCGTCACCGACGCCGCGATGGAGAAGAAGTTGCATCAGTTTGGGGAGAAACACAAACTCGTTGAACATTCGGACGTGCCGCTCTTCTATTTAACGAAACAGGAGGCCGTCGAGACGATTGGTGCCGTGCCGTGGCGGATGGATCGGTTCTATCGCCAGATGCGGAAACGGTTCGAGGTATTGCTTGAGGACGGGAAACCAAATGGCGGTAAATGGTCGTTCGATGCGGACAACCGTCAGCCGCCGAAAGATGGGCTGACGTTCCCGGCACCGATTCACTTCCGACCTGACGCCATCACAAAAGACGTCATTGAAAAAGTAGAGCGAGATTTCACCGACCATCCGGGCGACATCACCCCGTTCGTCTGGCCGGTGACGCGCAGTGAGGCACGCCGGGCACTGAAACGGTTCATCAAGGAGCGGCTCGAGACGTTCGGTCCGTATCAAGACGCGATGCTGACAGACAATCAGGACATGTCGCATAGCCTGTTATCGTCTTCAATCAACATCGGACTGTTGACTCCGGATGTGGTCGTCCAGGCAGCGTTGGAGTCGGACGCGCCACTCGCCTCGGTCGAAGGATTCGTCCGCCAAATCCTCGGCTGGCGGGAATATATGCGTGCTGTCTACGTGGCCTCGATGCCGGGATACGAGTCGGTCAACACGTTCAAGCATGAGCGCGACTTGCCGCACTATTTTTGGGACGCCGAGACGGACATGAACTGCATCCATCAGAGCGTGAAACCGGTCATCGAGAAGGCGCACAATCATCACATCCAGCGCCTCATGGTGCTCGGGAACTTTGCGACACTGTTCGAGGTATCGCCGCAACAGACGAGCGACTGGTTCAACGAGATGTATATCGACGCCTACGATTGGGTCGTCTTGCCGAACGTGCTCGGGATGGCGCTCCATGCCGACGGCGGGAAGCTGGCGACGAAGCCGTATATCGCCTCGGGAAAGTATATCGATAGGATGAGCGACTACTGCAAAGGCTGCAAGTATAACCCGAAACACACGACCGAAGACGACGCCTGTCCGTTCAACGCCCTCTATTGGAACTTCATCGACAAGCACGAGGAGCGGTTCGAAAAGAACCAGCGCATGAAGATGATGATCCGCAACTGGCAAGGCCGGGATGATGCCGTCAAAGCCGACATCTTGGCGAAAGCGAGACAGACGCTCGACGACACCGACTCATTATGAGTCGTTTTTTTACGTCGGCTTCACAAACTTTTGCACGAGCTTCACGGAAGCTTTACATTCATCCGGTACGATATGACTTGTGAGACCCCCTCATGCCAAGTGAATAGCAACCGGTAGAACATTCGAGAGACCAACAGAAGCCCGTACGTCGATGACGTCCTGTTTCTGTTGGTCCTTTTTTAGGGAAGGATGATTCAAGTGAATGAAACACTTCGCACGATCGGACAAGAGAAGATGATTGCCTCCATCAAATTACCGAAACAACTCGAGAAGTTCCTGCAGTCGGACGTGACGACGACGTTCCTCATGATGGGGACGCTCAGCACGCTCGACCGCTACGTCGCCCATTTGAAGCGTGAGAATCGGACCGTGTTCCTGCACGCCGAACGCATTAACGGCATCAGCCTCGACCGGGACGGCATCGACTATTTGGCGAAACGGGTCGGCGCCGATGGGATTGTGACGACGAAGGCGTCTGTCATCCAACACGCCAAACGGGCCGGCCTGATGACGGTGCAGCGCCTGTTCCTCGTCGACTCGGACGCCATCACCTCAGGCATCAAGATGGCGAAAGACCAACAGCCGGACGCGCTCGAACTGATGCCGGGTCTCATCCCGAGTGTCATCGAGCACGTCGCGGAACACGTCTCGCTGCCGATTGTGACGGGCGGGATGATCCGGAAACCGATTCACGTGCATGAAGCACTCGCTCACGGGGCGTTCGCCGTCTCGACCGGGGACGAGCGGCTTTGGGCGTCGCAAGGAATGAAGGAGGATATCATATGAAATCGATTCAACTGCAGAATATCAAAAAGTCATACGACGAGACGGAAGTCATCCGTGGCATCGACGTGACGATCGAGGCCGGTGAATTCTTCGCCCTCGTCGGACCGTCGGGATGCGGCAAGAGTACGATGCTCCGGATGATCGCCGGGCTCGAGTCGATCACGAGCGGGACGCTCCGCATCGACGGCGTCGCAGCGAACGAACTGAAACCGAGCGAGCGGCAACTATCGATGGTATTCCAAAACTATGCGCTCTATCCGCACATGACCGTCGAGAAAAACATCACGTTCGGGTTACATACGAAAGGACTGACGAAGCTCGAGCAGCGCGAACGTTGCTTGGAAGCGGCCGAGACGCTCGGACTGACGGACTATTTGAAGCGGAAGCCGCGCGAACTGTCGGGCGGGCAACGGCAACGGGTCGCCTTGGCCCGGGCCATCGTCACCGAGTCGCCGATTTGCCTCATGGACGAGCCGCTCTCGAACTTGGACGCGAAACTTCGGGCCAAGATGCGCTCGGAGATCCGGCAGCTGCAACGCAAGCTCAAGCTGACGATGATTTACGTCACGCACGACCAAGTCGAGGCGATGACGATGGCCGACCGGATGATGCTGTTGAACGATGGCCAGGTCCAACAAGTCGGTCAACCGCTCGATTTGTACAATAAGCCGGCGAACACGTTCGTCGCCTCGTTCATCGGGTCACCGCCGATGAATTTGACGCCGGTGCAACGGAGTGACAAGGGCTGGGTCGCCTCGGACGGGCGTCTATTCCACCCGAACACGCTGACGCGAGAAGATACGGCGACGCTCGGCATCCGGCCGGAACAAATCACGCCGGCGAAAGACGAGATCACGTTCTACGCCGAACTGAAAAATATCGAAGTGCTCGGCACGGAGACGATTCTCGCCTTTGACATGGGCGGCGTCGAGTGGCTCGCCAAATGGCCCGGACAATGGCCGCTCGCGATTGGGGAGAAGATTGCCTGTTACGTCGACCCGAAACAGATGTCACTGTTTGATGCGACGGGGAATCGCATCGAACCGCGGCAACCGAAACTGTTCGAGGCGTTGGAGGTGTTCCAATGACGGTCGCCCTTCCGAGACAACGCGTCTGGACCCGATTATCAGACGCGACGAGCGGACTCCTCTACTTGTCCCCGTCGATCGCGTTATTTGGGATCTTTCTCGTCTATCCGTTGTTCCGGACGATTTACTTGAGTTTCTTTCAAACGGACACGCAAGGGACGCCACTCAGTTACGTCGGCGGCGAACATTACGCCAAACTGTTCACGAGCGCCTCGTTTTGGCAGAGCATCCAGGCGACGGTCGGCTTCGTCCTGTTGACCGTCCCACTCACGATCATCATCGCGCTCGGTCTGGCGCTCCTCGCCAACGAGAAGCTGCGCGGGATTGGCATCTTCCGGACAGCGTTCTCGGCGACGATGGGGATGAGCGTCGCAGCCTCATCCGTCATTTGGATGTTCATGTACAACCCGTCGATCGGTATCTTCAATCGCTTCTTGGAAGCGGTTGGGGCAAGCGGGGTGCAGTGGCTACTTGACCCGCAGTACGCGCTTCTATCCGTGTCGCTCGCGACCGTCTGGATGAATATCGGCTTCACGTTCTTGATTCTCCTCGGCGGGCTGCAAAACATCGACCGGACATTGTATGAGAGTGCGGACATCGCCGGGACCGGATATTGGACCCAGCTCCGGGCCATCACAATCCCGATGTTATCCCCGACGCTCTTCTTCGTCGGCATCATCTCG
Source organism: Exiguobacterium mexicanum (assembly GCF_005960665.1). Classification (GTDB taxonomy): domain Bacteria; phylum Bacillota; class Bacilli; order Exiguobacteriales; family Exiguobacteriaceae; genus Exiguobacterium; species Exiguobacterium mexicanum_A. The sequence continues at coordinate 374,391 of NZ_CP040676.1, forward strand.
CTCATCAATGCGTTCCAGACGTTCGGACAAATCGATTTGCTGACGAAAGGCGGCCCGACGAACTCGACGAACGTCATCGTCTACGCCATCTATAAGGACGCGTTCATCAACTATAACGTCGGCGGGGCGAGTGCGCAGGCCGTGCTCTTGTTCTTGACGGTCCTCCTGTTGACGTGGCTCCAGTTCAAGCTCGTCGAAAGGAAGGTGCATTACCAATGACGCTCCGGAAAGTAGTCACGTATACGCTCCTCGTCTTGAGCGTCGTCGTCATGCTGTTCCCGATTGCCTACGCGTTCTCGATCAGCCTGATGGACGGGAGCGAAGTGTTGAAAGGGAACCTCATCCCGCGCGACGTCACGTTCGACAACTATGTCGCCGCGTTCGAGCGGATCCCGCTCATGACGTACTTATGGAACAGTCTCGTCGTCGCACTCCTCGTTATGGTCGGCCAAGTCGTCTTGTCGAGTCTTGCCGCCTTCGCGTTCGTCTTCATCGACTTCAAAGGGAAAGGGATCATCTTCATGCTCTTCCTCGCGACGATGATGGTGCCATGGGAAGCGACGATGGTACCGAACTTCTTGACGATTCAGTCGCTCGGCTGGCTCAACTCGGTGTGGGGGCTGTCGGTGCCATTCTTCGCGCTCGCGTTCGGGACGTTCCTGCTCCGGCAACAGTTCAAGACGATTCCGTACGAGATGTACGAGGCATCACAAATCGCCGGCATCAGCCGTTTCCGTTTCTTTTGGAACGTCGTCTTGCCGGTCTCGAAGACACCGCTCGTCACGTTGTCGGTATATAGCTTCTTGACGACATGGAACATGTACTTATGGCCGCTCCTCGTGACAAACACGGAGCAGGCACGCACGGTGCAAATCGGGATTAAGCAGATGCAGTCGAACGAGGTCGCCTCGGATTGGGGTGTCGTCATGGCGGCGGTCATCTTGATCATCATCCCGACGCTGATGCTGTTATTCGCAGGACAAAAGCAGTTACAAGAAGGTTTGACGCAAGGCGCGATCAAATAATAGGGGGAATATATGATGAAAAAGAAAGCATTATTCGCAGGGTTGGCTAGTTCGGTATTGTTGCTCGGGGCATGTGGCAGTCAAGAAGCGGAAGAGGCCGCGGCGACTACGACGACGGACGGAAAGACGGAAGTCGTGTTTTGGCACGCGATGAGCGGGGACTTAGAGACCGCGCTCAACAACCAAGTCGATGCCTTCAACGAGTCGCAAGAAGAATATGAAGTGAAACCGGTGTTCCAAGGCACGTATGAAGAGGCGCTGACGAAGTTCAACGCCGTCGCGGGTTCGACAGATGCACCGGCTATCATGCAGACGTTCGAGGTCGGCACGAAGTATATGATCGACTCGAACAAAATCACGCCGGTCCAGGAGTTCATCGACAAAGAGGACTTCGATACGAGCGTCTGGGAAGAGAACATCTTGAGCTACTATCAAGTCGACGGCAAGCAGTACTCGATGCCGTTCAACTCGTCGACACCGGTGCTCATCTACAACAAGGATGCGTTCGAAAAAGCGGGACTCGATCCGGAGAAAGCGCCGCGGACGTATGATGAACTGAAGAAGGCGGCGAAGACACTGACGACCGACGGCCAGACCGGCTTCACGATGCTGAACTACGGTTGGTTCTTTGAACAGCTCGTCGCCGCGCAAGGCGGGCTCTACGTCGATAACGACAACGGGCGCAGCGGTGCGCCGACGAAAGCGGTATTCGATGGGGAAGAAGGACAGAACGCCTTCAACTTGATCAAAGAGATGTACGACGAGAAGACGTTCATGAACGTCGGCCAAAACTGGGACGACATGCGTGCCGCTTTCCAATCAGGGAAAGTCGCCATGTATCTCGACTCGTCGGCCGGGATTCGCACCGTCGCGGATAACGCCGACTTCGAGGTCGGGGCATCATACTTGCCGGTGCCAAACGAAGCGGAGCGGGAAGGCGTCATCATCGGTGGAGCCTCGCTCTGGATGGGTGACGGCATCGCCGACGAGACGAAGCAGGGAGCATGGGAGTTCATGAAGTATGCGGCGTCGAAAGAAGCACAGGCCAAATGGCACGTCGAGACGGGCTACTTCGCCATCAATCCGGAGGCGTATGACGAGCCGATCGTCAAAGAGATGTGGGCCGAATATCCACAACTGAAAGTGACGGTCGATCAATTGAGCGAGACGACAGCCTCACCAGCGACACAAGGCGCGCTCATCTCGACGTTCCCGCAGTCCCGTCAAAGCGTCGTCAATGCGATGGAGAGCCTATACCAAGGCGTATCGGTCGAAGAGGCGTTGAAGCGCGCGGCCGATGAGACGACTTCCACCTTGGGACAATGATATGTTGATTTACGCACATCGCGGCTATAGCGCCAAGTATCCGGAGAACACACTAAGCGCGTTCAAGGCGGCGTTGCCTCACGTCGACGGCATCGAACTCGACGTCCAATTGACGCGCGACGGACGCCTCGTCGTCATCCATGACGAGACGGTCGACCGGACGACGAACGGGAGCGGTTTCATCAAAGATATGACGCTCCGGCAGCTCCGCTTGCTCCGGACGGAGAGCGGGGAACGAATCCCGACGCTCGAGGAAGTGCTTGTCTTGCTCGAACCGACCGACGTCACGCTCAACATCGAGCTGAAGACGGACCGGTTCGACTATGACGGGATCGAGTATCTGACGTGGCTCGCCGTCACCGAGTTCAAGCTCGAACAACGTGTCGTCTTCTCTTCATTCAATCCAGACACGCTCATCCGATTGCGGGATATCGCCCGTGAGGCGAGGATTGCCGTCCTGACAACTGATGGGCATCCGAATTTGATCGAGTTCGTCGAGCGGATCGGGGCCGAGGCCGTCCACGCCCAGCCGGAATTCATCGGGACAGCGGAGGAGACGGCGCTCCGCGAACAGAATCGATTGCTACGTTTGTACACAATCAATGACCCGAGCGAGTTGCCGGACATGACTGGTGTCGACGCCGTCATGACGGACGAGGTCGAGCGGTTTCAACGCATCAACTGAAAGAACCCCTTGAGAGACGACTCTCAAGGGGTTCTTTTCTGTTCATCTTTCTTCGACGAATCGCTAAAAGCGAAATACATCCCGACGCCAATCGCAAGACCGATCAAGTAGTTGTCGAGGGCGATGGCTAATGAGACACCAACCGCGAGGGCGAGCGGGAAGGCATAGCTGCCGGTCGTCTGTTTGTTGGTCATGGAGAATGCCTCCTTTGTCCAATAACTACGGGCGCCGCCTCAAAAAGTTTCACGCTTTCTTCTTCGTCCCTTGGAACGCGAAGAACATTGCGATGCCAATCCCGAGTCCGAGCCACCAATTGTCGAACAACAGGCCGAAGATGAGGACAAAGGCGACGGCGACCGGGAGTGCTAAAAATCCACGTTGACGTTTCATGAAAATCATCCTTTCTGCTTCTCTCTGTTCGACTGTTCCCGGTTTGGAATCGATTCATTCTAAAAGTAAACGTTTTCATAAAAATGGCTCAACGGCAACGTTTGTCTAAACGATGAACAGTTATATTTTCATGTGAAATTGTGAGCAAATTCATCTATTCAACAGACGAGGAGCCTGCTATATTAATCATGTGATATATTTCACATGAAGAAATCATAAATCACTTATATATAGGAGGACCACCCGATGGTTACATTTTTCTTAGCGTTAGGACTGTTATTGCTCGGTTATCTCGTCTACGGCCGGTATGTCGAGAAGACGTTCGGGATCAAAGAAGAGCGGACGACGCCCGCCTATGCGTCACAGGACGGCGTCGACTACGTGCCGATGGGGACGAAGCGAAACTCGATGATTCAACTGTTGAACATCGCCGGTGTCGGTCCGATCTTCGGTCCGATCATGGGTGCCTTGTATGGCCCGGTCGCGTTCCTTTGGATCGTGCTCGGTTCAATCTTCGCCGGCGCGGTACATGACTATTTGACCGGGATGATCTCGCTTCGTAACAACGGGGCGCACTTGCCGCAGCTCGCCGAGAAGTTCCTCGGTCGGTCGCTCCGCCACGTCGTCAACGGCTTCGCGTTGCTCTTGCTGCTCTTAGTCGGGACCGTGTTCGTCACGTCACCGGCCAATATGATTAACAACTTGTTCGACGGCACCGGCTCGACGCTCGCCATCGTCACGTTCGGCATCTTTGCCTACTACATCTTGGCGACACTGCTCCCGGTCGACAAAATCATCGGCCGCATCTATCCGTTCTTCGGGGCGCTTCTCTTGTTGAGCGCCGTCGGCATCGCCGTCAGTCTATTCACGCAAGGCTATCAAATCCCGGAGATGACGTTGACGAACATGCATCCGGACGGCTTGCCGCTCTGGCCGCTCATCTTCTTCACGATCTCGTGCGGGGCACTGTCAGGCTTCCATGCCACGCAGTCACCGATCATCTCGCGGACGACGATGAAAGAGAGCAACGGTCGCAGTATTTTTTACGGCATGATGATCGTCGAAGCGGTCATCGCCATGATCTGGGCGGCTGCCGCCATGGCCATCTTCGAACCGGGTGAACTGCTCGCCATGATCAATGCCGGCACGCCGGCGCTCGTCGTCCAAGAAGTGGCGACGCTCATGCTCGGCAGCATCGGCGGCACGCTCGCCATCCTCGGCGTCATCGTCTTGCCGATCACGTCGGGAGACACGGCGTTCCGGAGTGCCCGCATGATCATCGCCGACTACTTGAACATCGTCCAGAAGAAGTTCACGTCACGGCTGTGGATCGCGCTTCCGCTCTTCGTCCTGTCGTTCATCTTGACGAAAGTCGACTTCCGTCTGTTGTGGCAATACTTCAACTGGGCCAACCAGACGACGGCCGTCATTGCCTTGTTCGTCGGTGCGACGTACTTGTATATCAAAGGACGGAACTACTGGATCGCCTTGTTGCCCGGGACGTTCATGTTGTATGTCGTCTGGTTCTACATTTTGACGGCTCCAATCGGCTTCAAGATGGACGGGGTGCTCCCGTATATTTTGGCCACAATCGGCACGGTCACACTGTTCGGCTTGTTCTTCCGCCACGCGAAAGCGATGCGCGAACAAGGGCTCGAGTGCGACATGTCAAGCGATCAAGCAGCATGACAAAAGGGTTTGGCCGAGGCCAAACCCTTTTTAGTCGGTTGTCTCTTGTTCCGTGAGTAGCGTCGTACTCGTTGTGCTGTGGGAATACAGATAGATGGAGAACGTTGTCCCTTCTCCGTACACCGAGTCGGCGTGAATGCCCCAACCGTGTGCCTCGGCGATCCGTTTGCAGATGCGGAGGCCGAGCCCAGTCCCTTTGATCGGACGGTGGGCGTCCGAGTCGACTCGGTAGTATTCGTCGAACACGTACGGGATGGCGTCGCTCGGGATGCCGATCCCCGTGTCCCGTACCGACAGGACGTACGTGTCGCCCTCGGTCGTCATCTCGACATAGACCGTGCCGCCGTCCGGAGAGTACTTGATGGCGTTGCCAATCAAGTTGTGAAGCAACTGCAACAGTTTTTCCTCGTCGGCCTCGATCGTCACGTCGTCGGCCGACAAGATGACGTCGTGCTGGGGAGAAGTCGCCTTGTAGTGGGCGACGACGTCCTCGAGCACCGGTCGCAAGGCGAACGTCGACATCGACAATAGCTCCTCGGAATAGTTCACCCGCTGATAGTCGAGGAAGTTGTCGACGAGTCGCTCGAGCCGTTCGGCTTCTCGTTTGACGAGCGTCAACATCCCATGCGTCTTGTCGTTATCGCTATGCTGGTACATGAGCAGTTCGGCGTAGCCGTTGATGGCTGTGAGCGGGGAGCGGAACTCGTGGGACAGCTCGGCGAGGAAGGCATCCTTCTGTTCCTCGAATCGGATCGAGTCGGTGATGTCGCGCCACATGATGAAGACGCCACGCGGGGTGTGCGTGAAGTTCGAAATGACTTGCATCGTCCGCTCGCCGATGCGGAGCGACTTCGCATCCATGCTCGGGCAACAGCCGAACCGGTTCGTCAACAGCTCATCCCAAAACAGCGTCACGTCGGTCATATCGGCCCCGTTCCGCTCGAGCGTCTCATAAAAGAAACGGGTCATATCGTCCGTGCTTGGAAAGCGACGGGTCTCCATCGACGGACAGATGGCACGGAGCTGTTCATTCGAATACAGATGGTTCCGTGTGAAGTCGATATAGCAGACGGCATCCTGCACCTCTTCGACGAGCGAGGCGATCGGGAAGGCGTGAGGTGAGCGGGCGCGCTTCGTCACGACGGATCGACTGCTCGCGGACCGTCCATGATTTCGCCGTGCCGGATAAAATGACTTTCGATTCATGAGAGAACCTCCTTTCCATCAAAGGTTATATTATGAAAGTAAGTAAGTGCGTAGCATTCCCATTCATTATACGATATTCCGGCTCAATTCCCTATACCACCCATAGGACTAGCTAAAAACCGGTCATGATCGGGACACTTGGACGATTCGGTCTCGATTCTAGGAAAAAACGCCTCCCTCGAGGATGCGAGGAAGGCGTCAGGCTTAGAAGAACGTGTATGGGTTGACGCTATTGGCAGCCGTCGAGCTGCTATAGACGTATTTGTTTTTATGGACCTCGAAGTGGAGATGGTTCCCGAACGAGTTGCCGGTGTTGCCGACCGTACCGATTTTCCCACCCTTGGCGACCTTCTGTCCTTTGACGACGTTCAAGCGGTCCAAGTGGGCGTAGACGGTCGTATAGGCTTGACCGTTGATCGTGTGTGAAACCATGACGTGGTTGCCGTAGGCGCCGTAGTTCCGGGCGACGATGACTTGGCCGTATGCTGCCGATTGGACCGTCGTGCCTTTGGCGGCCGCCAAATCGATGCCGTTATGGAACGTGTAGCCATATTTTCCGCTCGCCGGGCCGTACCCTTGCGTCAACGTACCTTTTGTCGGCATGAGGAGCTTGCCCGCTGTCGCCGTTTGGAGTGATGTGCTGCTATATTTTTTTACATATGTACTCGAGACGTATTTTGTACTGCCGTTATAATTGATTTTCGTCCATGAACCGGTCGCGCCGAGATAGGTGAACGTTTGGCCGAGTTTGGCACTGCCGACTTTTTGGTAAGACGTCGATGGGCCGCTCCGCACGTTCAGGACATTCGTCGTGACTTTGACTTTATACGATGTAGCTGCCTCTACCGGTGTCGAAGCGGGAAGTGTCAAGCCGGAAACAAGAAGGGCGCCTAATGTAATCGTCATCAGTTGTTTTTTCATAGTATGGTAAATCCTTTCAATTATGTAACAATGCGACAGAACAATGATAATTACCTTACAAAAAAATTTTACCATCAAAAAATAGATTCTAATATGTCATTTATATTTCAAAAAAGTATAATCGTTATGAAAACGACAGTGTAGTGAGAAAAGTCGAGTTGTACCAACGTAATTGAGACATACAACGTTTTGTTGGTAAAAGAATATATGCCTAATATTCAAAAAAACTCCGATTTTTCATAGTTTAGCTTTTGAAAAACAGGGTAATTTTAATTAGTTTGGCCTAAATAAAAAAGACCGATGAGAATCAATTATTTTTGTCAGTTGTTTCCTTAAATGCTTCCTCCTATACATAAGAAAAACCGAGGCAGGAGCCTCGGCTTAGTTTGCCTGTCCTTACGGAGAAGGCGTGACCACGTTCAGATAAACATTTCGATTATGGTGCCGACAGTTCTTCCTCGGTGACCCATTTATGATTGGTCACTTCTTCACCTGATTCTAACGTGAAGTCGACCATATAGACGGTTGTCTTTTCAGCCGAATCGACGGTTGCCGTCGTGCCGCCCATTCCTTCCATATGTTCAGCCTCGACATCGATCTCATCGCCGACCTCATATGGTTCGGTCGTGGCGTTTTTGACTTCTTCATGGATAATCCATTTATGGTCTTCGACACGTTCACCCCCATGCATCGGATCATACGAGATGCTGTATACGACCGTGTCGTAAGCACCGACAATCGTCGCTTCGGCTCCTTCCATACCTGGCATATGGGCTTCTGTGATGATGGCCTTGTCACCGACCGCGAACGTCGGGTTCTCCGCTGACTTCAAGCCTTCGGGGACGTCACCAGACCCGGACATATCCATTCCTGAATGGTCGTTCCCGTCCATCGTCTCTTCCATCTGGTCATTCATGTTCGTGTCATTGTTCGTCGTTTCATCTTCGCCGCAAGCAACGAGCAAACCGCTCAGTGAGAGTGCCATCGTCATCATTCCAAGTTTTTTGTTTATCTTCATTCCTATTCCCTCCAATTAACGTGTGATTAGTTTACTTTCAACTGTCCCATCATCCCGTTTTCTTCATGTTCCAGGATGTGGCAGTGATACATGAACGTCCCTGTCTCCCGAAACGTCATTTCAATTTTTACTTTTTCGCCCGGTGCGACAGCGACCGTATCTTTCCAACCGCGTTCGTTGTCAGGCGGGGGTTGGCCGTCCCGTTCAAGTATCCGGAATTGGACGCCGTGGACGTGGAACGGGTGGGTCATCCCGCCCATCATGTCTTCTCGATTATAAATTTCCCATATCTCGGTCGAACCTTGTTGGACATTGATGTCGATTCGATCGGGATCGAATTGTTTGCCGTCAATCGACACCATGTTGCCCATCCCGAACAACGTGAGGCGTCGGTCGGCAACGCTTGATTCGTTAGACGCAGACGTTCCGTCAAAGGCATCGCTCCATTCGCCGTCTTGATCGACCTCGTCACGCACCGTGAACGTCGTGAACGGAATCCCATCCGCTTGAAGAGCGAGATCGTCTCCGAGCGACAAGTCTGAGAAGTCGATTAATATCTCGGCACGTTCGCTAGGTGTGAGCGTCAACGTTTTGAGTGGTACGGGTTTGTCGAGCAACCCGCCGTCGGTCGCGATTTGAGTGAATGACGATCCGTTCGATAATGAGAAGTCGATGTTCCGAGCGTTAGAGCCGTTAACGAGACGGACGCGTAACGTGTTCGTGGTCACGTCGAACGTCGTATTGATGGCACCGTTCGCAATCAACGTATCGCCGACCGTCCCATCGACGTTCATCTGGCGATCGTAATCGAGTTGTCCGTCGTCTGTGAAGAGACGGTCTTGGACGATGAGCGGAATGTCATCGACACCGTACTCGTTTGGCAACCCGTTCTCCGCTTGGTCCGTTACGTACAAGAGTCCGGCCAGACCAAGGTATACTTGTTCGGCCGTTGCGCCCATCGGATGCGGATGGAACCAAAGCGTGCCCGGTTCTTGGTCAATCTCGAGACGAACTTGTTTTTGCTCACCGGGGCCAATCAGTTGGTGCGGTCCGCCGTCTTCTTCTCCAGGGATGACGAGACCGTGCCAATGGAAAGAGGTCGGTTCGGCGAGCTGATTGATCGTGTCGATATACACGGTCTTCCCAGCCGGCAACTCAATCATTGGGCCGAGTAAAGTCCCGTTATAGCCAAGCGTCTCGGTGTTGACGCCTTCGTCGAAGAAGCGATGCTCGCCACGTTCAGTGCGGACCGTATAATAAAGCGCCTCGTCTGTGACGCGGTCAGGTTGTAGCCGTTTCGGAATCGGAAGCGGTTGAGCTGGTTCGTCGGAGGTGATGAGGTCGATCGTGTTCCCACGTCCCATCCCACCATTGCCGTGCATCATGCCGCCATTGTCCCGATCTCCCATGAATGATCCGTTTCCCATCATCCAGCCTCCAGGAGCGAACGTGAACAACAGGAGGAGCAGTCCAATCACGATACTTACGATAACCATCCCGATGATCCATTTCATGACGCGGCTCATAAGGCATCATCCTTTCTAGGTAAAGCGAGAGCTTATTTAGTTATACCAACAACTTATGAAATTTTTGTTAAACGGAAAATTTAGTTTTTATATACTATATAGGGGTATATGGTATACATAGGAGGTGGTCAACGTGGAACATTCACACCACGCGTCATCTCATCATGAACACGGAGAAGCGCATGACTCGCACACCGGCGGACATGAAGGGATGATTGAAGAGTATAAACGTCGATTTTTCGTCTCGTTAGGACTGACGATTCCAATCCTCATCTTGTCGGACATGATTCAAGAGTGGGCCGGTTTCGAACTTACGTTTCCTTATGAAAAGCAGACGCTATTCGTGTTGGCGACGATCGTGTACGTCTATGGAGGGTGGCCGTTTTTGAAAGGGAGCATCGACGAATTGCGTCAACGAAACCCGGGGATGATGATGCTGATTGGACTGGCCATCAGCGTCGCGTACTTCTATAGTGTCGCCATCGTGTTCGGGTATGGGCATGGACATGACTTCTTTTGGGAGTTGGCGACGTTGATCGTGATCATGTTGCTCGGGCATTGGATTGAGATGCGCTCCATCATGGGTGCCTCGAACGCGTTGCAACAGCTCGTTCGTCTATTACCGAGTGTGGCGCACCGCATCAACGGGAGTGATATCGAAGACGTTCCCGTCTCGGCGCTCGCTGCGGGGGATTTGATTCTCGTCAAACCGGGCGAGCAGATCCCTGTCGACGGGGAACTGCTGAAAGGGCGGACGACGGTCGATGAGTCGATGTTGACCGGGGAGTCGATGCCCGTCGAGAAAGAAACGGGAGATGTCGTCATCGCCGGGTCGATCAACCAAGAAGGAAGTATGACGATTTCAACGACGAGCACGGGAGAGAGCACATACTTGTCTAAAGTCATCGACTTGGTCAAAGAAGCGCAGGAGTCCAAATCAAAAACGCAAAACCTAGCCAATCGGGCCGCCAAGCTGTTATTCTATGTCGCCGTCGGGGCGGGTGTGCTGACGTTCGTCATTTGGCTCGCTCTCGGCTACTCGGTCAGTATGGCCGTCGAGCGAATGGTCACCGTCATGGTCATCTCATGTCCGCATGCGCTCGGCCTTGCGTCCCCGCTTGTCGTGGCGGTCTCGACGTCGCTATCCGCGAAACGAGGGCTGTTGATTCGGAACCGGACCCAGTTCGAGGAGGCACGTCATCTCGATGCGGTCATCTTCGATAAGACGGGCACACTGACGCAAGGTGATTTTGGGGTGACGGACATTGAAGCCGCATCCTCGTATACGAACGATGAAGTGTTGCGTCTGGCTGCCGCCGTCGAGACGGCCTCGCAACACCCGCTCGCACGAGGGATTCTTCGCGAAGCGGAAGAGCGAGGTTTGACGTTACCTGAGGTCGTCGATTTCGCCTCCATCACGGGCGTCGGTCTAGAAGGTCGCGTGAACGGGGCACACGTTCAAGTCGTCAGCCCCCGTTATATTCGGGAGCACGAGCTATCGATCGATGAAGCGGCATTTGATCAATTATCGGCCGCCGGGAAGACCGTCGTCTTCACGATTCGCGACGGGGAATTGGTCGGCATGATCGCCTTGGCGGACATGGTTCGCGATGAGGCGAAAGAGACGGTCCGAGCGTTGAAAGACCGTGGCGTCCGCTCGATTATGCTCACCGGAGATAACCGGAAAGTGGCTGCTTGGGTCGCCTCGCAACTTCACATCGATGAAGTGTACGCAGAAGTATTGCCGGACGATAAATCACGGCAAGTCCAAACCGTGCAAGCCGATGGCAGCAAAGTGGCGATGGTTGGGGACGGCATCAATGATGCGCCGGCTTTGGCCCAAGCGGACGTCGGCATCGCCATCGGAAGCGGGACCGACGTCGCCGTCGAAACGGCCGATATCGTCCTCGTCCGGAGCAACCCGAAAGACGTGCTGTCGATTCTCGACTTGTCTCGCAACACGTACAACAAGATGATTCAGAATCTATGGTGGGCCGCCGGTTACAACATCGTTGCCATCCCGCTCGCGGCAGGTGTGTTGGCACCGATGGGCATCATCTTGTCTCCGGCCGTCGGTGCCGTGCTCATGAGCCTCAGTACGGTCATCGTCGCGCTCAATGCCCGGACGCTCAAACTTTAACAATTCTTTCATCTTTAGTCTCTATAATGAGTAGGATGCTAAAAATGGAGGGAACTAGAATGAAACGAAAGCTATTCGTACCGATGTTCGTGACGACCGTATTACTTGCCTCGTGCGGTGCGGATCCGACAGAGAATCAGACCACTGCACCGGTTGTTGAGAAAGAGAAATCGACAACCAAACAGACGACGGACCGCTGGGAAGCGACAGCAGCAGACACCGAAGTCTCGCATATCCATGGTGCCGGTTTTTGGCAAGACGGACGCCCGGTCATCGCGACGCATACGGGACTGATGGAATTCAGGGAAGACGGCTGGTACGAGTTGTCGTCGAACCGGCATGACTATATGGGCTTCGAGCTCGTCGTCGACGGCTTTTACGCGAGCGGTCACCCGGCGCTGGATTCGCCGTATAAGAATCCGCTCGGCGTCGTCCGTGGAACCGAGAAAGGCGAGACGCTCGAGATTCGTTCGCTAGAGGGCGAGGCCGATTTTCACTATATGAGCGTAGGCTATGAAACAGAAAGTATTTACGTCTATTTAGAACAAGCGACAAAAGAGCTCGCGCCAGGATTTTATCGTTCGCTCGACGGTGGTGTCTCGTTTGAGCCGATGAAGATGGACGGGATCGAAGGTCGTGGCATCGCCGGTATCACGGCCGATGCGAGCGAACCGAAACGCGTCTTCGTCTGTGGCCCAGATGGCATCCTCGTTTCAGATGACGGGGGAGATACGTTCGAGCCGTTCGATGATCAAGGAAACATCGTCACGATGGCCGCGGCAAAAGGACAACTGGCGTATATCGCTAAAACAGGTACCTCGTTCGATCTTGTGGTCTCGGATTTGACCGACGAGACGGAGACGTCCATCGACTTGCCGTCGATGAACGGTGACAACGTCCCGATTGAACTCGTGATGGAAGCGGAACGATTGTTGCTGGCGACATCGGATAACAGTGTGTACGTCTTTGAAGACGAGGAATGGACGCAACTGTTGCAAGCAGGGAAAGTGAAATGAAAAAAATCCGGCGCCTGAGCTCAGGTGCCGGATTTTTTTAGTGGGGCGGAAGAGTGATGGTGAACATCGTCCCAGATGAATCAGAGGCGACGGTCAACGTACCATCATGCAACCGGATGATTTGATGGGCGATGGCAAGCCCGAGTCCACTGCCACCCGTACGACGGGAACGTGATTTTTCGACCCGGTACAGGCGATCGAAGATGTGAGGCAGATCTTCTTGAGGGATACCTTTCCCATCGTCTTGAATCGTGAAGTGAAGTGCTTCATCCGTAAGTTGCATATCGAATCGGACGTGGCGTGCCTCGCTATGTTGAATCGCGTTGTGGGCGATGGAGCGGAACACTTGTAAGATGCGATGTCGATCTAACTGTAAGACGACGTCCTTGGAGGAGCAATCGGTGCTACTAGCAAACGCGATCGGTGTCACTCGGAACATCGTGGTGAGCACGCGTTGCAAATCGTCGCAGAGCGCATCGACGGCCACGGGTTCGCGATGCAACGTGAACGTGTTCTCGTCCAACTGGGCGAGCTGGAACGCGTTCTCGACGAGCTCGGTCAACGCTTGGCTCTCTTCGAGAATCGTCTGAATCGACTGTTCTTTTAACGACTCTGGCGTCTGCGGTTTGGATGCGATTTCGGCATATCCTTGCAGATACGTGAGCGGCGTTTTAATCTCGTGGGCGAGGTCCGACAAGAACTGATTTCGTTCTTTCCGGAGACGATCCAGTTCAAGCGACATCGCTTCAATTGAACGGGCCAACTCGCCGATCTCATCTTCTCGAGTCGTCGGCAGGGTCAACGTTTCGGGATTCGTCAAGACATCCTCGGTCGCTCGGCGCAACAGCTGAATCGGGTTTGAAATCAACCGGCTCAGCAAGACGAACGTCATGATGGTGATGACGAGGGCGATGCCGGTGATATAAAGAAACCGGAGTTGGAGCCGATGGCTGATGCCATGAATAATCTCGGTCGGTAGAAACATATACACATACCCGTAACGGGTGGCATTTTCCATCGCATCAATCGGGGTCCGTACTGCGAGATACGGTTCGTTCTCCCAATCGTCTTCGAGGATGGTCGTCACATCGGCATCCCCTCGGTCCGCTTCCGTTTGGACGAGCACCGAGAGCGGGTCGGGGAAGCGGTTGGATGTCTGTAGAATCGAGTGGTCGGGAGCGGTGATGGCGACTTTCGTATCGGTCTCGCTCTCCATCGTCGCGACGTGGCCAATCGTCTCTTCATCAAAACTCATCGCCAGTACGCTCGCATGGCTTTCCGCTCTCGATTCGAGCCGGTCGATTTCTTCGACAACACGTTCACCGAGGAGCGTATGGTAGAGCAATAAGAACAAGACACCTTCAATCAATAACGTCGTCAATAAAAAAATCAGACTGATTCGGAACGGGAGGCTATTGCGTCGGAATGTCATGAGTCCGACCGCTCCTCGGTCCAGCGATAGCCGCGTCCCCACACCGTCTTCAAATAATCGTCAATCGGGAAGCCGGCCTCGCCGAGTTTGTCGCGAATCATACGGATATGGGCGTCGACCGTGCGCGGGTCCGATTCGGACGAATAAGGCCATACCAAGTCATATAAATCCATCCGGTTGTACAACCGGTTCGGATGTTGCAGAAACAACTTTAAGATGGCCGTCGCTTTCGGCGTCATGACGACTTCTTGTTCTTGATACAGGATGCGTCCGCTCGCTTCTTCATAGCGCAATTGTCCATAATTCACATTCGTGACGCGGCTCCGTCGCAACACCGCACGAATCCGTGCCAGGAGCACATTTCCTTCGAACGGTTTCGTGACATAGTCGTCAGCCCCGGCGTCCAATCCGCGGATCGTCGTCTCGCTATCCGAGCGGGCCGTCAATAAGACGACAGGTAGTTCGGCGTCGAGTGCTTTGATTTGGCGACACAACGTGATCCCGTCGACACCGGGCATCATGATATCCAACATGACCAAGTCCGGACGTTCAGATAGCAGCTCCATGGCTTCTCGTCCGTCCGCGGCCTCGATGCAAGTGTAGCCGTCCCCTTCGAGGAATAAGCGGAGGAGCCGTCTCATTTTTACTTCGTCATCGACAATCAAGATGTTCATCTGTTGTCCTCCTTTTGTTTTCGTCCATCGTTCCTACCAATTTCGAGAGTCGTGCTACGTTCTCCTTGTAAAGAACTGTCGGACAAGCTCCGATTCGTCGAACGGCACGAGGAGGTCTTCGATGCGCTCGACGTGGTCATGTCCTTTCCCGAACAGGACCCCACAGTCATAGTCTACCATCCGCTCACAGAAGAAACGGATGGCTTCTTCGCGCTTGTCGAAATGGGCGAGTTCGGCAGACTGTCCATCCGCTAAATCGTCGAGGATTTGCTGGGGATCTTCATGGCGCGGGTCATGGACAGTCAAGATGAAGTCGGCGCCTGAAGCGGCGACCATGCCGGTCATCATCCGACGTTTCATCCGGTCTCGCTCACCGGCGGCGCTGAGTAACACGAGCACACGAGAATGACGGGCCGTTAGCGATGTCACGACTTTTTTTATGGCATCCGGAGTATGTCCGTAGTCGATATAGACGGGTGTCGTGATGCCCGACACTTTCTCGAGTCGCCCGCTCGGCAAGGTTAAGTTCGAGAGGTGAGGGACAATCTCTTTTAAAGAGACACCCGTTTGAAGGACGATACTGATCGCACATAACGTGTTGTCGAGGTTATAGTCTTCTAGGAACGGAGGCGCAGACAACGCCGTCTCTCCGTCCATACGAACGATAAAACGGTCAGCTTCCGTCTGACCGGTTAAATCGGCTACAGACGAATGACGGCTGAACCTGAACCGCCTCGCGTGAGGTGGTGCGACGGATCGCATGAGCTCATGATACGGGTCGTCACCATTGACGATGCCGCAACCCACATCCGATAATTGCGCGAACAATTGGGCTTTCGTGTACGCATACGTCTCCATCGTGCCGTGGTAATCCAAATGGTCGTGCGACAGATTGAGAAACGAGGTCGTCTCGAATGACAAGTTCGCGATACGTCCCTCCGCAATGGCTTGTGACGAGACCTCGATCAGACAATCCGTCACGCCGGCCTCGACCATGGTGTGGAGGTGGCGGTGGATGGTTAGCGAATCGGGTGTCGTGTTCGGTGTCTCGAACGTCTGACCGGAATAGGTGATACCGAGTGTGCCGATCAAGCCGGCGGATATGCCGAGTTGGTCGAACAGTTGATGTGCCAGGGCGGTCGTCGTCGTTTTTCCGTTCGTCCCGGTGACGCCATGAAGACGAAGTCGCGTCGATGGATGGTCATAGAACGCACTGGCGAGTTCAGCTAAAGCATGTTTCGTATCTTTACAGTAGATGACAGGCACCCGGGCCTCGATCGGACGTTCGGCGATGATGGCGACGGCCCCGTTGTGGATTGCCTCGTTCACGTAGTCATGACCGTCACGTCGATACCCTGATATACAGACGAATAAAAAATTTTGTTTAATTTCTTTGGAGGAGAAGGAAATGCCTTCAATCATCGTTTCGGCAGGATTGTCTAAATACGTCCATGTCACAAGCTGTTTCAGCTCTGTCAACAGGTCTTGCAGGTTTTTTAACACGTCTTGATGTCTCCTTTGTCGGCAAAGTCCATTTTGACAGTATAGCCCCTGTTTGTGAAAAAGAAGTGAAATGGTAGGAACGCTCGCTCGACTAGATGAATCATGGGGTTTTAACGAAAAAAGAATAGGCAAAGGAATACGTAGAAGCAAATAAATAGAAAGGCAGGAGAGAACAATGAAACCTTATGCGAAATTCGGAGTGATGATTCTCGTGTCGACATTCCTCATGTATTGGCTCATGTATTTGAACGTGTTCCAATTCGACCACGTCTTCTTCAGTCAGACACGTTTGTATATGGCGCTCATCATGGGCTCGGTCATGGCGTTCGTCATGTTGCTGTTCATGTGGGGCATGTACAAGAACAAGAAGCTGAACGCCGTCATCTTAGGCGTGAGCGCGCTCGTCTTCGCCTTGTCGTTATGGCTCGTCCGGAGCCAGACCACGGTCGATGACGTCAGTTGGATGCGAGCGATGATTCCGCACCACTCCATCGCCATTTTGACGAGCGAACGGGCGGAAATCGAAGACCCGCGCGTGAAACAGTTGTCAGAAGAAATCATCAAAGCGCAAGAACGAGAAATCGCTGAGATGAAGCGATTGATTGAAGAGTTGGAGAAAGAAGAGGAAGAAGCGAACGTGGAATCTGAGGCGAAAACAGACGTGGCCGAATAATGCGGCCACGTCTGTTAGTTTCCGATTAGCGGATATTCGTGCACGTATTGACGCTCTTCGAGTTCGCGCAACATGAAATGGGCGACGTCGGCCCGGTCGATCATCGGCTTGTCAAACGCGAAGTAACCGGTCCGATACGTTCCGGTCATATGTCCTTCTAATAGGCGAGGTCCCCGGAGATCGTCCATTCGAGCCCGCTCGCCTCGAGGATTCCTTTTTGAACGTAACTGTCGCGCAGTAAATCGCCCGCGAACGTCTTCATGAGCGTCTCGGCGAACCGGCTGATGAGTTTCTGTTTGACGTCTTTCGGTACTTTGACCGTCGCACCTGTCAAATTGACGACGCGTGTCGCGTTGTACGCATGCATGGCGGCAACGACGTGGGATGTCGCTTGTTCCAATACGTCCTTGTTCGATGTCTTCGTATGGCCGAGAGCCATCAGGACCGCACCCGTTCCTTCAACGGTCCGGAAGACATCATCCCGGTTTTCGGCGTCTCCTTTCACAATCGTCAACCGGTCATGGGTCAAATCAAGTTTTTTCGGGCTTCTGACTAGCGCTTTGACATGATGACCATGGGCGAGAGCCTGAGTGATCAATTCACGCCCCGTCCGTCCGCTGCCTCCGAATACTGCGATATGCATCACATTCACTCCTTTGTCTAGTAGATATCTCTAGCGTACTTGTTTATGTACAAGAATAGAAGTACGCACAAATTTGACGTATACTATCCTTAAAGATACTGAAGGAGTGGTTCCATGGAAACGTGCCCTGTCGAAACGATTGTCCAAAAAATTTCCGGGAAATATAAGATGTTGATTCTGCATCGGCTCGGCACGCTCGGCGTGAAGCGGTTCAATGAAATCTGCCGCCTGTTCCCGCAAGCGACCCCGCGAACATTGACCCGTCAGTTGCGGGAGCTCGAACAAGACGGATTGATCATCCGTACCGTCTATTCGGAAATCCCGCCCCGGGTCGAATATCGATTATCAGAAGAAGGGGAGTCCCTTTATCCGATTTTAGAACAGTTGGCACGGTGGGAATATGAAAGAAGCGGACAGCCGCAAGCATCCGCTCGCTCATAAAGAGAAGGATTTGGTCGCATGACCAAATCCTTCTCTTTTTTTAACGGCGTTGCGGAAAACGTAAGGTGAACGTGGATCCGATGCCGGCGACCGATTCAACGTGGATGCTCCCGCCGTGGGCGTCCATGCATTGTTTACAAATTTGAAGTCCGAGCCCGGTCCCTTTGATGGCACGGTGAGCCTCTGATTCGACTCGATAGTAACGTTCGAACAATTTAGGCAACGCGTCTGCGGGGATGCCGATGCCTTCATCACGGATTTGAATGACTATCTCATGTGCCTCTTCAAACGCCGATATAGACACATTGCCGCCTTGCGGTGAATACTTGATCGCATTATGAATAAGATTTTGCAGACATTGTCTGACCCGATCCGCATGAGCGACGATGGTCATGTTTTCTGGCTCGATCTGTATGGAAATGGTATGGGTTGCGGTCGTCGCGTGAAATGTCGCAAGAATTTCATCTAACATGTGGGAGACGGACACGTCGTCCATGTGTCCGTTCAGCACGACCGCATCATGGCGTTGAAAATCCAAATAATGATCGGCGAGCCGCTCGAGCCGTTCAGTCTCTTGTTGAATCAGCCGTAACATATTCGCTTGCTTCTCACGCGTGAGCGGTTGATGCAATAACAGTTCGGTGAATCCTTTGATGGCCGTCAACGGTGTGCGAATCTCGTGTGACAACTCGGTGAGGAACACTTCTTTCCGTAAAGATGACTCAAGTGTCTCGGTATGGTCGTACCATGTGAGGAACACGCTGTCCGGGTTATTGATAAAGTATGGGACGACTTGAAAAAGATGTGTATCGAACGAGCATTCGAGCGTCGAGACCGGCTCAGATGAGCAAATCGAGCGGAAGAAAGCCTCAAACTGTTCACGCGGTACGACTTCTATTTGCCGGCATCGCGCGAGAAAAGACTCGAGCGTGCTTGATTTCGAAACCTCGAAGCGTCGAGCCAAATTCTCATTCATTAAGAACGTATTCGTCGCGGGTTCATAAAAGCAGACCATCGCCTGCGACTTGTCGAGCAAGGATTGGACAAATCCATCCGG
Source organism: Exiguobacterium mexicanum (assembly GCF_005960665.1). Taxonomy (GTDB): domain Bacteria; phylum Bacillota; class Bacilli; order Exiguobacteriales; family Exiguobacteriaceae; genus Exiguobacterium; species Exiguobacterium mexicanum_A. The sequence goes on from NZ_CP040676.1 coordinate 393,756, forward strand.
TTTCGTCCAGTCTCGCTCGGTCGGATCAGGTCGAGTGTCGTCGTGCGCTTCGAAAGAAGACGAAGCAATCGGTTCAAGGTTGTGTGTCATCGGTGTCGCCCCCTATCTTCTGCTGAAACGTTCCTAAAACGCCTTCAAGTGAAATTGTAAAGCAACGTGTATGCATTGCCTATGCGACAATGTGCAAAATGTGCAAAATTCTTGAATTTGAACCAAATTTCTCACAAGTCCTTGTGAAGCTTCTCTTCGATCAGATATAACGCTAACGTGAGGGCATCAATCCGTCGTTTCGCGAGGGTCACCTGCGATTTGTATCGCTCAGGGAGTCTTTCGCCTCGAGTGTCCTCACCGTCTCGTTCAGTTTTTGGAGAATCGAATCGATTTGCCGCTTCGCCTCCGTCAGTTCCGTCATTGAATAATTCATGGCTCCTCCTAAAGGGTTTTCTCCAGTATACAGAAGAAAAACCGAAGCATGTGCCCCGGTTTAGTCTGTCTGCGGTATATAGTTTCTAGTACGGCGGTTTGTCGAGCGCGGTGCGACGAGGAAAAAGAATCCTAACATCACGCCGACTCCAAGTCCCCAGAGACTGTTGAACAGAAACATCAACACGATCCCGAAGACGAGTCCAATACTCACATCACCCATACGGTCAAACATTCGTTACCACCTTTTCTATGTTTGCTAGACTAAAGGTTTACCCACAATTGAGAAGTGAACCACCTGGGAGGCTAGCACGTCTCCCTTTTGTTATACGTTTGTCTGTTGATTTGGTTTCGTTTTATAAAAACTATAGACGACGCTGATCGAGATGACTAGGACGATCGTCCCAAGCGACATCCAAATCGGCATCTTGTACACATCGCCGAAAATCATCTTCGTCCCGATGAAGACAAGCATGAAGCTGAGTCCGTGCTTCAAGTAGTAGAAGCGGTCGATCAAGTTGGCAAGGACGAAGTAGAGGCTACGGAGTCCGAGGATCGCCATGATGTTCGCGTAGAAGATGATATACGGGTCACGCGAGTAGGCGAAGCTGGCCGCGACCGAGTCGACGGCGAAGACGATATCCGACAGCTCGATGAAGATGAGCGCGATGAACAGCGGCGTGAAGAACAGTTTGCCGTTGATGCGTTTCGTGAACTTACCAGACGAGATGTCTTGCGTGATCGGCAAGCGGCGCTCGAGCCAACGGATCGTCTTGTTCTCTTCGAGCGACTCGTCCTTGCCGATGTTTTTGAACATCATCCATCCGGTATAGATGAGGAAGGCACCGAACACGTAATAGACCCAACCGAAGTTCTCTAACAACGACACCCCGGCGACGATGAAGACGGCCCGGAAGAAGATGGCCCCGAGAATGCCCCAGAACAACACCTTATGCTGATACTTGAGCGGAATCGCGAAGTAGGCGAACACGAGCGAGAAGACGAACACGTTATCGATGGCGAGTGCTTTCTCGATGAAGTAGACGCTCGCATATTCTGTCGCGGCCGTGCCACCTTGTGAGTAAAACAACCATCCGCCGAACGCGAGGGCGATCCCGATCCAGACGAACGTCCATGTCCATGCCTCGCGGAGCGAGACTTCGTGTGCCTTGCGGTGGAACACCCCGAGGTCAAGTGCGAGCATGAAGATGACGAGTGCCAAAAAGGCGATGAGTAGGGTCAACAATAATTCCTCCTTTTAGGTTCGTATGAACTCTATATGATTAATTTAAGGTCATATGAACTTAAAGTCAAGTTTATTTTTACCGAAAATACTTCGACGGTTTCGAGTGGGGCATCGATTACGAGAATCGAGGCGGGTGTGAGGGATGGGGGCCTGCTTTGACAAACGAAATACACGAGCGGTATGCTTGAAGGGAAAACGACATACATCAGGATTGTTACTGAATCATCAGGCAAAACCTAAACTGGGCGCACGCGTTGCGTCTGGTTTAGGTTTTTCTTGTTTTCAGGACAAAAAAAGGGAGGATATTATGCGAAATATCATCTTTCTAGACGTCGACGGCACGCTCGTCGATGACCATGGCAACATTCCGGAATCGGCCAAAGAGGCCGTCCGGCAAGCGCGACAGAACGGCCATCTCGTCTTCTTATCGACCGGGCGCTCGAAGGCCGAGCTATTCTCGGACATTCTCGACGTCGGCTTTGACGGCATCATCGGGGCAGCCGGGGGCTACATCGAGCTCGAGGAGGAAGTGCTGTACCATCAACAAGTCTCCGTCGATGATTTGAGTCATCTCATCTCCTTCTTCACCGAACACGGCATCGACTTCTATCTCGAGTCGAACGACGGCCTGTTCGCCGGCGGCAACGCCAAGGCACGGGTGGCGACGATGATCGACGAGTTGATGGCGAACAATCCGGAAGCGAGCGCGACGATTGAACGCGGCTTGAAGCCGTTTCATGACGCGATGATGGAAGGGGTCGACCTCGTCCGTCCCGACGTGAATAAAATCTCGTTTCTCGGCTCGTCTGTCCCGCTCGACGTCATCCAACAAGAGTTCGCATCCCGCTTCACCGTCATCCCGAGCACGGTCGCCGTATTCGGGGCCAACAGTGGGGAGCTGTCCATCCCGGGCGTCAATAAAGCGACGGCGATTGTGACGTTGCTCGAACATCTAGGGTTGGAGCGAGCGCAGACGTTCGCCTACGGAGACGGGTTGAACGACATCGAGATGCTCGAATACGTCGAGGTCGGTGTCGCCATGGGCAACGCCAAACCCGAGGTCAAGCGTGTCGCGGACGACGTGACGGATGCGTGTGATCAAGACGGGCTCGCGAATAGCTTCAAAAAATATCGACTCATCTGAAAAAAAGCCAAGCAACCTCTCTTCAGGTTGCTTGGCTTTTCGTTGCGACATCGTTCACGACATCGGCGAGGGTCACATGCTTCAATACCGATTCCATCGCCGATTGGGCGTGGATAAAGATCGGCTCGATTGTCGCTTGGATATGTTGGCCGACGGGGCACGCTGGGTTCGGGTTGTCATGGATACTGAACAACTCGTTCTCCTCGACGACACTGACGGCGCGATAGACGTCATAGAGCGAAATCTCGGTCAAGTCTTTCGTCAGTTTGGCTCCGGCGACGCCAGGCTTCACTTCAATCAAGTCGGCCTTCTTCAACATGGCCATGATTTTTCGGATTAGGGCCGGGTTCGTGTTGACGCTACCGGCCAAAAAGTCAGACGAGGTGACGCCGTCCTGATTGACCTCGATCAACGTCAAGATATGAATGCCGACCGCGAAACGGCTACTGATGGACATAGGCTACCACCTTTCTGCACAAGTCATGTAAGTGAATTGGTTACATCTTCAGTATAACAGGGAACAAACAATTGACAAACGAAGATGCTGTAACTATTATGATTACATGTAACTGATTTAATTACAGGTTAAAAGGAGGAAATGATTTATGAAATACTTAGTCACAGGTGCAACCGGGAAACTCGGTTCGAAAATTGTCGATGTGTTACTCAAGTCGGTACCCGCAAGTGAACTCGCGGTCAGCGTCCGCAATCCGGAGAAAGCGGAAGCACTGAAAGCGAAAGGTGTCGATGTGCGACATGGGGACTTCGACAAGCCCGAGACGCTCGATGAAGCGTTCAAAGGTGTCGAACGACTGCTCATCATCTCGGCGGACGGGGACAACGACACGCGCATCCGTCAACATGCGAACGCCGTCGAGGCGGCCGAGCGCGCAGGCGTATCGTTCATCGCCTATACGAGTCTCGCCGACGCGACAGAGAGCCAAAACTTGATGGCACCGCCACATGTCGAGACGGAAGGCGCAATCGAGCGGACGGGGATCCCTCACGCGTTCTTGCGCAACAACTGGTACTTAGAAAACGAACTTGGTAGCATCCAAGGCGTGCTTGCCGGTGCACCTTGGGTGACGGCTGCCCGTGATGGGAAGGTTGGTTGGGCGTTGCAAGACGATTACGCTGAAGCGGCAGCGAACGTGCTCCTCGCGGATGACTTCGAACAGAACATCTTCGAGTTGTCCGGCCCGCTCCATACGCAAGCCGAACTCGTCGAGGCGCTCAGTGAAGTGCTCGGGCGTGAAGTGACCCTCCAAGAAGTGAGTACTGACGCTTATGCTGGCGTCATGCGCGGCGCAGGGGTGCCGGAAGGGGCAATCCCGATCGTCGTCGGGATTCAAGATAGTATCCGCAACGGCTCGCTTGAAGTTGAGTCGAACGATTTCGAGTTGGTGCTCGGTCGTCCGGTGACACCGCTCAAAGAGGCGCTTCAAAAGCTCGTATCGACGTTATAAACGATAGTGACGTCACGTTTTCGAACATCGAGAACGTGACGTTTTTTGATGATTGCTAGCGATTTGTCTTCACATATTTGTGCACACGTCATCCCCATCCGTTATACTAACAATAAATGGATAATCATAGATGTACGTAGGAAGGATCGATTACATGAAAAACATGATGTTCTTAATCGGCGTTGTCTTAGGATTAGGATTATTGTTCGGGCTGAGATATGAATTCAATGTCATCGGGGATATGGGTTTTAGAATCGCGGCCATCCTCATGCTCGTATCGGTACTCATCATTCGGTCGACTGCAAAAATTTCATTCTTCAGCCATTCATAAAAACAGACCGCGAATTTCCACATTCGCGGTCTGTTTTTTAGTTCGCTCGGGCTTCGAGCTGACCGGTCACGTCTTCTAACGTGCTCGCGGTCGAGGCGAGGCGGTCCGACATGTGGCTCAACTCTTTTTGGATGGCGACTTGTTCCTCGGTCGCGGCGGCGACGTGCTGAATCTGTTGCTGCAGTTCGCTCGCCGCTCGTTTCGTCGTCGCGAGGCGCGTTTCGAGCGTCTCCATCTGCGACGTCACGCGTTGACGTGTCTCTTGAATCGAACTGATTTGACCGTCGATTTCGGAGACATCTTCGGTCAAACGATGGAAGACGGCCGTCACATCGGCCGAGACGGTTTGACAGTTCTCGGTCGCGCGTTTGAACAACTGTGCTGAATCGCGGACGATGATTGTGTCATCCATCAGTCCACCTAGAACGCGGGTCATCTCAGCTGCATAATCTCGAGACTGGACGGCGAGCTTGCCGACCTCAGAAGCGACGACGGCGAAACCACGACCGGCATCACCGGCCCGTGCGGCTTCAATCGAGGCGTTCAAAGCCAGCATGTTCGTCTGGTCGCTGATTGTCTCGACGTGCTGCAGGATGGCTTGAATTTCGGTCGATCGGTTCGACATCGTCGTGACCACGCGTTCGAGTCGTTCCGATTCGCTAATGATTTCTTCGACTTTCGCCTCCATCCGTCGCATGTCGCCGTCCCCGGCGATGGTGTCGGCCGCAATCCGTGACGAAGCGGCAGCTGTTTGGGCCATCCGTTCTTGGATGAGCGCCGTGAGGGAGCGAATCGATTGAATCTCATCGGCCCCATGGTTCATCGACGTCTCTTGCTCGGTCGCGTGGGCGACAATCGGATCGACGGTGACGGCGATTTGTTCACCAGATTCGAGCGACTGGTTGGCGGCCGTCTCGAGTTCGGTCGCATGGTTTTTGAGTGTCATGACGAGTTGACTCGCATCGGTGACGGCTTGCTTCAGCAAACGACGGGTCTCGTCTTCCTGTGCTTTGACACGCGACGACTCAAGGTTACGGAAGTGAATCTGCGCGATGAGCACGGCACTCAGTAAGATGAGATAGACCGCATGGACGAGCAACAAGCTGAACGGATAGTCGGCCGTCCCACAGATGATCTCGGGGACCAAGAAATAGCCGGCCAGATGCTGCACGGCGAAGATGACGGTACTGTAGACGATTAAGTCGATACGACGCATGAACGACAGAATCGCCAAGACGACGAAAATCGAGAAGTGATACTCGACGAGCCCTTGCCCACCGGCGACGGTCGAGATGCTCGAAAACGTGAGCGTGAGCATCATCAAGTGCGGGAACAGTTGTGGTTTCACACGTTGGCTGACGACCATGGCGATCAGTAGCACAATCGGAACGGCAAACAGGACCCATGTCGCGATGGGATATGCGTAACCGACGGCACCGTTTCGGAGCACGGTGTACGTATAGGCAAAATCCGTGAAGCGGTGGAGCAGATGGACGGTGACAGACGTCAAGACGATAACGAACGTGGTGACGAGCATCAATTGATTGCGTTTCGTAGAACTCATATAGTTTCCTCCTGGTGATGGGTCAATCTAGCTACTAGAGTATCGTCCGATTGACCCGAATGTTTATCGTTTTTACACGCCGACATAAAAAAAGAGAAGCGATTGCGCTTCTCTAGTCTGACGTGAGCCCGAGCCACCGTTTGACGGGTTCCCGGAAATAGTAGGTGACGCCGATCAACGTGACGAAGACGAGGGCGGCGATGACGACCAAGGTGATGCTTCCCGAGGCGAGACTCGCACCGAGAAAACTGTAGGCGAGTGTCCCGGGAATCATGCCGAGCACGGTCGCCAGGATAAACGACTTGAATTTGACTTTGGCAATGCCGCCGGCGTAACTGAGTAAATCGAAGCTGACGAGCGGGATGAGCCGCAAGACAAACACGTATAGAAAACCACGTTGTTCCATCTGCGTGAACAGTTTCTCCGACCACGGATAGCTCTCGACCTTGAGCACGGAACGGCCGAACAGTCGGGCCATGACGTACCCGGTCACGGCCGCGGCCGTCGCCCCGAACAAGATATAGAGGACGCCGGGCCACACCCCGAAGGCGAGACCGGCCCCAAGTGACAGCACGGATGTCGGCAAGAAGATGATTGGGCCGATCGCATAGATGAGGAAGAAGACGACCGGACCCCACCAGCCGAACGACAAGACGACATCACGGACATCAGACGGGCGAAGCTCATAATGGAAGTGCGTGATATAGAAGATGCTCCCGAACACGGCGAGCATGAGACTGAGTTTGAGCGGGCGTGGCACGGGAATCATTCCTTTCGTATCGATTAGTCTTTTATTTATCGTAGCGCATTTTTCGTTCGAATGAAGGTGAGCCAGCTTGCAAATGGGTGCCGAATGTGCTGACGAGCAGGTAACGGCGATGAAAATGGAAACTTAGGTCAACGCATGTGCGATCACGCTTCACGTGAACCTGCTTTCCTACGATAAAGCAGATAGGAGGGATGATCATGAAAAATTTAAATATGTCTAAAAAATTTACGGTGCTCATCACCGTGTTTATCGCAACGCTCGTCATCATCGCGGCACTCAGTCATGTCCTAATGGGACGGATGGCCGACGCGGGAGAAGAATTATACGAAGAGCGGTTGCTGCCGATTCGGGCGCTCGGTCAGATTCGGACGGACAACCGTGCGCTTGAAGGTTATGTACTCGAGTTGATGTTGGCAACCGAAGAAAGTCGTAACGCGGAACTCCAAGAAAATATTACGGAGCGACGAGACAGCATGGTCGAGAATTTAAGGTTGTTCAATGAGAACTTCGCTTCGACAAATGTTGACATGCAACAACAGGTCGCAGATTTGAATACTTTGATTACGACGTATTTGGAACGGGTTGATATCGTCTTGCAACCGGCAATCAGAAACGAGAATACGGCAGCCTATCGCCAATATGTCAGCGAGCTACGCCCAATCCGCCTCGCGCTCGTCGAAACAGCCACGGTCGTCATGGATGGAATCAATCAAGAAGCCGAGACGGCCAGTCAGACGATGCAGGAAAATCGTGCCCAGTCAGTGCTCGTCTTCTGGGTGCTCGTCGCCATCGGGGCGCTCGTCTCAATCGGGCTCGGAATCTACATTACGCGTCTCATCGTGCGACCGGTTCGTGAGTTGAATGGACTCATGAGCCGAGCCGGTGAAGGAGACTTGACGGTCGACAGCACGTATACGTCACGCGATGAAATCGGGTCGCTCGTGGTGTCGTTCAATCATATGAAAGACAACTTGCGTGACTTGATTAGTAACGTCACGTCGACGGCGGGACGCGTCGCCACGTCATCGGACGATTTGAAATCGAACGTCGAAGAGACAACGAAAGCGACGGAGATGGTCGCCGTCACGATGGAAGAGATCGCATCTGGATCGCTCCGTCAATTGACGCGGGTGAAAGAATCGAACAGCACATTGACCGAACTGACGAACGGGATTCATCACGTCTCGAATAGCGCCCAACATATGACCGAGTTGTCAGACGGGGCACTCCAAAAAGTCGGGACCGGCAATGAATTGATTGAGACGCTCGAGTCCCAGCTCGAGGCGATGAACGAGAAAGTGAAGGCGTTGCAGACGGTCATCGGTCAACTCGACGTCCGCTCGCAAGAAATCGGCAGCATCACCGGCACGATTTCCGGTATCGCCGAACAGACGAACTTGCTCGCACTGAACGCGGCCATCGAAGCGGCGCGGGCCGGCGACCACGGACGCGGCTTCGCTGTCGTCGCCTCAGAAGTGCGGAAACTTGCCGAAGAGTCGGCCGTCGCGACGAAACGCATCTCCGGTTTGATTGGGGATACGCAGACGGAGACGAAACAAGCCGTCCAAACGATGCACATCGTCGAGAGCGAGATGGGCCATAGCGTCACGAACGTACAACAAGCGGGCGACGCGTTCGAGGATATCAAGCGGGCGATCGAAGAGGTCGGACAAAAAGTCGAGGAAGTGTCGGGCGCCGTTCAAGAGATGGCAGCCGGGGCGACCGAGATTTTGACGTCCGTGAACGAGATTCAAGGCATCACCGAGACGACCGCGACCGAAACCGAGAACACCTCGGCGGCGACGGAAGAACAGATGGCGTCGATGGAAGAGATCACGGCCTCGGCCCAAGAACTGTCGAACATGGCAGACGAGATGCGCCAAATGACAAAACGATTTAACGTATAACGAACAGGCAGGTCGACAATCGACCTGCCTTTTTTAACGTGACTCGTACGCAGCAATCCATTGTTCTGGTGTCATCTTCGAGACGAGTTCACCCATCAACTCATATGGGATATGCTTCACGTTTTTGAAGCGGATACAGCTCTTGCCCATGTCGAGCTTCGTCGGCACTTGGGCGGCGTATGACTCCTCGAACCAGCGGAGCAGTTCCGGGTCGCTATAGACGCCCATATGATACACGGCGACATGGTTCTTCTGGGCGATGACGCTCAAGAACGGGAGCGGGGTGCCCGGCGTGACGTGATATCCGGACGGATACGCCGATAGCGGGACGACATAATGGATGCCGTTCCCGTCGGTCGTCTTCTCGAACCCGGCCGGTAAGTTCGCATCGATGACGTCAATTAAACGGATGAAAGCGTCGAGCCGCTTGTCGTCGACGAGTGTCGTATAGTCCATCAGACGTCGCCTCCTCGTAAAATCTTCGCCATCGCCTTGCCTTTGGCCAGTTCATCGACGAGTTTGTCCAAATAGCGAATCTCGCGCATGAGCGGCTCCTTGACATTCTCGACGCGGACGCCGCAGACGACGCCTTTGATGAGGGCGCGGTCTTCGTTCATCTTGGGCGCAGCGGTGAAGAATGTGTCAAAGTCGACCTCGGCAGCGAGTTGGCGCTCGAGTCCGGCCTCGTCATAGCCCGTCAACCAGCGGATAATCGTATCGACTTCGTCTTTCGTCCGGCCTTTCCGTTCGGCTTTCGCGACGTAAAGCGGATAGACGCTCGCAAAGCTCGTCGTGTAAATGCGGTGTGCCATGAGATCCCCTCGTTTCGCGGAATGATACCTCCATTTTCTCACATAATCAAAATTCATATCCAAAATACTTTTTGTTGCAAATGCAACTAAATGGATTATACTAAACGTAACATATTGTAAATACAACAATCAGGAGGATTGTATGAGAGACCAGTTGCGTGAAATCGGGATGATTGCCCGCGCCCTCGATTCGATCAGCAATATCGAGTTCAAAGAGCTCGAGCTGACGAAAGGGCAATATCTGTATTTGGTCCGGATTTGTGAGGAGCCGGGCATCATTCAAGAGAAGCTCGCCGAACTCATCAAAGTCGACCGGACGACGGCGGCGCGGGCGATTCAAAAGTTGGAGACGAACGGGTTGATCATCAAGCAGGACGACCCGCACAACAAGAAAATCAAGCGGCTCGTCCCGACTGAACGGGGCAAGGCGCTGTATCCGGTCATCATCCGAGAGCACGAACATTCGACTAACGTCGCGCTCGCCGGGCTGAGCGACCAAGAAGCCGAGCAACTGCTCCGACTGTTGAAGCGGGTCCGCCACAATATTGAAGGGGACTGGGACGCGGTGAAGAAAGGGAAGAAACGAGACTACTAGGGGGAACAATCATGATCACCATCAAAGCTTGTACAATTGAAGACGTTGACGCACTTCGCACCATCAGCATCGAGACGTTCACGGAGACGTTCGAAGCCGAGAATGACCCGGCGCATTTGGCCGCGTATCTCGAGCGGGCGTACAACGTAGCGCAACTTAAAAAAGAGCTTTCGAATCCGGACTCACAGTTCTTCTTCGCCAGACTTGACGGGGAAGTCGCCGGTTATCTAAAAGTGAACGCCAACAATGCCCAGACCGAGGCCATGGGCGAAGAGGCGTTCGAACTCGAACGGATTTATGTGCGACGGAAGTTCCAAGGTAGTGGCGTCGGGAAGGCGTTGTATGACCAGGCCATCACGTGCGCGGGTGAGCTGAACAAACGTGAAATCTGGCTCGGTGTGTGGGAACATAACCATAAGGCACTCGCCTTTTACCGAAAGCACGGCTTCGTCCAGACCGGGGCGCATACGTTTTATATGGGTGACGACGCTCAAGTCGATTTGATTATGGCCAAGCCGCTTCGTCCGTGACCCATTCCAGTACGCCTGACAAGTCCTCGTAGACGGCGTCAGGGGCCAGGTCGGGCATATCGACTGGTTTGCTGTCGCGGTTGATCCAAGCGGTATGGAATCCGAAGTTCTTCGCACCGGCAATGTCCCAACCGTTCGAGGATAGGAACAGCACCTCGTCCCGCTTCAATCCGCTGTTCTTGAACCAGTGCATGTAGGCGGCCGGTGACGGCTTGGCTTGTTTGATGCCGTCGATGCTGACGAGTTCGTCGAACAGGTCGGTGAAACCGGCGTTTTGGATGAGTTCCGCGAGCATCGCGTCCGTCCCGTTCGAGAGAACGATGGTCTGTTTATGATGAAGTTGGTGCAAGACGTCTTCAACCTCTTCATATGGCGACAGGTCGGCGTAAGTGGCGATCAATGCATCCTCCGTCTCGATCGTCCACGTCACTTCGGCCGCCGACAACGCATACCGGAGCGCGTCGCGCGTGACGACGGAGAAGTCCTCATAGCGCCCCATGATGTGGCGAGTAAAGAAGTAGTCGAGCTGTTTCGTCCGCCACGCTTGGCTGATTTGGTCACCTTTTCCGGGGAACTGTTCGTCACACGCCGTCTTGACGGAATGGACGTCGAACAAGGTCCCATATACATCGAACACGAATGCTTTAATCGTCGGTTTCATAGAGATCCCTCCTTAGTTGAATCGCGTCATCTACTCTTTACCCTAGTTGGCATGAATTATACGGGAGGGCCAGTCAGTTGATGAACGAACCAGACAGGAGGAATACGATGTACGTCCCAAAACTTTACGCCGTGAACGATCCGAGAGAAGTGCACGATTTCTTGAAGGCGCATCCGTTCGGCACCGTCGTCACGTATGATGGCCAAAAACCGATCGCGACGCACGTGCCACTCCGTTTCCATGAGGAAGAGGGCCACGTCTGGTTCACGACACACATCGCCAAAAACAATCCACAGTGGCAAACGATTGAAGACCAGACCGTCCTCTTGATCGTCCAAGGCCCGGACGCCTATGTGTCGGCGTCGTGGTACGGGCATGAGGACGTCTCGACATGGAACTATCAGGCGGTGCATGCCTACGGACAGGCGACGATTATGAACGAGACACAACTTGAGGAAGATCTGGCCGGACTGCTTCAAGACCATGAAGGGGACCGTGAGCACGCCGTCGTCTGGGAGGAATTGTCCGAGCCGGTGCAGCGACAGAAATATGGCGTCGTCGGGTTCCGCATCGACATCGAAGAGATGCAGGCCGCGTTCAAGCTGAGTCAGAATCGAAACGAGACGGACTATACACGCATCGTCTCCGAGCTCGAGCAAGCAGGGTGTCCAATGGCGGATGTGATGCGGCGCAACCGTTGAAGCCTGTGTCTCTCATCGAATGAGAGACGCGGGCTGTTTCTATTTTTCCTCGAATATCTTGAAGTTCAGATTGACAGCGCTCCCGGATTCATCCTATACTCATAAATGATAATGATTATCAATGTCGGCGTAAAACGTTGTCATACAGAAAAAAGGGGATTCGAACATGAACTATAAGAAACTGCTACATATGTTCATCATCATGTCTGCTTTCGTGCTCGTGCTCGCAGGATGCGGCGCGAACAATGAAGATGCAGCCACGACAGATGAATCTGCTGAAACGGCAGAAGGCTATCCAATCACAATCAAACACGCGTTAGGCGAGACGGTCATCGACAAGAAGCCA